>JAPKBZ010000003.1 GCA_028823175.1 Myxococcota bacterium
AACACGCCCGAGGGGCAGGAAGCCTGGTCTACGCGGTTCGAACGCCTGCGCGCCACCG
The DNA here is from genome assembly GCA_028823175.1 of Myxococcota bacterium. Classification (GTDB taxonomy): domain Bacteria; phylum Myxococcota_A; class UBA9160; order UBA9160; family UBA4427; genus JAZXM01. Next base: position 59 of record JAPKBZ010000003.1, read on the forward strand.
CCTCCCTGGCGAGTCCCGAAGCCGAGATCGTCGGCCAACTCGTCGAGGACGTGCGCCAGCGAGGAGACGACGCCGTGGTCGAAGCCATGCGTCGATTCACCGATCCTGCCTTTTCGGCCCAGCGCATTCGCGTGTCGCCGGATGAAATGGAACGCGCCGAAGCCGAACTCGATCCCGATCTGCGGGCTGCCCTCGAGGCAGCGATCGCCAATGTACGGGCGTACCAGGAACACATCCGCCCCTCCGACCCGCCCACGATGAAGCGGGCGGGGGCCGAGCTCGGCCTTCGCTTCAACCCTGTGGCGAGCGCAGGCCTGACCGTCCCGGGCGGCGTCGCCGCTCTCGTCTCCACCCTTGTCATGCTGGCCGTCCCCGCCCTCGCGGCCGGGGTGCCCGCGAGCAGCCTTCGCGTGGTGAACCCTCCCCCCACGCCCAAACCCGGGGAACAACCCGGGGACATCGCCCCCGAACTCATGGCCTGCTGCCGAATGCTCGGAATCGAGACCCTCTACCGAATTGGGGGCGCCCAGGCCGTGGCGGCCCTGGCCTTTGGAACCGAAAGCGTCGAGCGCGTGGAGATGATCGCCGGGCCCGGCAATGTCTTCGTGCAACTCGCCAAGCAGAGCGTAGCCGGCGCCTGCGGGACCGACGGTGGCTTCTACGGGCCCAGCGAGATCGTCACCGTGGCCGATGCCAGCGCCGATCCCGCCTGCGTGGCCGCCGACCTCATCGCCCAAGCCGAGCACGATCCCGGCAAATGCTTCCTGGTCTCGTGGTCGCGAGAGGTCCTCGAGGCCATCGTCGCCGAGGTCGGAGTTCAACTCGCCGATCGTGGTCGCGTCGAGGCTATCCAAGCTGCCCTCGACACCGAATCCGCCGCCCTCTGGGTACGCGACGAAGATGCCGCCGCGCAGGTCGCCGATGCCATTGCCGCCGAACACGTCAATCTCGCGGTCGAGGATCCGGACGCCTGGCTCGCCCGATTGAAGAACGGGGGTGAGTTCTTTCTGGGCGACCAGACCCCGGTAGCGGCCGGGGACTACTACGCGGGCCCGAGCCACTGTCTTCCCACGGGCACGACAGCGCGCTTCGCCAGCGGCATCAGCGTCTACACATTCCTGAAGCGGAGCGGCACCGTTCACTATCGTGACGGCCTGCCCGACGACGCCATCGAAGCGATTGTCCGCCTGGCTGAATTTGAAGGACTCGATGCCCACGCGGCCTCCGCCCGGATCCGCGGCAGGAGACGCTAGCCTCCGAGCTTCCTCAAAAAGTCGCCGCCACGATCCGGAACTCGATGCCGTGATCCTGGAGGGCTGTCTCTCCGAACTGCGCCACGGCGAGGAGTCGGTAACCGTAGATGAACTCGAAGCGGAGCCTTGGCGAGGGCGACCAGACCGCTTCGACGCCGACGCTCGCGAGCTGGACGTGGCTACTATTTTCGCCACGATCGGTCGTCCAGGACCGGCCCGAGTCCACGAAGGGGCCCACCCGCAAGACCGTTCTGCCCGAGGGTTCCCGGATCAATGGAAAGCGCGCGTCGACGCGCAGGGAATAGCCACTATCGCGCACCTCTTGGTTCTGCCGATAGCCCCGAACACTGGAGCTGCCTCCCACGGAGAAACGTTCGAAGGGAACAAGCGGATCCAGCGCGACCTGGACATTTCCGCGGACAAGGAAGTTGATCCCACTCCCCTCAAGGCGACCGAGCCACTGTCCCTGCCCGAGCCAGGAGACAAAATCCGCCCGGTCAATCGGACCCGAAGTCGCACCGAGAGCATCGGTTCCGAAATTCCACGTCGAGCGGAAGGCGAAGGCTTGGTCATCGTCTTGAACAACCAGTGCCTGGTAAAAGCGAAAGACAAAATCCCGCACGTTGCCATCCGCATCCGCCGCATCGGAGAAAGCCCAAGGGAATCCTCCGGCGGTCGAGCGACTCTGCCGCCACTCGGTCCTCAGTCCGGTCTCGACTTCCACCCCATCGGCTTTCCACAAGGGCTGGGACACGGTCAGCCCCGCCGCCATATAACGACTCCTGAAATCGAGGGCCTTGAGTCCCTCATCGACGATAGACGCCTGGCTATAACGAAAATCGGCTCTGAGGGCAGTCCCGTAGCGGCCCACGGGCAGAGCGTATTCGAGTTGCAAATCGGTCAGGCCCTCGGAAAGTCCGAACAGGGCCCCAAACCGATCTCCCCGCCCCGCGATGGGGTTCAGAAAACCCACCGTCAGGTAGCCGGCCATCTCACCGATCGTCGGGTTCAGAATATCCCCCGCCTCGACGCTCGCGCTCAAACGATTGGACTCGCTGACGTCCACGAAGAGGATCGCCTCCTCCCGGCTGAATCCCGGGCGGAGGACCGCCTTGAGCGAGCGAATACCGGGGTCGGCCTGGAGTCTCCGTATCCTGCTCTCCAAGGCAAAAGCGTTCAGGGGCCGCCCGGGCGGCCCCATCAGCTGCTCGCGAAGATACGCTGGGCTGTACCCCCCAGTGCCCTGGATCACAACGTCGGCCAACCGGCCTTCGACGATCTGAACCCGCAGCACTCCCCCTTCGAAGTCCTGGTCGGGAAGCACCGCCCGGCTATTGACGAAACCCGCCGAGACATAGAGCTCTGTCAACTTGCCCTGCAGCGTCTGAAGCGCTTCGCCCTCGAGTTCGCGCCCCACGAAAGACGCGCCGACTGCTCCCAAACGCTCGGAGGAAAAGACCGTATTCCCGAGAACAACGATCTGGTCAACCCGCACGCGCAGCGCACCGGGGAGCGCTTGGGCCGGGCCACTCAGGGGCACCGGTAATTCCACTTCGGCGGCCCCAGGCGTTGGCGAGGGCGAGGTCCCGGCGGGAAGCGACAGGGGGCGGCTCCCCGGAAAATCGGGAAAGCCCGCCGTCTCCTGGGCCTCAAGCGAGGGAACTGCCAGCAGCCCGAGGGCCAGGAGCCAGCCCACGGCGCATCGGCGCATCACCGAGGCGGCCCAAATACCCGGCGGGCGGCCCCCGCTGGCCCCCTCGGTCACGTGGATCTCTCCGTTGTTTTTCTCCGGGGCTCCGAAAACTTTTCGAATGCTTCCACCCCGCGAGTATGCCCAACTTGAAACCGGCGGGCCGCGCCCGTCAAGGGAGGGCCCCCCGCAAACTGCCGTTCCCCCCGATTGCCGATCCGCCCCGAGGACCTACGCTCGGGGCTCCCCAAAACGAACCCCCAAGGAGAAATCCCATGGAGAACCCCAAATTCGAAACCCTGGAAGTGGGCGTCGATGGCGAGTTGGGACACCTCACCCTCTCACGGCCTCAGCGGCTCAACCCCCTGGGCTCGGATGCCCTGGCCGAAATCGCCGAGGCGGCGCATTTCCTCGACAGCCACCGAGCGCTCAAAGTCGTGGTGGTCTCGGGCCAGGGGCGAGCCTTCTCGGCGGGAGCCGACGTGAGCCGGTTTGGGGAGCCCGACGCCAATGGCGCTCGGGATCCCCGCCACGACGCCGATCTCGGGCGCATCATGGCCGATGCCATGGAAAACCTGAACGCGGTCACCGTCGCGCGCATCCAGGGCCACTGCGTCGGGGGGGGGCTGGTCCTCGCCGCCACCTGCGACCTGCGCGTGGCGGCCTCGGACGCGCGCTTCTCGATTCCCGAGGTGGATCTCGGGATCCCCCTCGCCTGGGGCGGGATTCCGCGCCTAGTCCGGGAAATCGGTCCCGCCCTGACCAAGGAACTCGTCATGACCTGCCGCCCCTTCGGCTCGAGCGAGGCGCTTTCCGCAGGATTTCTCAACCGTGTGGTCGCCCCCGAAGCGCTCGACGCGGAGGTCGCGGAACTGGTCGCGACCCTGGTGGAAAAACCCAAGCTCGCCCTCTTGTCGACCAAGCGGCACACCAACGCGGTGACCGGCGAAATGCTCGGCATGGCCCGGACCTGGTCCGATGCCGACGGCCTCCTCGCCGGATTGAGAGATCCCGAGGGCCGGGACTCCGCGGCTCGCTACCTCGAGAAACTGCGCTCCCGGCGCAAGGCTCGGGACTGAACCGGCGCGGCTCACTCGCCTAGGCGGGCTCGTCGGGAATCGCCGCGATCACCGGGGCACGCTTTCGCTTGCCCTCCGGGCGCTCGCATGCCCGCGACGCGTAATGAACCGAGATCGCACGCCGGAAGTTGGAGCTGCGATTGCGCCCACTCCCATGAATCAACAGGGGATGAAAGAGCACGGTATCCCCCGGCTCGAGTTCGACGTGGATTCGCCGCTCGAGGGGCGCGCCCAGCACCCCCACAAAACCCTTGTTCACGAACTCCCAGTCCGGCGCGGCGTGTTCCAGGAAGCCCTCGCGATGGCTCTTCGGAATCACGGAAAGGCACCCGTTGGCGCGGCTGGCCGGAGAGATCGCTGTCCAGGTCCCGAGCATGCCGTCCGCAGGGCGAAGGGAGAAATAACGCAAGTCCTGATGCATCGGGTGGCGTCCGTCGACGCCCGGAGGTTTATTGAACACGTTACTGGAAAGGGTTTGTAATTCGGGCCCAAGCAAGCTCCGTACGGCCTCGAGAAGCGGCGGAAAGAGCGCATAGGTGAAGAGCCTGTCGTCGGCCTCGAAGCTCAGCAACTTGTTCAAACGCTCCACCGGGTCCGCCGCCGCCACCGCTCCCCGGGCAACCATCACGTCCTGCATCAGAACCATATTCCGCGAGGGCGGGGCCGTCCCCCGGGCAAACTCCAGAAAACGCTCCTCGAAATCCCGAAGCACCTGGGGCACAAAGAGCCCTCGGAGGATCAGGTAGCCCTGCTCCCAGTAAAGATCTTTGTCCGAGGCCGTGAGCGACACGCGTAAAGCAAAGCGCACTCCCGGACAAAGGGCCAGAAAGCGCGCCGATCCGCATCCTCTGGCGATTTTTCCCGCTGACTGTAGGATCCCCGCTCACGGCAACTATCAAGGTCTCGGGCGCCCGAGGCCGGGAGATCGCAGAATGAAGCGGGTACTCGTCACGGGCTCCAACTCGGGCATCGGCCGCTCGACGGCCATCCTTCTCGCGGCCCAGGGCTACGAGGTCTTCGCCGGCATGCGGAACCTCGACAAGGCGACCAAGCTCCTGCAAGGCGCCGAGGCCGCAAACACCGAACTCAAGCCCATTGTCCTCGATGTCAACGACGATGCCTCGGTGCAGGAAGCCGTGGCGTCCATCGAGGCCCAGAGCGGACCCGTCGACATCCTGATCAATAACGCGGGCATCGCGCTGAACGCCGCGGTCGAGGATGTCGATATCGAAGTCGGCAAGGGCGTCTTCGAAACGAATTTCTGGGGCCTGATCCGCTGCACCCAGGCAGTCCTGCCCGCCATGAGGAAGCAGGGTTCGGGCCATGTAGTCAATATCAGTTCCGTGGCCGGCCGGATCGCGGCCATCGGTCAGATGGTCTACTCCGCTTCGAAATGGGCGGTGGAGTCGATGAGCGAAAACCTCGCCCAAGAGGTCGCCCCCTTCGGAATCAGGGTCTCCATCATCGAGCCGGGAGTCACCCGGACCGCCATCCTGGCCAAAAACATGGGCCACCCGGAACCCACCGTGTACGAAACTCCGTACCGCCGCATGCTCCAATTTTACGCTCGAGGTGTCATGGCCAATACCCCCGCCGCGGAGGTTGCCACGGTGATACACGGAGCCCTGGAAGACCCGAGCCCCAAGCTTCGCTACCCGTGCGCCTGGGGTGGGGAAGAACTCTGCACCGGGCGAGCAAAGCTCGACGACGCAGCGTGGGTCGCGCTCGGGGCCTGCGAAAGCGACGAGGAGTACTACGCGGCGTTCGAGGACTGCTTCGGCCTGGATATTCGTCCGACGAGCGAGTGATCCCCGGGTGCGGGGCGATCGCTCAGGAGTCGCCTCCCGCAAAGGGGGGCTTCTCGCCCGCCAACCAGGCGCTCAGCATGGCGTTCACCGTTTCGGGCGCGTCCTGCTGAACCCAATGCGATGCGTCGGGGAGATAGCGAACGACCAGGTCTCTCACGAAGGCCTCAGTCCCTTTGCTCGTCTCCTTCGTCAGCGCCATATCCTGCTCGCCCCAGAGAAAGAGCGTACGCACATCGATCTGCGGCGTCCCGAGTTGTCTTTGCCGCCCAGCCCCCCCGCCCCGGAAGAAGGCGCGGTAGTAGTTGATCATGCCGGTCAAGGCACCGGGCCGAAGCGCCTCGGTTCGATAGAGATCGACGATCGAAGCCGGGAACCGCTCGGGGTGACAGGCCGTTTTCGTGAAGATGCGAGCCACCGCCCTCGCCTCTCTCGCAGCAAGAATTTTCTCTGGCAGAACAGGCAGTTGAAAGAATAATCCATACCAGGATCGCAGGAGTTGCTGAGGCCTACGAAAGGCTCGCTCCGAGGCCCCGGGATGCGGAACATTCATAATCACTAGGCCGACCAGAGGCCGTACCCGCCGCATCGCGAAATACCACGCGATGATGGCGCCCCAATCGTGGGCGATCAGAAGAATCTCCCGAGCCCCCGAGGCATCGATCAGCGCCGCCACATCTTCCATCAGGGTTTCGATCGCATAGTCCTCGAGCCGAACGGGCTTTTCACTCTGCCCGTAGCCCCGCAGGTCTGGCGCCCAGACCCGCCAGCCCAAATCGGCCAGGAGCGGCATCTGATGCCGCCAGGAAATCCAGTTTTCGGGAAACCCGTGCAGGCAAAGCGCCAGTCGATCGCCCTCGCCGCATTCGGCGACGTGAAAGGCGAGGCCGTTGGCCTGAATCTCCAAGTGCCGGAGCCCTTCGATCTCGAGGCTCGTATCCGTCATGGCCAGCAAGCCCCCTTCCGAATCAGCGACGAACCAGCAGCACACTGCCGATGGAGTAACCCGCCCCGAATGAGCAGAGGACGCCCTGGGCTCCCTCGGGTAAATCCGCACTGTATTTATGGAAGGCGATCACCGAGCCCGCGCTGCTCGTATTCGCGTATTCGTCCAAGACCACCGGGGCTTCGCTCTCGCTGGCCTCGCGACCCAGCACCTTCTTGGAGATCAGCTGATTCATTCCCAGGTTCGCCTGGTGGAGCCACATCCGCGACAGACCCTGGGCTGTCCACCCCTCTTCGGCGAGATGGCTCTCGATATGATCGGCCACCTTCGGACAGACTTCCTTGAAGACCTTTCTTCCGCGCTGTCGAAAAACCAGCTCGTGAGGCTCTCGCTCGCCGTCCTCTGAGCGGTTCATAAAACCGAAATCGTTTCGAATATTATTCGAGTAGACGGTCTGAAGCCGCGTGCCCCTGATTTCCCAGCCCGGGCGCGGATTGTCCTCGTCGTCGGCCTCCACGACCACCGCCGTGCAGGCATCACCGAAGATGAAATGATAATCACGCAATTCGAAATTGTTGTGCGCCGAGGTGATCTCCGGGTTGACGACCACGACGCATCGCGCCGATCCGCAGCGCACCGCGTCCACCGCGGCCTGAATGCCGAAGGTGGCCGACGAGCAAGCGACGTTCATATCGTACGCCCAGCCACTCGCTCCGAGGGCACTCTGAACCTCGACAGAAACCGCCGGGTAGGCGCGCTGGAGGTTGGAACAGGCCACGATCACGGCGTCCACGTCTTCCGGCGCACGACCCGCCTGAGCCAGCGCCTCCCGGATGGCGACCAGGGAAATTTCGCACTGGATCGAGTCTTCGTCTTCGCTCCGGGTGGGCAGGTGCGGCCGCAGTCGCTTGGGATCGAGAACGCCGGACTTCTCGACCACGTAGCGGTGATGGACACCCGACGCCCGAACGATGAAGCGCTCGTTCGGCGTATCCCTCTCCTCGAGTTCGCCGCGGGCGATCTCATCAGCGTGCTCGGCGTTCCAGGCTTCCACCGCCTTCGCGAGCGACGCTACGAGCTCTTCATTCGTGATGCCCTCGCTCGGGGTCCAGAGGCCGCTTCCCGTCAAGACTGCTCTTCTCACCCTGCACTGCTCCTCATGGCTCGGCATCCACCGCTTTGAGACGGCGCGCCCCTCGGGTGGGCTAGGCATGCCCGGGGCCCACGCGACAGCCGCAGGCTAGCTCCCGAATCGGTCCGGGCCAATGCCGAACTCAGGGACAAGCGGCGACGATGGGATACGATCACACCCATGGATACCCGAGATCTGAATGGGAAAGTGGCCGTCGTCACGGGCGCCGGAAGCGGCATCGGCCGCTCTACGGCGCTCGCTCTGGCCGAGCGCGGAGCCGACCTCGCGCTCTGTGATGTCGACGAAGAGGGGCTGGCCGAAACCGTTGCCGCTGCAGAAAAGCGCGGCTGCAAGACCTTTAGCCTGAAGGTCGACGTCGCGGACCCGGAGGCCATGCAAGCCTTCGCCCGGAACACCGAGAGCGCCCTGGCCCGGGTTGACATCCTGATCAACAACGCGGGCATCGGCGTGGGCGGGCTCTTCGTCGACGTTCCCCTCGACGCCTGGAACAAAATCCTCAATATCAATATTCTGGGTGTGGTTCACGGCTGCCATGCCTTTCTGCCAGGGATGATCGAAGCCGGCCGGGGTGGGCACGTAGTCAATATCGCCTCCATGGCGGGATACATCCAGGCACCGGGCATGTCGGCGTACTCGGCGACCAAATTCGCGGTGCTGGGCTTCTCGGAATCCCTCCGTGCAGAACTCGAACTCCACTGCATCGGAGTCAGCGCCGTCTGTCCTGGCGTGATCAATACCCCCATCGTGCGCAGCAGCGCCATGTACGGGCAAACCAACTCTCCGAAGCTTCGCGAAGAGGGCATCCGCGCCTTCGAGCGAAGAAACTACTCCCCGGACCGCGTCGCCCAGGGCATCGTCAAGGCGATCCACAAGAATCGCGGGGTGGCGCCGATTTCCCCGGAAGCCTGGCTGGGCTACCGGCTCAAGCGTTTCTTTCCGGGCCTAGTGGCCTGGTTCGCTCGGCGCAGCGCCTCGGCCCAGCGTAAACGTTTCGACTAACCCGAGGCCGGCGCCTGCACCTCCCCGCCCCTCCCTGCCCCTCCCTGCCCCTCAGAGCGGGGCCGCGGCGATCCCGCGCGCCGCGAGGAGCGCCACCAGATCGCCCATGATCCACTCTTGGGCTCGGGCATCACCGCGCAGCGCCGCATCCATGTGGGCAAGGCCGAGGCCCTGCAACAACGCATAGGCGTGGCTGCCGGGGCAGAGTTGAGCGCTGCTCTTCATCGCGCCGAAGACCTCGGACATATCGGGCCCGCCCGGCCCCGCCCCCGCGATCATGGGCCCCATGGTGCGAAAGAGTTCGTGGGCCTCCTCCACCCGGTCGCAGAAATGAAAATGATCCGCGTTCAGCAGGATTACGCCTCGGCTGGGCTCGGGGGTCCGGGCCAACAGATCCCGCATGCCATCCAGCGGAAGTAACGTGTCAAATTCCGCCACCAGGTAGAGGGTCGGCACCTCGCGCTCCCAACCCAATTCCAGCGCGGCGGCCATGCCCTCGGCCGGGCCTGCCAGGCCCCCCTCGCTTCGGCCGCCCGCCGGAGCCAGGGGCAACGCGGCTCGGATTCGTTCATCGAGGCCCACCGTCGCCAAGGTCGTCCAGCCCCCAAAACTGTGGCCCGACATGCCTATGCGCGATTCATCAATCGCGAGCCCCAAATCTCCCGCCAGCGCCCGGTCGATGGCGAACGAGGCGTCCGCGGGCCGGTCTGCGATGAACTCGGCCAGTTGGACCTCGGGATCCGGGGCGTTGCGGCCCATGGATTGCTGGACCATGTCCATGGTGGTGTTGCCCACATGATCGACGGCGATCACCGCGTATCCGTGGCTTGCCCAATGGGTGCAGAGATGCGTGCTCTGGCGCCGCTCTCCCCCAAAACCGTGGGAGAAAACGATGAGCGGAAGCCCAACCGCCGCTCGGGGAGCGGCATCACGAATGGCCTGCTGAGTGACTTCCGGGGCGAAGGGGCTGGGCTTATAGTGGTCGCACGTCGCCTCATCGAGATCCTGGCCCGCCAGGGCCTGATCAGCGGGGTACCAGACCTCCACGGGAAGGGCCCGGTCCCGGCTCTCGTCTCGCCAAGTCAGGGTTCGAACACCCACCGCATCCGAGCCCCGCTCAAAGGGGTCATAGTGAGACATGGCTCTCCTCCTCGAACACCCGTTGCCCGCCTTCCCCGAACCTAGAAACCCAGATCCCGAAAGCTGCTGCCCTCGGCCACCATTTTTTCGAGCAGTGGCGCAGGCGCAAAGGCATCTCCGTATTCCTTTTGAAGCTCCTGGAGGCGCGCCAGGACACGCTCGAGGCCGACCTGCTCGGCGTAGAACATCGGCCCGCCCCGATAGACAGGCCAGCCGTAGCCGCTGATCCAGATCACATCGACATCCGAAGCCCGAATCGCCATGCCCTCGTCGAGAATCTTCACGCCCTCGTTGATCATCGGGTAAACGCAGCGCTCAAGAATTTCCTCGTCGCTCATCGCACGCGCCGAGTTACCTCCCCGGGCAGCGAATTCGCGGATCACCTTCTCCACAACCGGCGAAGGGCTCGCTTTGCGATGGGCATCGTAGTCGTAATAGCCGGCGCTGGTCTTCTGGCCCCGACGATCCATTTCGCAGAGCACATCGCGAACCGTCTCACCTCGCGATTCCGCCTTATTCCAACCGATATCGAGACCGGCCAAATCGCTCATGGCGAAGGGGCCCATGGGCAGGCCAAAATCGAAGAGGACCCGGTCTACATCCCAGGGCATCGCCCCTTCCATGACCAGGCGATTGGCCTGGGCCTGGCGCGCGGCGAGGATCCGGTTACCTACGAAGCCGGGGCATACACCAACGAGCGCGGCATTCTTCCCGATGCGCTTCGAGAGGCCCATGGACGTCGCGATCACCGCGTCGGAAGTCGCCTCTCCGCGGACGACCTCGACCAACTTCATCACGTTGGCCGGACTGAAGAAGTGAAGTCCGATGACCGCTTCGGGGCGCTCGGTTGACTGGGCAATTTCATTGATATCGAGGGCCGAGGTATTGCTCGCGAGAATGGCGCCGGGCTTGGCGATCCCATCGAGGCGCGCGAAGATTTCCTTCTTGAGCGGCATACTCTCGAAGACCGCCTCGATAACCAGGTCTACGTCGCCCAAGTCTTCCATGGCGAGGGTTCCCGTGATCAGACCCGTCCGGGCCTCCACGTCCTCCGCCGTAATCCGGCCTCGGCTCGCCGTCCGCTCATAATTCGCGCGGATAACGCCGAGCCCTCGGTCGAGGGCCTCCTGGCTCGTCTCCACCAGGGTGACGGGGAGCCCGACATTCGCAAAATTCATCGCGATGCCGCCGCCCATGGTTCCCGCCCCGATAATTCCCACTTTCTGGACCTCGATCGTCGGGGTCTCCCGGGGTACGTCGGGAAGTTTCCAAATCTGACGCTCGGCGAAGAAGACGTGGCGCTGGGCCAGGGATTGGGGCCCCGTCAGGAGCTTGCGAAAGAGATCCTGCTCCACGGCGAGACCGGCCTCGAAGCTCTCACTGTTTACCGCCGCCTCGATGCAGCGCACGTTGTATTCCGGCGCCAGGAAGCCCCGGGTTCGTCGAGCGATGCCGGCCCTAAATTTCTCGAAGATCTCGGGCTTGCCCCGGGAGGCCTCGAGCTTGTCATCGGATTCGCGAACCTTGCGCAGAGGACGCCCCTCGGCGAGAACCCCCTCGGCGAAGGCAATCGCCGAAGCCTGGAGATCGTCCTCGGACGCCAATTCGTCCACGAGCCCCAATTCGAGACAGGTGGGAGCCGGCACATGCTGCCCCCCGGTCACCATTTCCAGGGCCTTCTCGACGCCGACGATTCGCGGCAGGCGCTGGGTTCCCCCCGCCCCCGGCAGCAGACCGAGGTTCACTTCGGGCAGCCCACAACGCGCCGACGGCACCGCCACGCGGTAGTGGCAGCAGAGCGCGACTTCGAGCCCGCCTCCGAGCGCCGTTCCGTGGATCGCGGCCACCACGGGCTTACTCGAATTCTCAATGGCATCCTGCACCGCCGAAAGACTCGCGCCCTTGGCGGCACCTCCGAACTCGGTGATGTCCGCGCCCGCGATGAAGGTTCGTCCGCGGCAGATGAGGACCACGGCCCTGACCGAGGCATCGGCCTCGGCGGCCTGTATGCCCTCGAGCAGGCCGGTTCGCACGGCGGACGAGAGTGCGTTCACCGGGGGTGAGTCAAGGCTCAGAATCCCGATTCCGTTTTCGACACTGAAATCGGTCACGTCGTTGATGGGGGCCATATTTTTCCTTTTCCAAGAGAGTCCTGAGCCGGTGAGTGTCGGCCTATAGACGATCGGGATAGACTAGCCGAACTCGGCTTCCTCCCCGGGAGTGGTGGTGATATTCAACTGGCCCGCCAGGCCCGCGAGACGATGAACCTCGATGGCCTGAAACTCGGGGGAGCTGGCAATCGTGATCAGGCTCTGGGGCGAGGGATATTCGGCGATGGCCACCACATCCCACAATTCCCCAACCTCGCCGAGAAGCAGGTTCTCCACCCTGCCCATAAAGGTGATTCCCCCGCCGTTGGCCTCCAGCAGCTTGTTCATCTCTTGCGCGTAACGGCCGTAGGCCTCTTTGCCCGAGATGTCGGCATCCCGTCCGTCGGGATACTCGGCCTTTTCCTTGAATTTCAGGAGATTCACCATGGCGATGCGTCCCTCGCCCCCGATGAACTCCATCACTTGCTCGCGCTCGGGCGTGACTGCATTCTCGACCTTCATGGCGTCTCCTTTGAGTGGGGTCCCGAAGCCGCGAGGCGGCCTTCCGTACCCTCTGGGCTCTTCGCGCATCGGTATTGACACTTCTATTCTGACATATACCATGCCAAAATAAACAGAGCGCGTAAACCGTGCGCCCTACCCTTTGGCACCCATCCCCTTGCGAGCCCAGGAGATCCTCATGAAAACCCTACGAACCCCCGACGAGCGCTTCGAAAACCTCCCCGGCTACGCCTATGCGCCCCAGTACACCGAGGTCCCTGACGGTGACGGCGGCCACCTGCGCATCCACCACATCGACGAGGGTCCGAGCGATGGCCCGGTGGTTCTCTGCATGCACGGGCAGCCCACCTGGAGCTACCTCTACCGTCACATGATCCCCCTGCTCAACGCCTCGGGGCTGCGCGTGCTCGCCCCGGATCTCGTGGGCTACGGGCGCTCGGACAAGCCCGCCAGCCGGGAGGACTACAGTTATCAGGCCCAGGTCGATTGGATGAATGCCTGGCTCGTCGCCAACGATGTGAAGCGGGCCACCTTTTTTGGCCAGGATTGGGGCGGCCTAATCGGCCTGCGCGTGGTCGCCGAAAATCCCGAACGCTTCGACCGGGTGGTGATCTCCAATACCGGGCTTCCCCTCCCCCAGGCCACCCCGGATGAAGTCGTCGAAAAAGTCCGGCGCTTTCGCGCCGAGGCCCCAACCCCGAGTCTGCCCGAGGTCTTCGCGGCCCTGTCCAATCCCGAGGGCAGGCATTTCGCCGAGGTCTTCGCGTATTGGCAAAAGTGGTGCTGGGAGTCCGAGGACCTTCCCGTGGGCATGAGCGTGGCGGCAACAATCGACGGGCGCACTACGTCCCCCGAAGAAGTCGCCGCCTACGACGCCCCATTCCCCGACCCGAGCTACAAGATGGGACCGCGCGCCATGCCGAGCCAGGTCCCCACCCTGCCCGACGACCCCTCGGTGGAGGCCAACCAGCGCGCCTGGCAGGTCTTCGAAAAATGGGAGAAGCCCTTCCTCACGGCCTTCACGGACAACGACCCCGTCAGCGGCGGCGGGGAGCAGCCCTTCCAACGCCAGGTCCCCGGGGCGGCGGGTCAGCCCCACCAGACCATCGAGGGGGGAGGCCATTTCGTGCAAGAAGGTCGGGCCGAAGCGCTCTCTCAGATCATCTGCCAATTCGTCAAGGCGGGGTAAGCGGGCGAGATAGGCCGAGGCGGGGATGAACGAGGCGACGCCGAACCTGGGGGGGCCAATACCGCGGAGAGCAAGCCGCACAGCCGACGACCATGCCTCTTTTGCGCATGGCAGGCGGGCAGTCCCTTTCATAGCATGACAGGCCCGGGGCCCGGTCAGAACGCCGGCGCCCGGGCGCCAGGGAAGGAATCGCAGTGGAAATCCGAGACCGAATTGCAGTCATCACCGGCGGGGCCAGTGGCATCGGCCGGAGCCTCGTCGAACGTTTTCATGCGGACGGAGCACGCCACCTGGTCGTCGTCGATCGCGACGAAGCCGGCGCCAGGGCCGTAGCCGAGAGTGTCGGGGGAACCGGCATAGCAGCCGATGTCTCAAACGAGGAATCCATCCGGGAACTCGTCGACCGCATCGAAACCGACCAGGGCCCCATCGACGTCTTCTTTTCCAACGCGGGCTACGTCACCCTCGGCGGTCTCGAGGCCCCCACCGAAGATCTCCAGCGAATGTGGGAGGTCCATGTCCTCGCCCACCTCTTTGCGGCCCGGGCCATGATTCCCCGCATGGCCAGCCGCGGCGAGGGCTACCTGATGAGCACCGCGTCGGCGGCGGGTCTGCTCTCGCAATTCGGCTCCCTCCACTACGCCCTCACCAAGCACGCCGCAGTCTCCCTGGCCGAGTGGATCGCCATCACCCACGGCCACCAGGGCATCCGGGTTTCGGTCCTTTGCCCCCAGGCGGTGGCGACCCATATTGGGGACAACAGTCCCGACCGGGACAAGATGGGCACCGGCTTCAACGTAGCCAGCGGCGACGGCACTCTCCAACCCGAAGACGTGGCCCAGGTCATCACCGAGGCCATGGCGGCCGAGCGTTTCCACATCCTTCCCCACCCCGAGGTGGCCAAATACGTCGAGCGCAAGGGCGCTGACGTCGACCGTTGGATCGGGGGCATGCAGCGCTGGCAGGGAAGCCTCTTCCCTGCGGACCAACACCCCTCGACCTGGCTCACAGGCAAATAGAGCCTGCTCGAAGCCCATGCCGGCCGAGCAGCGCCGGCGGGGGCGTGCCCAGGCAACCCAAAGGAGAAAATATGTCCATTCAAAGTGATCTCTTCGACCTAACCGGGAAGGTCGCCGTCATCACCGGCTCCTCCAAGGGGATCGGCCGCTCCATTGCCACGGCTCTGGCCGAGCACGGCGCCAAGGTCGTCATCTCGAGCCGAAAGCCCGACCCCTGCGCGGAAGTCGCGGCCGATATCAACAGCCGCTGCGCCGATCACCCTGGGGAGGCCATCGCCATCCCGGCCAATATCGGCTCCAAGGAAGACCTCCAGAATCTGGTCGACCGAACCCGGGAGCAATGGGGGCAAATCGACATCCTGGTCTGCAACGCCGCGGTCAATCCCTATTACGGGCCGTCGATGGATATTCCCGACGGCGCCTTCGACAAGATCATGTCCAGCAATATCAAGTCCAACCACTGGCTTTGCAATATGGTGATCCCCGAGATGACCGAGCGCAAAGACGGCTCCATCATCATCGTCTCCAGCATCGGCGGCCTCAAGGCCAGTACCGTCATCGGTGCCTACAATATTTCCAAGGCCGCCGATTTCGCTCTAGTGCGCAACCTCGCCGCCGAGCACGGCCCAAATAATATTCGAGTGAATGCCATCGCCCCCGGACTCATCCGCACCGATTTCGCTCGCGCCCTGTGGGAGAACCCAACAACCCTCAAGCACGCCACTTCGAGCACGCCCCTTCGCCGCATCGGCGAACCCGACGAACTTGCCGGAGTAGCCGTCTTTCTGGCCTCCCGAGCGGGCAATTTCGCCACCGGTCAGAATTTCGTCGTCGACGGCGGCCAGACCATCGTCTGATTCCGGGCTCACAAGGAAACGAAGGGGACGCACCCCAGCAAAGAAAGGACCCCCTCCCATGGAGGCCGACCAGCCCGCCGAAACCCGCGACGACGAAAAATTCGACGAAGCCCGACTGGCACACTATCTCGCCGAAAACGTCCCCGAACTCAGCGGCGACCTCTCGGTCGAACAATTCCACGGCGGCCACGCAAACCTCACCTATGCCCTCACCGTGGGCGACACCCAACTCGTCCTGCGCCGACCGCCCCTCGGGCCCGTTGCCCCTCGCTCTCACGATATGCGACGCGAGCACAAGGGACTTTCGGCCCTGGGCCCCCTCTACCCCCACTCGCCTCGGGCCATTCATCTCTGCGAGGACGAGAGCATCATCGGCGCGATCTTCTTCCTGATGGAGAGGCGCCAAGGCTACGTAATCCGCAACGATTGGCCGAGCGAACTCCCCGACGACCCCGCCCTGCGACGACAGATCAGCGAATCCCTCATCGATGCCCTGGCGGATCTGCACACCGTCGATGCCACCCGACCCGAACTGGCCTCCCTGGGAAAGCCCGAAGGCTTCGTGGAACGCCAGGTCACGGGCTGGTTCGGCCGCTGGGAAAAGGCCAAGACCCGGGAGATTCCGGCCATGGAGGAACTCGGTGCCTGGCTCCTGGCTCGGATCCCCCAATCGTCCCAGGTCTCGGTACTCCACAACGATTACAAGCTCGACAACGCCATGTACTCCCTCGACGAACCCGGCCGTCTTGTCGCGGTCTTCGACTGGGACATGGTCACCGTCGGCGACCCCCTGGTCGACCTCGGTACTCTTCTCGGCTATTGGACCGACCCGGGAGACAGCCTACCCCGGGGCACCAATCAATTGATGATGCAGCACCCCGGCTTTCTCGATCGCCAGGGCCTCGCCGACCGCTATGCCCAGCGAACGGGCTTCGATCTCGCGGGTCTCGCCTTCTACGAAACCTTCGCGCTCTTCAAGACCGCGGTGGTCATCGAACAGATCTACGTCCGATGGGTTCGTGGCCAAACGAAGGACGATCGCTTCCAGGCCATGGGCGCCATGGTTCCCCACCTCGCCGAAGCCGCCCAACTCGCGGCATCGAAAGCCTGAGAGGCCCGGCCGGATCAGGCGTCGAGTCTGTAGGCATCTCCGTCGCGCACCAAGCGCCCCGCCGTCGGCCCCGCGAAATGGGTCCCGATAACGAGGGTCGGCGTGCCCGCGTAGCGGTCCATGAAATCTCGCCGAGTACGATCGGCGAGTTTCGGATCACTATCGGCCTTATCCTCCCAGCCCGGGTAGGCGAATTGTGCGGGATGGTGCACGAGATCCCCCGTGATGATTGCCTCTTCGCCCCGGGATGAAATTCGCACGGCGACGTGCCCGGGCGTATGCCCCGGCGTGGACTCGAAGCGGACGCCTTCGGCGACCTCGGCGTCGACCTCGACGAGATCGACCAGCCCGGCATCAAAGATCGGCTGGACCGAGTCGCCCAGGATCGTTTGCGTCAAATCATCCTTCTCTGCCGACCAGTGCTCCCACTCGGGGCGGGCAACCAAAGTCCGCGCGTTCGTAAACGTGGGTACCCAACGGTCGCCGACCCAGCGCGTATTCCAACCCACGTGGTCCACGTGGAGATGGGTACACACCACCGTGTCAACCCGTTCCACCGGGAAGCCGGCGTCGGCCAAATCCTCCAGGAAGGGATTCTGGAGTTTGTGCCATGCCTTCATGGGCAGGCGGTCCTTGTCGTTCCCAATGCAGGTATCGACCATGATGCAGCGATCCGCCGACTCGATGAGAAGACTGTGGACGCTTCCCAGAGCGTCGCCGGCCGGATCGACATAGGGACCGATCCACGGGATCGTCCCCAAGTTTTCGACCGTGGCATCGGGCAGGATGAAGCGCATACCCGGGGCTTCTATCTCCTGGACTCGGGTGATCGTGATATCGCCGACTTGCCAGCGCAGGATCTCTTTCTTCATGCCCCAAGCCTAGCCGGAAGGTCTCGCAACCCGCAACGCTCAGGCCGGGCCGTAACCCGGCGGCGCCTCGAAGGCGAAGCCCGCGGCCTCGAGGTGCCCCGCCAGAGCAATCGTCGTCAGGTCCCCGAATTGGGGCCCGATGATCTGAAGGCCGATGGGAAGCCCTTCCTCACCCGGACCCGTCGGAAAGACCGTCGAGGGGAGGTAACTGTTGATCGCCAACCCGGCCCAGAAAATCTGTTCGAAATAGGGCCGCTCTACGCCGTCGACCTCGATGGTGCGCTCGCCGAAGCGCCGATGGTCGTGAGCGAAGGCCGGAGTCGCCATGATGGGCGCGATCAACGCGTCGTAGGACTGAAAGAAATCGTGCCAGGCCCAGCGGATATGGGTCCGCGCATTATTGGCCACCAGGTAATCCCGATGTCGAGCCACCTGACTGCGTATCGTCCGGGCGGCATCCCCCTGATCCGAGGGGTCGAGTCGATCGGATTCCCCGACCACAGCCGCGAACTCCTCATCCGTGGAACGCGAGCCCATGGTGGCCCAGAGCAGGCTCTGGTAGATCCGATGTCCCTCTTCGATATCAAAATCCGGTCGCGCCTCGAAATCCACCTCCCCACCCGCTTGGGTGATGGCTTCGGCCACGGTTCCGACCCGAGCTTCGGTCTCCGCTGAAACTGGGCTCAATGCCTGGTTCGGCCAAAGGGCCACACGGTAATCCCCCAGCCCCTTCTGACGGGGCTCGGGAAGATCCACCCTCATGCCCCGGGACTCGATCTCGTCGGGACCCGCCATCACGCGTACCCCGACTTCGAGGTCGGCCGCGCTTCGCCCCAGAGGGCCAATCACCGAGAGATCGGATTGCGCCAGGGTTCCCGGGAGCGCATGGCCCCGGGGCGGCAACAGGCCCCAAGTCGGCTTGTGTCCGTAGACGCCGCAATAATGCGCGGGGTTGCGGATCGAACCGCCAATATCCGAACCCGTATCGAAACCCGTCAGCCCCGCAGCCAGAGCCGCCGCCGAACCGCCGGAGGAGCCCCCGGGAATTCGCTCGAGATTCCAGGGGTTCTGGGTCGTTCCGTAGATCTCGTTGTAGCTCTGAAAATCAGCCAGGTTGAGCGGAACATTCGTCTTGCCGAAGAGCACCACCCCGGCCGCCTTCAAGCGCTGGACGGAAAGCGCGTCCTCAGGCGCAATATTATTCTTCATATCCGGTCGCCCGTTCGTCGTCGGCGTCCCGGCCACGTTGTAGGATTCCTTGATCGTCATCGGTACGCCGTGCAAAGGCCCCCAGCGCTCGCCCCGGGCGAGGGCCTCATCGGCCTCCCGAGCACGGATTCGCGCCCGCTCTGTGTCCTGGACCACGATGGCGTTGAGCACAGGGTTGAAGCGTTCGACCCGGGCGAGGAAATAGTCCAGGAGTTCGAGGCAGCCGACTTCCTTTGCCTGGATCTTGCTCGCCAATTCTGTCGCCGACGCGAAGGCCCAATCGCCCATGCTTTACTCCTCCAATTGGATCGCCGGCCCAATCCGGCCACCCCGCGCTCGCCTGACGAGCGCGCGAAAGAGAAGTGTCGCGAGTTTTCACCCCCCGCACCACACCCGGACCACACCCCCACCCAACGCGGGAAAGTCGGAGGAAGAGACGCGGCAAGGCTCGACGGGCCTCGATCCCGCAGGGGCTCAGACGAATTCCACCGCCTGGCGCAATATCCTCCCCGGCCCAAGGAGCGACTCAGTCCCAAACTCAGGCGGCTATAGTTTGCCCCATGAGGCGGTATTTTCTCGGACTTCTCGGACTCGGCGGGCTAGCTGCCGTCGCCCTGGCATGGCTCCTGATTCCCGCCCATCTCCAAATTCGCCGGATCGAGCCCCCCCTGCCCCAACACTCGGAAATCCTGGCTGCCTTGGCGGGAACCGCCGGGCCCGAGCAATTGCATTTCATCAACACGGCGTCCCAGGATATTCGAGACGAGCCGTCCATGAGCTACCCCGCGTTCCTGCTCAGCTGGGCGGACGGCCGACGGTTCATGATCGATACCGGAATGGAACGCGAGGCCGCCCGTAGTTTTGGAAAACCCCTGGAATGGCTGCTCCGGGCCGAGCCCATGCGCCCCTACGGGTCCGTCGGCGAACAGATGCAAGCCCAATCCATCGAGGTCCAAGGCGTGGCCCTGACCCACATGCACACCGACCACGCCGGCGGGATCCGCTCGCTGTGCGGGCTGCGCAGCAGTCCACTGCCTGTCTTCCAGCGCCCCCTCCAAAGCACCGAACGCAACCACACCACCGAGGCGGGGCGCACCCTGATCAGCGAGTCGGGCTGTGCGGACTTCGTCGAGCTGGACGGCGGGTCGATCGCCGCCATCCCCGGCTTTCCCGGAATCGTCGCGGTGGCGGCCGCCGGCCACACTCCGGGAAGCACCATCTATTTTAGTCGGGTCGGCGAGCAACTCTGGATCTTCGCCGGGGACATCACCAACAGCCGTGCGGAACTCGAGGACGATATTCCGAAACAGTTCCTCTATAGCCTCTTCATCGTCCCCGAATACCCCGAGCGCCAGGCGGCGCTCCGTGCCTGGCTCCGCGACCTGGATGCCGCCCCCGAGACAACGGTCGTCGTCTCACACGATCTCGCCGCCCTCCAAGGCTCGGGGATATCCTCTTGGCGCTAGTCCCGATGGAATCGCCTGGCCTCCCCCGCCCCCACTCAGATTGGCCGCTCTGGGGGGCACCGGCTTGGGCCTAGAGTCGCGAGGACTCCGCTGGGGACTCTGGGGCGTCGGGGCGATCTCACTGCTCGGCCTAGCCCTGTGGAGCCTCGGCCACGGCGCCTTTGGCCAGCACGAGGGACCCGGCCGAGTCACCCGCATCCCTCTCCCCCCGGCTCAGGTCGAAGAGTGGGCCCGGGAACGTCGGGCGGCCTCGGCAGGATCGGCCTCCACCGACAAGGCGATCCTCTTCGGCGATCTCCATGTGCACACCACGTTTTCTGCCGACGCTTTCGTCATGAGCCTACCCCTGGTCTCGGGCGAGGGCGCCCACCCCCCCGCGGATGCCTGCGACTTCGCACGCCACTGCGCGGCCCTCGACTTTTGGTCCATCAACGACCACGCCGAATCCCTCACCCCCGCCCACTGGAGCGAAACCGTCGCCAGCATTCGGCAATGCAATGCCGTGACCACCGAGTCCGACCCGGATATCACCGCCTTCCTTGGCTGGGAGTGGACCCAGGATGGCACCACCCCGGAAAACCACTGGGGGCACAAGAACATCCTGCTCAAAGGCATTCGCGATGAGGATATTCCGACTCGGCCCATCGCCGCTCCTTACCCGGACGGGGGCGATATCGTCACCCTGGCGCCCTCGGCGCGCGCCGGCCTCGCACTCGTGATGCGCGACCGACGAACCCTGGATTTCACTCGTTTTCTCGAGGACAGCGCGTCGGTCCCACGCTGCCCCGACGCCGACGACCCCCGCCAATTGCCCGCGACCTGTCGCGAGGTCGCGCGAACGCCGGCGGATCTCTTCGAGCGCCTAGATGCTTGGGGAGTGGAATCCATAGTGATCCCCCACGGAACGGCCTGGGGGAACACGGCTCCGCCCGGGGCGAAATGGGATAATCAGATCGGAGGGCCGAACGATGACCCCGAGCGCCAGAGCTTGGTGGAAATCTACTCGGGCCATGGCAACTCCGAGGAGTGGCGCAATTTCTCCGGCGTCATTTTGGACGCGGTTGGAACGGCGAGTTGCCCTGCCCCCCAGCCGGGGCCATCGGGTTTCCTGCCGAATTGCTGGCGGGCGGGGGAAATCATCCGGGAGCGCTGCCTCGCCGAGGAGTCGAATCCGAGCGAATGCGACGCCCGGGCCGCCCAAGCCCGGAGCCACCATGCCGCCGCTGGGAAAACCGGCTTTCGCACGGTCCCCGGTGCCCAACTCGAGGACTGGCAGGACGCCGGGCAGTGTCGCGACTGCTTCCTTCCCGCCTTTGACTATCGCCCGGGCATGTCGGCGCAATATATGCTGACCCGCACGAATTTCGACCTAGCTCAGCCCCGGGCGGCCCGTCTCGGATTCATCGCCTCGAGCGATAACCACACCGGCCGGCCGGGCACCGGCTTCAAAGAACTGAACCGCAGCGAGATGACCGAGAGCCAAGGTCCCCGGGAAGGTGCGCCCGACCTGCTCGGGACAGCGGTCACCCCCATCGCCCATTCCATCCCCCTCTCGGATCAGGCCCTCAACTCGTTCGCCACCCGGGACGTGGAGAGAATGTCCTCCTTCTTCACCACCGGCGGCCTCGTGGCGGTGCACGCTCGGGGGCGCGACCGAGAGGCCATCTGGCAATCGCTCCAGCAAAGAGAAGTCTACGGGACCAGCGGCGACCGGATCCTACTCTGGTTCGACCTCATCAACCCACCGGCCGGTCCGCCCGGGGACGGTTCCCCCCTGCCCATGGGCTCCGAAATTGTCCTCAACGAAGCTCCTCATTTCCGGGTCAACGCGGTAGGCGCCCGCTTCCAAGAGGCGGGATGCCCCGAGTTCACCCGAGATGCCCTCGGAGCCGAACGCCTCGCGGCGCTCTGCCGGAACGAGTGTTACGCGCCGACCGATCACCGAAAATTGATCTCTCGCATCGAGGTCATCCGTCTGCGGGCGCAATCCCGGCCCGATGAGGACCTCGCCGAACTCATTGAGGATCCCTGGCTCAGCTTGCCCTGCCCCCCCGATGAAGCGGGCTGCACCGTCGAATTCACCGATCCCGACTACCCCGCAGGGGGGCGCGACACGGCCTATTATGTCCGGGCGATCCAGCAATCGAGCCCCGCCATTAATGGGGGAAACCTACGCTGCGAATACGAAGGTGGACGCTGCGTCTCCCTGAAACCCTGCCACGGAAGCTCCGCCCGGACGCCCTACGAAGAGGATTGCCTCGAAGTCATCGAAGAGCGAGCCTGGTCCTCACCCATCTGGGTCGATCAAAGGGATCACGCACAACTGGCCGGACCCAAGGGAACCCCATGAACGACTCTCGAACGCTACAGCCTGACCAAGTCGCGACCTTCGATCGCGATGGTTTTCTCGTCGTCGACGATTTCTTCTCTGAGTCCGAACTCGCCGACTTCGGCGCCGCAGTCGATCTTGGCGTCGCAGGCCGCGCGTCGGGAGACGCTCGCCCCCTCGAGGAGAAGAGCCTCTACGAACAGAGCTTCATCCAATGCATCAACCTCTGGGAAGATGATCTCGCGATTCGCCAATTCACTTTCAACGCCGACATGGCCAAAATGGCAGCGGATCTCCTCCATAGCGATGCCGTTCGCATCTGGCACGATCAGGCCCTCTACAAGGAAGCGGGCGGCCGCGAAACCGATGCCCACCAGGACCGCCCCTTCTGGCCCATCGACCCCCCAGACCAAGTAACGGCTTGGATCCCCTTCGACGGGTCCCGACGCGGCCAAGGGGCCATGGCCTACCTCCCAGGCTCCCACCGCCTGGGACTGGAGCGCTTCGTCGATATCTCCCATGTCTTCCAGGAGCCCTACGATATCGTCAACGACGAAGCCGTGGCCGACATCGACCCCGTCTGGGTCGAGGCCAAACCGGGCTCCATCGTCTTTCACCATTCGCTTGCGGTCCACCTCGCCGACGCCAACGCCAGCGAAGAGACCCGCCGGGTCTATTGTGTCATCTACTTTGCCGACGGTTGCATCCGCCGGTCTCCGCTTCCTCACCTCGTACCAGACCGCCAGGGCATCAAGGTCGACGACCCCATTCGGGGGGATGTTTCACCCATCGCTTGGCCCCGTCCCGAGGGCGATCTCCCCCCGACCCCCACCAGTCGCCCTCCCCGGCTAGGCTTCGTCTCGAAGAACCTCGACACCGGGACAGAGACACCTCCGGAGTAGACACACCCTATTTTTCTACGCGCGCCTCGACGTCCTTGGTGGAGCCAGCCGAGACCGATAGTATTTCCCCCATGCGAATATGGCTCGATACCGACATAGGCAGCGACGTCGACGATGCCCTGACCCTCGCCTACTTGCTCCGGCATCCCGGTTTCGAACTGGCGGGTCTTTCTACGGTTTTCGGCGATGTCGAGTTACGCAGCGAGATCGCCCTGGCGCTCCTCGAAATTGGCGGAGCCCCGAACCTCCCGGTGATCACAGGCCTGGGCGCCCCGCTCTCGCCCGGGCGCCAGGGACTCATGTTCGGCCACGAGGGCCAGGGCATTCTGGAGAGTCCCGCCCCCCGGCTTCGAACCGACTCCGAGCCCGACCGAAACGAGCGCATCGAGCGATTGGCCGACGCGGTAGGAAAGGCCGAGGCCGACGTCATCGTCGCGATCGGACCGCTTTCAAACCTGGCGGCCCTCATCGAGGCCGGGCTTTCGCTCCCTCCCCTGGCCATCATGGGCGGAAAATTGAGCGATGTCATGGTCCGCGGAATGATCGAAGGCGTGCCCGAGTGGAATTGGTTCACCGACCCCCTGGCCGCGCAGATCGTCATCGGGGCCCAGCACACCACGCTCCCCCGAGTCGTTCCCGCCGAAGTGACCTTTCGCACGGCCCTCGCCGATGGAGACGTCGAGCGCATGGCCGAAGGCGATCCACTGACGCGACAGTTGGCCGTTCTTTGCCGTCGCTGGCTCGAGTTCCTTGGCCCGCATACGGGCAACGAAGAACCCAAAGTCGTGCTCCATGACCCGCTCACCGCGGCCATCCTCGTGGAAGAGTCTCTCTGCCCCTTCGAAGCCAAACGAATCGAGATCGACGACCGCGCCGCTTCGACCCTCGTGGACGGAGCCCCCAATGTGTCGGCGGCGATCGACGTGGATGCCCCCGCTCTGCGGGACCACCTCATGCAAACCTGGCTCCCGGAGGGCTGAGAAGTCTCCGGTGGGGGGTTAGTCCGTGAAATCGAAAATTTCGTGCTCTTCGGTCAAAAAGAGATGGGAGTCCGCGAAATCGATAAAATGGGCTTCGTCTTCGTAGAGTCGCCGCCCCGCCTCCCGGCCCTCGGGCGAGGCACTGCCCGCGACCAGCTCCTCAACGCTCTCCCACCAGACTTCCGTAATTCCGTCAAAGGGCGACCCGAGCCCCCTGCCCTCGGAGAGCCCGGCGTTCACCTCCGCCGCGGTGGTGTGGCTCTGTAGATAGCGCCGAGCTCGGAGATCGCGTGCCACGCTCTTGACCAAGGGGCCATGCTCTTCCTTCCAATACCGAAAGAACTCGGCTTCACTGATATCCGCGCGCCGACGAACGCAGTAGACGAGCTTGATCATGGCATCCCTCCCCGCACGCTTACTTACGGCCTCATCCCCAACATCTCGGACTGCCAGCGGGCGCGCTAGATCGTCTCGACCTTCAATTCGCCCTTCTCGTGTTGGGCCCGCAGGACTTTCTTGTCGAATTTACCAACACTGGTCTTGGGGACCTCTTCGATAAAAGTCCATCTTTCGGGCATCCACCAACGGGCCACCCTCTCCTTCAGGAAGGCCGAGAGTTCGGCGACGTCGGGCTTTCCCGCCTCTGCTCGAACCACGCACGCCATGGGACGCTCGTCCCAACGCTCGTCGGGCACCCCCACCACCGCCGCTTCAACGACTCCGGGATGGGCCATGATTTCGTTCTCGAGTTCCACCGAGGAAATCCACTCCCCGCCCGACTTGATCACGTCCTTGGCCCGATCGGTAATTTGAACAAAACCCAGGGCATCGACATGGGCGACGTCACCCGTGCGAAGCCAGCCGTCCTGAAATTTATCCTCGGAGGGGTCCTTGTAATAGGAACCCGTGATCCAGGGCCCGCGGACCTGAATCTCCCCGACCGATTCGCCGTCCCAAGGGAGTTCCTTCCCCTGATCATCAACAACCCTGAGTTCAACCCCTGCCGAGACCCGCCCGGTTCGGCTTCGCCAATCCATATCGGTCCCCGGATCGCAGCCCCGGGGCGGGTGCGCGATGGCCGCCAAGGGACTCGTCTCGGTCATCCCCCAGGCCTGAATCATGCGCACATCGTATTTTTCCTCGAGCTTTTCCATCAAGCTGCGAGGCACCGCCGACCCGCCGCAGACCACCATGCGCAGGCTCGAAAGATCGAGTTCCGCCTTCTCCCCGTAGCGAAGGATATCGTTCCACACGGTGGGGACCGCGCCGGAAAAGGTGGGCCGCTCCTCGGCGATCAGCCGACAAAGCGGTTCGGCCTGCAAGAATTTTTCGGGCAAGATCAGATCGGCCCCGGCTTGCCAACACGCGTGGGGGAGGCCCCAGGCGTTGGCATGAAACATCGGCACGATCATCAGCACCCGATCGCTCTGGGTGAGCCCGAAGGTCGCCCCGGCATTCGCCGCCATCGAGTGGAGCACGCTCGACCGGTGGCTGTAGACCACCCCCTTCGGATTGCCCGTGGTCCCGCTCGTATAACACATGGCGGCGGCCTGACGTTCGTCGATTTCAGGCCACTCAAAGCCCAGGGACTCCGCCGCCAGCAGATCCTCGTAGTGCAGTACCTCGCCGAGGGCCGAAGCATCGCCTTCGCCGACCAAGATAAAGGTCGGACGTTTATCGAGTTCATCGACCACGGCCGCCAGAAGAGGAACCAGCGAGGCGTCGACCACAATCACGTCATCCTCTGCGTGATTGATCACATAGGACAACTGCTCGGGAAAGAGCCGAATATTCAGGGTATGCAAGACAGCGCCCATACTGGGCACCGCGAAATAGGCTTCAAGATGTTCCTGGTTATTCCACTGAAAAGTACCCACTCTGTCGCCGGGTTTAACGCCCACCCGCGCAAGAGCCGCCGCCAGCTTTTCCGCGCGATCGGCTACCTCGGCGAAGGTCGCGCGCCGCGAGCCCTCGCCCTCGAAGGTCACCACCTCGCTCTTCGCGAACACGCGCCGACCGTACTCGAAGAGAGATCGAATTGAGAGGGGAGCATCCTGCATCGTACTTTCGAGCATTTCGGCGACCTCCATAAGAATTCGTGGAACGGGCAGAACCTAGATTGTGTCGTATCCCCCAACCTCGACCAAGACCCAACCCCGGAATTATTGGCCGCCTGCCCAGCACGGCGCGCTACTCTGCGCTGAACCGAAGCCCTGGAGGAACCATCGCCGATGTACATGAAAGCCTCTATCCAAGCCTCCCTACTGGCCACACTCGTCGTCGCGACGTCCCTCCCGGGCCAGGCCGAGACTCCCACCTCGGATAGCCAGGTCATCGATCGCATCTACGAGCACGTCTCGGCTTTCGAAGCCAAAAACCGGGGAACCTTCGTTCGCCGAAAAATGACGGTTCGGGAGATGGACCCCGACGACGGCACGGTCGAGAAGACCTTCGTCTCCCAGCAGGAGGTTTGGAACCGCTTGGGGCAGCGGCCGGAGATCAAGATCGTGAGCTGCCTAGTCGACGGCAAGAGCGCCGAACCCAAAGAGTGCAAACGCAAGGAACGCGACCGCAAGCCGCCCTACCGCATATTCGGCCCCGAGGGTCGCTCGCATTACCGATACGAGTTAGTCCAAACGGAAGGTCCCGCTGAGCCAGCCAGCTACAAAATCAAGGTCATTCCGCTGGAGCGCACGTCCAGGCATTTCGAAGGCGTGCTCGAGTTCGACGCCGCGACCTCGCGACTTCTGGCCTCGCGCGGGAGCATCGCCGATTACCCCCTGGGCTTGAAGAGCCTGGAACTGGAGCTTCACTTCGCCGACCTCGACGGACACCCCGTGCCCGCCCATTCCCGCATGGATATGATCCTTTACCTTCCCCTGGTCCTGAACAAGCGCGTCCTCAGCGAAGCCGATGCCTACGACCAGCGTTTCCTGACACCCTAAGCTCCCCGGTCACCCCCCTGTCCAAGGCCCAATCCGACTCAAAATGGCCCGAGTACCGGGGCGGCAGTATGCTGCCGGATGGAGGTGGGAGTGTCGCCAGACAATCGCAAGAGATCGCCCCAGATCTTGGCCAAGGCAGCCCTGCTCTGCGGAGGCTTGGTCGTGGGATTAGCCGTGGCGGAGGCCGGGGTTCGCCTAGCGGGGATCGATGCGGGGATTCATGTCATTTACCGCGAGAACTTCCAGCTCAGCGATAACCCCGTGCTCAAGTACGAACTTCGGCCCGGTTCACGCGACGGTCGTCACACGATCAATGGCGCCGGCATGCGAGACACCGAATATGCCGAGGCAAAGCCAGAGGAGAGCTACCGGATCGTCATCGTCGGCGACTCCGTCACCTATGGCCTCACCGTGGGTCAAGAGCAGGCCTTTCCCGAGCAACTCGAGCAGCTCCTCGCGGCCCGTCTCCCCGATTCCCTGGCCGCCCAACGTGTCGAAGTCCTGAACCTCGGGGTCAGCGGGTACAATATTGAACAGGTCGTAGAGCGCCTGCGAACTCTCGGGCTTTCCTATGACCCCGACTTGGTGATCTACGCCTACTCGCTCAACGATTCCCAGACGTTCAGTCTCGAATTGCAGGGCCTGTCTGCCATGCGGAAAAACGCCGAGCAGACCTACGCCCCCGAGAGGTCCCTGCTCCGTTGCCTATCCCATTCCCGCGTCTTCATGCTCGCCTGGCGCTCCTTCCAGGAACCTTGGACACGCCCAGCCAAGCCCGCGAAACAGTCCCCCGACTACCTCGCCGTAGTCTCTGGGCGGCATGCCGACTATTTCGGCGCCCTCCACGAGGGCGAGGGCTGGGAACGCATAGAGGAGGGGTTCGGCGAGTTGGCCCGGCTAGGCCAGAGCAGCGAGGCCTCTCCTCGAGTCCTTCTCGCTGTGATGCCCATGCATCTGGCGAAAGAAACAGACTATCCCCTTGCCGCACTGCACCAGAAAATTATTGCAGAGGCCGACCGACAGGGACTCGAAACTCTCGACCTGGCTCCCGCGCTCATGCCCGATGGCCCGAACACCCAGTCGGCCGACTTCAACGACCCCTTCCACCCCTCCCCCCGCGGCCACCGTCGAGTCGCCCTCGCCCTCCTCGGCTGGCTCGAGAAAAATATCCCGCAGAGCCAACCCGACGGCGGATGAATCGCGATTAAAGCGCGAGAGAATCGTGATTCTCGGCTAACCTCGCCCCCATGACAGGGGCCCAGGAGCAAAAGAGCGTTCTTCGCCCTTCCCCACCGGCGGTGGAGGATCAGGCGGATTCGGCCGACAAGGTCCATTTCCCCGGCCTGAACGGACTCCGCTTCATCGCCGCGTTCTCGGTCCTGCTCTACCACGTGGAAGCCTTCAAATCCATGGCCCTGCTGCCGACCTGGATCTCGATGAAACTCTGGCAGTCCCTCGGCCCCTATGGCGTAGTCTGCTTCTTCACCCTCAGCGGCTTCTTGATCACGTACCTCTTGTTGGTGGAACGCGACCGGATCGGAACGATCCGGGTCAGGAAATTTTACCTTCGCCGGATTCTCCGAATCTGGCCGCTCTATTACCTAGTGGTGCTCCTGGGTTTTCTAGCTCTCCCCTTGGCCAGCAGCATCCTCGTCCATCCCCAAGCTCAGCTTTCGGGAAATCTCCTAGAACGGCTTCCTCTCTTCATTTTTTTCCTGCCCAATCTGGCCTGGATCGTCTACGGGATCATCCCCTTCGCCGGACCGCTGTGGTCAGTCGGAGTCGAAGAGCAGTTCTACCTTCTATGGCCGATTCTATTGCGGCTGCTCGGTCGTCGAACGGTATTCGGCATCCTGCTGGTTATCGTCGTCATGGTGAGCCTCCAGTTCGCCCTCCCCATGCTCGGTGCCGCGTTCTCATCGGGGCCCGTCATATCCCGAGACTGGCAAATCGCCATGGGCTTTTTCTGGACCCTAAAACTGGAATGCATGGCCGCAGGTGCCCTCGCTGCCTATGCCTTGCATGGGAATTTCAGGCGCATCCTCGCCTTTCTCCATCATCCTCTTACCCAAATCGGCGCCCTCGCCCTGATCATCGCCTCTCTCGGTCTCGGCCTCCGCTACCGGCAATTCGACAACCTTGTCTGGGGAACAGCTTTCGCTGTGCTCATTCTCAACCTCGCTTCCAACCCCCGTAGCCTGATCAAGCTCAGGGGACGCGTCCTCGATTACCTTGGAAGGATTTCATTCGGGATCTACGTCTATCACTCCTTCGTGATCGCAGGTCTCCTCCTGATTCTCCGGAACCTCATGCCGACGGAAGGGTTCCTATTCAACTTCACCCTCTACAGTTCGGCGACTCTCTTGACGATCCTCATCGCCGGACTCTCGCACCGGTATTACGAGAGTCCTTTCCTTCGTCTGAAAGCGCGCTACATGGTGGTGGCCAGCGCGAGCGAATCTCCGCGCTGAGCGCGGCCTGCACAACGCAAAAAACAGCCTGCTAGAACACCATCGGGGGCCCTACCATGAGTTCGATCAAACCTGGAATTCTAATCGGCAGCCTGGCGAGCCTCGTCCTCGCGGGCCTTTTAATCTGGATCGCTCAACCGGCCCCTGAGCTTGAGGCTCCCACGAGTCCCGCGGCAGCCCCCGAGCCAGGCGGCTCCACAGCCACGGTAAGCCCTGCGAACCCACAAGTCCAACCTGCACCCGAGGCGAAATCTGCGGAGCAGAACGCCGAAGCGAGGTTAAAGAGGCATCTCCTCGCCGGCCAGAAGCAGCGAGAGAAAGCGAGGCAGAAAAAACTCGTCCAGCGAGAGCGCGCCTTGGACCGCCTCGCCGAACTCAAGTACTCCCAAGCCGAAGGCGAAAGACTTCGCGACCGATGGGAAGCCAATATGGGGGAGGCCGAAGCCCGTATCAACGAACTCGAACTAAACGGTCAAGCCATCGATGGGGTCATTCGGCGAGCCGAATACCAGGTGGCCCACGACCAACTGCGAAGAGAATTCGGCGAAGAAGACTACGCTTCCGCCCGCTATGCCGACAACCTCTCGACCGCGGTGCGCCTGGGAGACCTAACAGTCGATAGTCCTGCCGACAAAGCGGGCTTCTATCCTGAGGACGGCATCGCGGGCGCCTTCACCGCGACCTCTCCCGACGAGCAGGTTTCATTTCTCAGCAACGATGATCTCCGACGGTTTACCAAGGGCCTTCCTCCGGGCGAGATCGTGACCTATATCGTTCTACGGAACGGAAAATCTCTCTATATCGAAGTCGGCAACCGTGGCTACCTGGGCGTATCCACCTACGGCCACATCGAGGCCCCCTAAAGTCGAATCCGCCCGCCGAGCGGCCACTTACCCGACTCCCCAGGAGAATAATGCACGCCATGGCTCGGTCTGGGCATGCCGGTCTCAAGCACGGCCTCTCCGTCCTCATCGCGGCGGCGGTCGCGCTCCTCCTCGGAACCATGATCCTCGGCTCGTACGGCGGCGACTGGCGCCCCAGCCACTTCGACGAATGGCGAAGTGTAGCCCTGGCCCAGCGCGCCCTCGATAGCGGAAGTCTCAGCCCCGAACTCCCGGCGGGCAGCCCCAATGGGTTGGCTAGGGACATTAACGACCGCAATCGTTCCCTCGGATTCGCCGCGCTCGTCAGCGTTTGGCTCGCCTGGGCCCCCGAGCCGATCGCCGCCTTCAAAACCCTCGCGCTTCTCTTTCTACTGCTCTACGGAACCGGCCTTTACTGGCTCTGTCGAAGCCTGGGTACCGGCCCCGGGGCGGCCCTTCTCGCGGTGCTTACTCTGGCCGGCCTGCCCACCGACACCATGCTGCTGGGGCCGGCCCTCGCGGTCCCCAGCAGCCTCAGCTTAGGTCTCCTCTGTCTCGCGCTCATTGCCCACACGCGCCTGAGCGTTGCGAAACCAGGCGCCTCCCTCGCTCTCCTTGGTCTACTCGGTGCCTCCTCCGTCGCCCTCGCCCTCATATATCCTCTCAGCCTATTTGTCTTCGGCGGCCTTGTCTTGGCCGACACCATGAGCCGGCCCAAGATTCTTCGCACCAGGTACTTTCGGAGCCTCGCCACTCTAGGACTCGCTGGCGTCGGGCTCTTCCTGGTCCGCGAGTTGGGCAGTGATCATGTCGACCGCATCGCGCATCTCGGCGAGCTCTTCTTCCTGGAGCGCCGCTGGCACTTGGTGGGCTCCATCGTCTACCCCCTGGGTTACCTGATCGCCCCCCCCGTTCTCGGCCTGGCTGCGGTCGGGGCGTGCCTGGCCCTTGCCCAACCCGGGCTGCGTTGGGTCGCCGCTTTCTTCTGGGGAACGCTCATCGCAATCGGCGGCTACCACTTCTTCGCGCGGGGACTCGTCGTCCCCTACCAACGGCTCGGGCTCTACCTCGGTCTTGCTACAGCGGTCTGCACCGGCCTGGCCACCCAACAACTCTTCAACCTGCTCAAGCAACGCCCCCTTCCGCAATGGGTCTCCTACGGGCTCACCGCCGCCCTCGGGCTAGCCATCGTTGGCTGGCCTCGCCCGGGGCCACCCTTTGAACGAACCACTCGCCTGGACCGGCCAGCACCCGCCATCGAGCAGGTCGCTGCTCGCATCGCCGCTGAATACTCGGCGCCGAGCACCCTTTGGAGCGCTCCCAGGCACGCGTTTTACCTCGAAGCTCTGACCGGGTTACGCGTTTCGCCAAATAGCATCGATTCGCTGCTGACCGGGCACCCTCCTCCTCCCCTCAACTGTGACGACGGATGGACCCTTGTAGTGGGCCCCTGCTCATGCCCCAACTACTCGCTGGCCTTCATCCAGCAAGGCATTCCCGTTTTCGCGCGGCGTTCCCCGCTCCCCCGCGGCCCAGCGACCCCATAACCTGCCCGAAAGGCGGGATGGCCGCGGCGCCCCCATTCGAACCGGAACACAAAAAAGGGCGGTTGGCCATCGGCCAACCGCCCTTTGACTTTAGGGTGCTGGAGACCGGCCACAATGCGCCGGCCTCCAGACCTGTACTACTTGTGACTAGCTTCGGCGTCCTCGTGCTCGATTCAGGCCGAAGAGACCCATTGCACCGAGACCGAGAGCGAGCATGGAGCTCGGCTCGGGCACAGGAACGAGGTCGAGGTCGACCGTACCCAAACCACCGAAACCGAGCGCCGGCACGAAGTTCTTGATCGGGAAGGGACCAATGCCTCGAATAGTCGCCGACCAGGGGGTCACCGACTGGAGTCGCCGGGTAGTCCCATTGGGCTGAGCGGTAAGTCCCGTCAGATCCTGACCCGTCGTAGCTCGAATCGTGACGTAGTCGCCGATTATATCGGTGTGCTGGACCATGCCGGTGGTGCCTATCTGCGCCGCAATCCGAATATGGAAGGGCGAGAGCAGGCCGATACCCGGTGCGGGGCACAGAACGGGGTCGAACGTACAGTTCGTCACCGTGTTACCACCGTAGAGGGTCTGGAGATTACCTCCCTGGTTGACCGTCGAGCCACCAGGCGTGTAGAGACCGAAGGCGTTACCAAAGGTCGTCTGGTGACCGGGGACGATCCCCTGGGTCACGGCCGTGGACGTCATCGTCCCGGTTCCGGTTCGGTGAGTGACGGCGAAGCCGCCCAAACCATTCGGGCCCGTCGGCAGATATCCGCCGATGTAGTCGATCAGGCCGAAGGTCGCCAGAGGATTGTTACCACTCGGAGTCAGCGTCGTCACATTGATGCCGAGCTGCACGCCGTTGCCGAGACCGTGATTCATCGAGCTCACGAACGAGCTGTAGATGACCGATCCCGTGGTCACAACGCCGAGGCCGCCGCCGAAGGTCCTGGGCCCCTTCGTTATCTGCTGAGCGCCACCCGCAGTAAAGAACGGGATCGGAATGTTCACCGAGGCACCAACAAAGTCGTTACCGCCGCCCTGGGAGAGCGTCCCACCCGCAGCCGCGGGCCAGCCGCCACCCGCAAACTGGGTACGACTTCGAAGCCGCGGGTTTGCGAAGTAGGGAATCTTGATCTGGCAAGTGGCACGTACACGCGGGAATGCGCCACCGTTACCACCGGGGTCCCCGAGGAAGTTCGTTCCTGAGGCGGTGTCGTTGAGGCCGCGATAGCCGTCGAACATCAGGCTAGCGTGCGTGCCCGTCCCCTGCGAAGCGTAGCCTTGGGCGTAAAGAGTGCCCCAAGTCTGAAGCGCGAAGGGGTTCGTCACAGCGCAAACCGGCAGGCCGTTATTGCTCGGGCTGGTGCCCAGTGCCGGATCCGTAAGGTTCCACGAGTTACCAAAACCAGCGCGAACCTTGCCTGAAAACTGGACAACCCCCGCTCCAGCGGGCGCAACCAGCGCCACAACCATCAATCCCGCCAAGGCCGACGCGATGAGGCTGAACTTAGAGAATAACTTTCGTTGGTTCTTCATCGATTGACTCCTCCTGTTGTTTCCCTTTGACGAGTTCTTCCTAGCAACGAACTCTTCAATGATTGTCTCTTTTCTTGCTCTCGTTTCTTGCTCTCGCTATTTCTTTGGTTCTCTTTCGAGCGTCCGCGATTCTATTCTTCTTTAAATAAATCTTGTTCTAGTCTTCTTGCTTCGGCTATCCGCCCGGTGCTGAGCCGCCCACCCCCCAATTAAATCGCGCTCTCAAGGCACTAATCTAGTGGGCCACCTTATACGTCCTTGCCGGACCGAACTGCGTGTGGTTGTCTCCCGTCCGCGCTGTGCTGCCATTGGTGAACAGCCGAGATTTGTAACTTCGTTCATTTTCCTACGAATGCGCTTCACAAGTCAATCATTTTTATTCACCCCCTGGGGGCACCCATGAAACCGACCTTTATCCGGACCCTGGCCGTGCTTTGCGCGATCAGCCTCACGGCGGCCAGTTGCCGGGAGCCTGCCAACCAGGAAGGCCGCCGCCTGCTCGAGGAAGGCCAATTTCAGGCCGCGATCGACCTCCTGCAACCCGCGGTTGAGCAACGCCCAACCGACGTAGAACTCAACACCCTCTATGGGGCGGCTCTCCTGCGCAACGGGCAGGCGAGCCTTGCCGTCTGGCCCCTGCGCCGGGCCTACAAAGAATCGGGCACCACTCGCCCCGCGGGGTCCCTGCTCGTCGAGGCTCTCATCCACGGCGGCGCGGTCCGTGAGGGCATCGCCCTGGCCGGCGATATTCTCGAGGAGGAGCCGGACAACCACCTCGTACTCAGCCTCAGGGCTGGAGCTCACGCCGCCAACCTCGACCGTGAGAGCGCCCTGGCAGACATTGACCGCCTAATCGAGGTGGCCCCCAACAATCCCCGTTCGCTGGAGACCCGAGCCAATCTTTTGACCGAACTGGATCGCCTCGACGAGGCGGAGGAGGCAATAAGCCAACTCCGTGCACTCCTTGAGGAACAAGAGATGCCCCGCGAGGCAATGGCGCGTTTCTGCGGCGCCGAGGGCGAATTCCTTCGCAAGCATGGCAAGGAGGCGGAGGCGGAGGCCAAATTCGACGCGTGCCTCGAAGAATACCCGGGAGAGCCCGACATAGTGGCTCCCGCCCTAGACTTCCACAACTCCGTCGATCAGCACGAGCGCGGCGTTGCCATGGTCGTTGAGCAAGCCGCTACCCCCGAAGGAAAGCGCAAACTGCGCCTTCAGGGGTTTCTTGCCCAGATCCTCGATGCCGACGGCCGCCATGAGGAAGCAGAAGCGGTACTCCTCGCTTTCGCCCATGAGTTCCCGGTGCCGCAGCCCTGGCTTGAGGTCGCCGACCACTATATCGCTGTAGGCAAGATGAGCGAGGCGGCCGGCGCGCTCGAAAGGGCCATCAAAATCCAGGGAGGCCTCGCCCCGGGTGAACCCGGCTTCGCTTACCTGATGCTGTCCGAGGACACTCGCTTCGCCTACGCGGACATTTTGATCCAACTCGAAAATTTCTCTCGAGTGCGAGAGATCTTGCGCCACATCGAGGAGCCCGCCCACAAGCTCCTCATCGAGGCCCGCCTTAAACTGGCCGAGGGTGACCCTCGGGGAGCGCTGGAAGCCTACAAAGAGGCCTTCAAACTCTGGCCCGGGAACCCTGGGGGCCGCTACCTCGCCGGAGTTGCCGCCCTGCGTCTGGCTGAGTTCGAAACTGCATCGGAGATGTTCCAGGATTCGATGCGAGCAGACCCCTCGGCGACCGATGCAGGCTTGGTCCTCGCCCGCATGCGGTTCTTGGCGGGTCAGCCTCTCGGGGCCATGGAAACCGGCGGCTTCTTCTACCGGTTCAATCCGGGCAACCTCGAGGTTGCCCGGATGATGCTGGTCTCGGCCGGCGCCGCAGGGCTCCCCACTGCCGCCGAGGGCATTCGCGACAAAATGATCGAATCGGGCATGGCCGGGCATGCCGTGGCGGATTACTCGACGGCGCTCCAAATCCTCGTTGGTCAAGAGGAGGCCCTCGCCTATCTGGAATCGGTCGAGGAGTTGGGGGAGCCGAGCATGGCGCCCGGCCTCGGCGCCATGCTCCGATTGATGAGCGGCATGGGACGCGGGCCGGAGGCCCTGGAGCGTGTAAAGGAAGCCTGCTCCCAGCATCCCGACTCAGCGGATATGCAACTCGTCCTCGCCTGGGGACTCTCTCAGGTCGGCCAAGATGAAGAGGCTGCGCGAGCGGCCTACGCCGGCGCGATCGAGCTGGATCCAGAGCTAGCCGCTGCCCGAGCGGCTTTCGCCCTTCATCTCGCTGCGCAAGGCGACATCGAGGGCGCCGTCGCGGGCTTTGATCGCGCCCATGAGCTCGATCCCGAGAATCCCGATTACGGCTTTTTCGCGGGGGAAGTGCTTGATGACGCCAACGAAACCGATCGCGCAGAGGAGCGCCTCAGAGCCCAGCTAATCGATCACCCCTGGCACGGCGAATCGGCGAGCCGCCTTGCCCGGATCGCCCTCGCTCGTGGCGACTCGGGGCCCGATACTCTGATCCTGGCTAAACTTGGAGTCGAGTACGCTCGCACTTCGCGTGCCGCCGCCCTGGAGAACCTGGCACGAGTCCGCCTGGCACGGGAGGAGACAAGTGAAGCCCGTGCGGCCCTGCTCGAGTCGATTCGCTCGGGCTCACCCCTGCCTTCCAGCCTCTTGCTGATGGCCCAACTGCTAGCCGACGAGGGAAACGTCTCGGGCGCTCGCAAGCTGCTCGATCAGAGCCTGGAGTCCGAGAACTTTTCCGAAATAGAAGCGGCACGTGATCTCCGGTCGCAACTGGACAGCGCAGAGGAGAACAAGGAATCATAATGTCGAATCAAACCGCTCCGCGCCGCTCAATATCGTGGCTCCTCCTCGGCGCGCTCCTACTGGGCGCCACAGGAATCGTGTATTGGTTTTTCTTCGCCGACCGCAGTCCCGATGATCGCCCAAAGGGGACCCTCGCCGATATCGCGACGCTTCAAGATCGAGACGACTTGAACGTCCTCTTCGTGGTCATCGATACCCTGCGCTCGGACCGGCTGAGCGGGTATGGCTACGAGCGAAACACAAGTCCCGCCCTCGACTACCTCGCCATGACGGGCGTGCGCTTCGATCAGCACTGGGCGCAATCCTCGTGGACAAAAACGTCCATGGCCTCGCTATGGACCGGCCTTTATCCGATTCGAGTCGATGTGCTCCGCCACACCGACGCCATGCCCGACGAGGCCATACTCCCCGCCGAAATCCTGCGTGACGCGGGTTTCACCACTGGAGGACTGTGGCGAAACGGCTGGGTGGCTCCCAACTTTGGCTTCGGCCAGGGCTTCGAGATCTACCAGACCCCCATCGGCCAGCAGGCGCCGCTCAGCATCCGCTCCGAGGCGAAGGCCGGGAGAATCGACGGCACCGATATTGATCTCGTGTTTACTGCCAAGGAGTTCCTCAGGAGCAACATCAACGACCGCTGGTTCCTCTATCTCCATTTCATGGACGTCCACCAGTACATTTCTACCGAGGAAACAGCGATATTCGGAACGACTTACTCCGATATCTACGACAACTCGATTCTCTGGACCGACAGCCAGTTCGGGGAAGTCCTGGTCGAGCTCTACCGGCTCGGACTGGGCAAACGGACGCTCATTGTCGTGGTCTCCGACCACGGCGAGGCTTTTGGCGAACACGGGGCCGAAGGACATGCCCGCGACCTCCACCCCGAAGTCACCCGCACCCCGTTCATCGTCAGTTTCCCCTTTCGCCTGTCCCAGGCCGGGGTCGTTCGCAGCCAAAGCGAGAATGTTGACGTTTGGCCAACTGTACTGGATATGCTAGGTCTACCGGACCTTGAGGACCCAGACGGCGTGTCTCAGGTCCCGATTCTAGTCGGGCAAGAGCAAGAGCCTCGGCCAGATCTCGGCTTTGCACAGCTGGATCGCAACTGGGGCCAACTTGAGGAGTCAGAATCCCCATTGGTAGCCCTGAGAAAAGGGAATCTCCGACTGGTTCACGATGTCGAGAACCCGGAACGGGACCAGCTCTATGACATTGATACGGACCCTGGGGAACGCCGAAACATTTACGAAAATCGTCAGCCAGCAGTTGAAGCGATGATGGGAGAGGTTAAAAAGCACCTCTCTCAGAGTCCCCTCTGGAAGGGCGGTTCCGACAGCGTGGAAATTGACGAGATGCAGATGCGACAACTACGAGCGCTCGGTTATTCGATTGAATAGGCGAAGCGTGGAGGGGCGAAACCAAATGAGTCAGACGCAAAGGTGCCAGCACGGGCTTCGGGGGCCCACGCAGTACTTATTAGCCTTAGCCATGAGTTCGCTGCTCGCGGTTGGATTTTGCGGCCTCGTGCCCCCAGAGGCGTTCGCCCAAGCCGAGGAAATCGAAGGCCTGTCGGACATGGAAGAGTTTGACGGAGCCGAGGCTGCCGAAGGCGAAGAACAGTTATCGGAAGCCATTCCCGAGGACGACTCGGAAGACCGATACCGGGGCATGGAGGAAATCCTCGTCACGGGCCAAGGCGGCACCCAGAACCTCCAGGACGTGGGCGCTTCAGTCGCGGCTTTCGACGCCGACTACTTGGAAGCGCTTGGAGCTTCGAGCATCGCAGACATTTCCCAGTTCACCCCAAACCTGGAAATCCGAACGGTCTTCGCGGCTTCCAACCCCACCCTATTCATTCGTGGCGTGGGCCTGAGAGACTTCAACGCCAACTCCTCCTCGGCGGTCGCCGTCTATAACGACGATATCTACATGAATTCCCCGGCTGGCCAACTCGGCCAACTCTTCGATGTTCAGCAGGTCGAGGTCCTCCGCGGCCCCCAGGGCACGCTCTACGGACGGAACGCCTCGGCGGGCGCCATCCGAGTGATCAGCCGCAAGCCCTCGGGAGATACCAACGGCTATACCAAGTTCACTTACGGAAAATACAACGAGCTCGAGTTCGAAGCCGCCATGGAACTGCCGATCACCGACACAATCTCGGTCCGCGTATCCGGACGCATGCGAAGACGCGATGGCTACACAAAGAACCGCTGCGCCGACCCCCAGTTCAATACGAAGGGTGACGGCGGTGGTCTCTCGTTCCAATCATTGGTCCATGACAACTGCTTCAACGACGACACCCTAGACTCCGGGGGCTACCTCCCATCTGGTGCGAGTGGCTATGCGACTGCAAATGGTCCCGTGTTCATCCCGGGCGACGACGCTCTGACAGGAGAGGCCTACTACCCCCTTTTCTATCCTGAGGGAGGGGGGACGGTCCTGTTTCCCTACTACACAGATCAAGTAACCGGAACAACGCCCAACCCGGGCGCACTGCCGGCGTTCCTAGACTGCTTCCCGGGCGACTGCATCTACTTGGAAAATCCCTACGACAAAGCCGGCTACGAACCCGTCTTTGCCGAGACTCCCTACTACTCGAATGGCTGGGAAAATGGCGTGACGCCTACCGACATTCCGCTCTGGACCAACAATGTCGACAACTGGGCCGTGCGCGCACTCATCCGCTGGCAGCCCAGCGAAAACATCGACTGGATCCTGAACGTTCACGGCGGCATGAACCGAGGCGACGCCCGGCAATTCCAGCATGTCACGGCCACACAAAACGGCAACCAGTCGAGACCTTCGTTCGAAATCCTCAGGGACAGGAGCGGCTATTTTGACGCCGACCTCCAGACCTTCCCGATCCTGTCGCCTCCAGGGAGAGCAGATCCGGCGACCTACCCCGAAGCCGGCGACCCCTACGCAGGAGACTACAATATTAACGGTCAGGAATACCTGAACCTCTACGGGACCAGCTTGACCGGCCAGTACACCTTCGGTGCCAACGACGAATTCATGTTCCGAACCATCTCTGGGTTCGAGGGCAACGAGCGTGAATCCGAAGTCAACCTCGACGCCGGCCCCTACCCGTTCGGCCTTGAACCCATTCTGGCGAATAGCGCGTGGCAAATCAGCCAGGAATTCAAACTCAACTGGGATAATGGCAATGACTGGTCCGCCGAGGTCGGCGCAAACTACCTCTACGAAGACCTGGTGGTCGAAAACGAGTGGCCCCTCACCCCAATCGACTACACGCTTCAAAACTACTCATTGACCACGAACTATGCCTCGGTCTATGCGTGGCTGGACTGGCACCCCGTCGACGACTTTGCCATCACCGCGGGGGGGCGCTGGAACTACGAGGTCAAAGACATGGACCTGATCACCCGGGTCTATAACCGGAACCTGATCACCGGGAATTATAATGCCAACGACCCCACGCGCGAGGGAGCCTCACTCGAAAACGTCTCGGCCAATGGCCCGAGCGGCAATATCACACTCAGCTACAAGCCTACGGACGATCGGCTCTTCTTCCTCCAATACTCTCGCGGCTACAAGGGCCCCCATATCAATGGCCTCGTTCTGAACGCCGACCAGAAGAGCGAGGACAACGAAGCACTCACCGACCCTGTCGCCCCTGAGAAAGTCGACGCCCTCGAATTTGGCGTCAAAACCTCGTGGTTCGACAACCAGTTGACTTTGAACGGAGCTGTCTTCTACTACGACTATCAGGATATTCAAATTTTCCAGCTCAGAAACTCGGCCGGTGCGCTTCCCGTCAATCAGTTGATCAACGCAGAGGACGCTGACATCTACGGTGCGGAGATCGAAGTCCGTACCCAGCCCCTCTACGGCTTTGTTCCCGAGTCCATCGATGGCCTCGAACTCTTCCTTTCCTTTGGCTGGCTCAACAGCAAGTACACTGAGTTCATCAACACCATCAGCTTCGTGGACGATAATGGGGTGGAGAGCTTCTTGGTCGAGGACTACTCGGGCAACCGGCTAATCAATTCCCCTGAGCTGGCCTTTGCCGGCTACGCCTCGTGGCCGCTTCGAAGCCGGTTTGGCGTTCTCACGCCCCGCTTCGACTGGACCTACAAGAGCAAAGTCTTCTTCAGCGCGCAGAATAATGACGCCATCTCCCAGAAGCCGCTGTGGCTGCTGAATATGAGGATCGGCTACACGACCCCGAACCAGAATGTCGAAATCGCTGGATGGGTCCGAAACGTGACCAATGCCGTCTACCGCGGTGACGTTCTCAACCTCGCCCGTTTCCAAAGCGCGATTCTCTACGTCATGGGCGATCCCCGAACCTATGGCGTCACCCTCAACGTGAGGTTCTAACCAGTGGCCAGAAGATCATTCTCACGCCCGATGGTCCGCGCTCTTCTCTCTAGCCTTGTACTCCTCGCGCTCACGTCCTGCCAGGCACCGAGTTCCGACCAAGCCCCTGCTCTCAATCGAAACGAGATGCAATCGGAAATCGCAGAGGCGCTCAAGATTTCGTCTATGAGCAAACGGTTCATTGCCATCGGCGCGCTCCTGAACAGCATCACCCCTGAAAATGCCCCGGGAGCCGGCGAAGCCTACGCCGCGAATCTCTACGGCGTTCGCTCGTGCGAAATGCGCCCATTTGCCCACGCCTGGGCCTCCGTAGACGCTGACGCCGCTGTCGAATATTCGCTCAACCTGACGACGAGTGGAGGACAGCGACGCAGGGAAGCGATCTCAGAATCCGTTCGAGCTTGGACCGCCCAGGACAGAGGGGCGGGGGCCAAGGTCTTTCTGGCGGGACTCGACCCCTCCTCAGACGATTATCGGGTTGTCATCAACAACACCGTAATAGGTCTCGCCGAGGGGGGCTACCCCAGCGAAGCCACTCCCCTCTTGGCCTCCCTCAACCCGGACGAGACCCGAGAAATGTTGATCTTCAAGCTCATGCTTGAGTTATTCCGTACGGACTACACCCAAGTCAGGGCCTGGGTAGATTCCATTCCTGAAGACGCGGCCAACGAGCTCAAGATCACGGCATTCGAGCGTGCCATGGCCCTGGGCATGACTATCGATCCCCAGAGCGCCCTCGGATGGTATGAGGAGCACCAATTTACCGATTATGCCGGGACCGAAGCCATCGCAACGATCTTGAAGGCTTACGTTGAGACCAGCCCCAGTGAGGCCCTAGCCTGGCTCATCCAACTCCCCCCCTCCCAGGCGAGAAGCGATGCTGTCCGCGACGCAGCCTACACTTGGCTAAAAACTGCACCGGACGACGCATCCCCTTTTCTCCGAGCCAATCTGAACAGGCCTGAGATGGTGACGGCCATATTCCCTTATGCCCAGTTCATGATCAAAGAGGATTGGGTCGAGGCCGTCGAGTGGGCACGCCGCGTCCCGATTCCCTTCGAGCGAGCGCGAGTTCTTTCCCAGGCGCTCGTCGTCTGGGGGCATCGAGATCGCCCAGCCGTTATCGAGTGGCTAAAGGAGCACCCCGAAGTCGATGAACCCATCTTCGAAGCGGTCACGGACCAGCTCAAGGTCAAGCCCCAAGAGCTTTCATAATCCAGTCCAACCCACCCAGGCGTTCGGACTCGAGTAAATGAGGAGCACCAAGGTGCATCGTATACGCATAAAAGAAACCATCGGGCGTGCAGCGCTGATGATCAAATTAGCTGGATTAGCCACAGCCCTGCTCGTCATCCAAACCCCCTTGATCTACGCCGAGGACTCCTCATCAGACCCCGTCGCCCCAGCAGCAGCCCCAGCAGCAGCCCCAGCAGCAGCCCCAGCAGCAGCCGTTTCGGAAGCCGTTTCGGAAGCCAAAACGGAAGCCCAGAACGAAGATAGCCGCTGGCGACCCGAGCTAGGATTGGGCTTTATCCTTCATATTCAAGACCTTGAGGGCTCTGCGTCCGCAAATTTCATGGAGCTCGGCGCACCCAATTCCGACCAGGCAATCAGCCCCGGTTTTCGGTTCAGCTTGGGGATGAGCACGCCCGTCCTCCTGCCCGAATCCTCCTGGAAACCAAGGCTCTTCGCCCACACGGGCGTCCAATACCTTCTTGAAGAGTCTTATACCGCCTACCGAGGATTCACCCCCGCGTCCGTGGGCTTTAATAATTCAGGCGCGGCACCCAACTGTGACGTTCCCGCTTGGCAGAAAAATGTGCGTGGCGACGAAACCCTGAATGTCGCGAGTAACTTTTACGACAACACTCATCTCCGCGAGAACTTGCCCGAACTCTGGAGACAAAACCTCAACACGACCACAGGAGGGACTAATCCCGAAAACACCCTCTCCGAACCCTACGCGCAACAGAGAAACGACGCAGGCGTAAACGGCTCCGTGAGCTGGCCCGTGAATGCCCCCCAGCCAACCATTTCGCCGCCTCTACAGCTCGACCCCGCGAATCCCGCTGCCCCTGCACCTGGATTCGCGACGGGTGGCTTCGCGATCGGCGGGGTGGACTGCACCACGAACACCAAAGTGACCACGAGCATCGACGCGATGTGGTTCCTCGGGGCGGGAGTTGAAGTCACCCTGCCCGTTCTCTCCAAGCAATTCCATGTTCGGGCCTCGGCCGACTACGTCGGCCAAAGCTTCGGCGACGTCAAAGCGAGCTGGGACCGACAAAACTCCTTCGATGTCTGCACGAATAGAGGCGTATTTGGCAGCAACCAAAGCTGCTTCCCCGCAGTCGCCGGGGGGGGGGGCACATCGCTGAACAGAACCAAGCTCAACGGAAGACGCCTCACGGCCAGCACCACGGGAGACGGGTTTACCACCCACGCACTAGGCACCAGCGTTCAAATTGACGTCGATGTCTACAAGAAGGGCGACCTTCGACTGAGCCTTTTCCTCGAAATGCGAGTCGCGTGGCTCCTGAGTCAG
Organism: Myxococcota bacterium; assembly: GCA_028823175.1. Lineage (GTDB taxonomy): Bacteria > Myxococcota_A > UBA9160 > UBA9160 > UBA4427 > JAZXM01. Next base: position 43,756 of record JAPKBZ010000003.1, read on the forward strand.
CCCGAATCCAACCTGACGCTGGGCGTCCCCCAGCAGAACTACAACGACCAAAACTGCGCCGCGAACCCGGGGGGCCCATACCACTGCGACTACCTTGCCGGGAGCGGCAATCCAGAAGTTGAATTCAATATCATGCCCGACGAGTTTATGGCGCAAGGCGGCGGTGGCATTCGGATCCTCTGGTCTCCCCCGTGGTAGCACCTCAATCATGTGACGAAAGGAAAGCGATGCGAGTTATCACTCGACTGCATTCACTCCTCCTGACCGGGACTCTTGTCTTTCTGGTGATGGGCCTCGCCGCGCCTGTGGCCCTTGCCGAAGACGGAGGTAAAGGAGATGCAGACGCCGCCTCCTCCAATTTTGACGAAGTGGTCGATAAGGCCTTCGATGTGATCGTCTTACGCCCACTGGATGCCGCCGCACTCGCGTGTGGCACGGTGCTCATGGTCCCGGCCGGGATCCTTGGCGCCATAGGGGGCGGAGAGGCTGTATCCGACGCCTGGGATCTTCTCGTTGTCTCCTCGTGGGAGGCCCTGGTCGATCGGCCGCTCGGCCGCTGGGACTCCTAGCCCGAGCTTGCCCCCCCCCCGCGCATAGAGGGCCTCGCGTCTCGCGCGTCAGTCCGGGCGGGTCTCATCAGCCAGCGCAGCCGCGCGTGCAACCCCAAGGGTATCCAGAAGCTCCGGGTGCCCTGGCTCTCGGGCCAAGGCCTCGGTCACCAGCTGAATCGCAGCGTCCGGATCGCGTAGCCCCGGCACGGATGACTGGGCGAGGATCCAAGCCAGATTATTCATGATCTGCCAGTCGCCACCCCCCCCCTGCAAAGCCGCGCGATACGCTTCCGCTGCCTTTGCGTCGTCACCCAGGGCCTGCGCCGCCGTACCCAGGCTGGCATGAAGCCCCGGGCCCTTAAGCCCCAGCCCGAGCGCCTTGCCCAACTCCACCTGAGCCTCCTGGTGGCGACCCGATTGGTTGAGTGCGTCCGCCAGGGCGACCCGGCTCTCCGCCCAGTTCGGACGGATTTGAACCGCAGCACGAAGATGTTCCTCTCCCGCTCCCCAATTCCCCTCCGTCCAATAGGCAACGCCCAGATGCCTATGGGCGATGGCATTGCTCTGAGTCACATCTAGAGCGTGCTCGAACAGCGCTTTCGTATTCTCCCAATGCCCCACCTGCTGACGCGCCACGACCATCAATCCAGCAACCAACACGAAAGCCAAACCCCAAACCCAGCGCACCCACCCGCGTCGCGTCGCGCACTCAGCCCAAAAGCCGGCGACCACCACAAGAAGGCCGATGAGTGGGATGTACATGTACCGGTCAGCGTGGGCCTGACCTCCTACCTGCACGAAGCCCATCATGGGGATCAATGTGAGAATGAACCAGAGCCACCCCATAAGCACATAGCGCCTTTGAGGTGAAGCCCAAACGGCGAGACCCGTCAGTACTATCCCCGACGTCCAGGCCAGCCAAGGGACCCAACCCCGCAAGCTTGCGGCTTCGGGATAGGGATAGAAAACCGCGAGCCCTGCCGGCCAGAAGGATTGCCCGATATACGTCCAGTAGCTCAGCCCTGCGTTCAGAAAACGCGTCATCCATGGCACGAGTGTCGTTGAGTTCGCGCCCGCTTCACCCTGGGCAAAGACTGTGAGTCCCCCTAGGACCAGGGCGCACACGATAATCAAAGCCTTCTCCCGCAGACGAGGCCACAGGTCAGAGAGCCTCTCCAGGCGTCGAAGTGGCCAATAATCCAGCAAGAGCAGGCTTACCGGTAGAGCGACTGCCGTCGGCTTTGAGAGGCATGCCAGGACCGAAAGAATGAGCACCGCCGCATACCGCCCACGCCCGGGGCGTTCGGAATAGAAAACGTAGGCGAGCAGGCAAGACATCCAGAAAACCGCGGCCAGTACGTCCTTGCGCTCGGAAGCCCACGCCACGGACTCTACGTGGAGCGGGTGCACGGCAAAAATAAGTGCCACCCAGGCACTGGGAAGGAGACGGTTCGTTGCGCGTAGCAGCCAGAGGAAGAGCAGTACCGAGGCCAGTAAATGCAGGACCACATTACCCAGTAAATACGGGGTCGGGGTCGGACCATGGATCGCATCCCCAACAAGGATGGTGAGCGAGGTGAGCGGAGACCAGTTGGCCATTCGGGTCTCGGAGAATGCGGCCACTAGATCAGCCCCACTCAGACGACCGTCCAAAGCGGGGCTATCGACGAAGTAGCCGTAGTCATCCCAATCGACGAACTCGTGTTCGACGACCTGGCCGTAGATCACGGCGACCGCGAGGCCCAGCGACGCAAGCACCCAGGCCGCCCCTTTCATCGGCCTAACAACGCGCGCGTCCTGCTCCCCCCTGGGCCCCCTATCTCCCCGCTCCCAGGCTGATCGAACCTCGCTCTGCATAGGGGCAGATTAGCCGGGTCCGGGCGGGTGCGCGCCCTATTATGCCCGCCGAGCACGACGAGTTCGTGTTACGCTTCCCGCTTGTTATCTACCCCCCGGAACGGCTGGCTGGGACGAATGGACGCGCCTTTTCTACTTCTTCAGTTGTGTTTTTTCGTTTCCGGTTTCGCAGCACTGCTCTATGAAACCGCGTGGACCCGGGAACTGGCCTCGGTATTCGGCACCTCGGAGTTGGCCATTTCCGCGGTGCTTGCCGCCTATATGGGTGGCCTCGCCCTAGGCGCCACCCTCGTCGCCCGCTGGGCACCGCGCATACGCCGCCCCGTACTCGCCTACGGATTATTGGAGCTTGGAATCGCCCTGGGCGCCCTATGGGTTCCTTTCGCCATCCGTCTCATGAGCGGACTCTACGTCAACTGGCTTGGGGAACTCGACACCCCTCCCGCCCAGCTCGGCCTAATGACTGCGCTGTTCCACCTGGCAGGGACCTTTCTGGTTCTCCTGCCCTGCACGACCCTAATGGGTGCCACCCTCCCCCTACTCGCCCGTTATGCAGTGAATCACGAGGACGAGATCGGCCCGCGAATCGGGCTTCTCTACGGCGTCAACACCGCCGGCGCCATTTTCGGAGCGCTCGCCGCCGCCTTCCTCCTGCTCCCTTCGCTCGGGCTACGCCAAACCATTTACTTCGGTGCTGCCGCCAATATCTTTGTCTTTCTCTCCGCCGCCGGCCTCTCGAGGATTTCCAGCCCGGCCTCGAGCGCGCCCGACCGTGCCGTCCCAGTCGTTTCCCGAGTTCGCCTCGCGATCCTCCCGCTGATCGCTCTCTCCGGCATGGTCTCCTTCATGTACGAAGTGCTTTGGGTACGGATACTCGGTTATGTGCTGGGCGGAAGCACCGCAGCCTTCGCCTCGATGCTTTCGAGTTTCCTTCTCGGAATCGCCCTGGGAAGCGCTATCGCCTCTCGCTTCGCACGGACCTACCGCCAAGCCGCACTGGGGTTCGCCGTGACCCAACTCGGGACAGCATTTTTCGCGGCCCTCAGTTTCAGCTTCGCGAACCAGATTCCAGGCTTCGCGGCGCAACTCGGTGCGGGAATCTCAAACCTCGCCCCTGGCGCTCTCATCGCCGTGATCGTACTTCTCCCCACCACTCTTTGGATTGGTGCCACCTTTCCCTTCGCCGTGCGGATCCTCGCCCATCAGGCCGACGCCGCAGCCGCCGCGAGTGCACGCGTCTACGCCTGGAATACCCTGGGCTCAATCGCTGGATCGATCGGGGCAGGCTTCTTCTTTCTTCCCCTGATCGGATTCCACGGAACCCTCGCAGCGGGCGTACTGATCAACCTCCTCCTCGCCGCCAGCAGCGGAATTGTCTTCAACCCGGGGAGAGCGGGCCGAATCGTGGCCCTGGCCGCTCTCGTCGGAAGCGCAGCCTTTCTCCTTGTTCGCCCGGAAGCCCCAATGGAGATCCTTGGCCGCTCGACCCTGACCGGGCGCCACTTCGATGGCGAACTGGAGTATCTCGGCGTAGGTCGGTCGGCGACCGTGACCCTCTCGCGAACGCCCTATGCCCGAAGGCTTGCCACCAACGGACTTCCGGAGGCCTCCATGGAAGGGCCCGGGGCCCCGCCCGACAAATTCCATGATGCCCGCTGGCTCGGCCTGCTCCCGGTCCTGACCCGACCCGAGGCCGAAAGAATTCTCATCATCGGGCTGGGAGGCGGCAATACCCTGGGAGCCGTTCCGGCCAGCGTCGATGAAATAGAAGTGATTGAACTCGAACCCGAGGTCGTCATTGCCAACAATATCGTGGGTGCTGACCGCCTCGGCGGAGCCCCTCTGGATGACCCGCGCGTCCACCTCAGGATCGGCGATGCTCGGGGCGCCCTTATGCTCAGCGATCGGCGCTACGACGCGATCATCTCTCAGCCGTCCCACCCTTGGACATCCGGAGCATCGCATCTCTACACCCGGGAATTTTTCGAGATGGTATCCGAACGCCTGGAAAGAGACGGCGTCTTCGTGCAGTGGATGGGCCTCGGCTTTGTCGATGCAGATCTCCTTCGCAGCCTCGTCGGGACCCTCAGTGACGTTTTTGAACACCTTCTTGTCATCAGCCCTGGGACCGTTGTCGGCCAGGCGTCAATGGCCTTCGTCGCGTCGAACCAGCCGCTCCCTATACTCGAAACGACACCAATTGCCCTAAACATCGCAGGGGACGAACTGGCTCGAGTGGGCGTACACACACCTGAGGATGTGGCCGCCGTACTTGTACTTGACAACGAGGCCGCTCGCGAATTCTCTCGCGGAAGCGTCAGGATCACCGACGATCACAATCTCCTCGCCTGGGCAGCGAGTCGCGTCGGCAGAAAATCAGGCGACGCGGAGTCCCTCGCAAGCGCCATCGGAACTCACGATATTTTGCCTACGATCGCGGCAGATTACGCCTCAGACCAACTCGTGCGAAGGCTCCTCCAGCGACGAGCACAGAATCGCGCGGTAGCCCTAATCGGATCCCTTGAGGGCGCAGACAAGTCCAGCGCCCAGGGCTGGCTCTTCCTCGAATCGGGGCGCTCCCAGGCCGCAACAGCCCAGTTCAGAGCCGCCCTTGATAACGAACCCAACCATCAGGGCGCCCTCGCCGGCCTTGCCCTCACGGCTCCAGGCGCCGTGGATATCCCCACCTTGCCCGTGCCATTGGCTGCACTCATCGCCGGACGCGTGAGCCTTCGGCGAGGCGACTGGGAAGCGGTCGCCGGGCTTGACTCCATCTTGGAGGAGTGGACACCCGGGTCCCTGCTCTACCCGGAAGCCACTCGGCTGCGAATCGGTTGGCGACTCGCCACAGAAGACCCGGAAAGCGGGCACGAGGCGCTCTCCCTCAGCGACCAACTCCTCACACGATCCCGCAAACCGGGGGACCTTCTTTTGAGGACCGCAGCGGCGGCCCAGGCCGGGCTCGATGATCACGGATGGGCCTCCCTCGAAAGGCTACGCACCCGCCTTGGGAGTTCACGCAACTCTCCAAGCTTAGCTCGCCGGGCCATCAACCTCTCTGCCGACCTCAAGCCCGCCAAAGGCAGCCGAGGCACTATCGAAGGCATTGCTCAGTACGCTAGACAGGGCGACCAAAGCCGTTGACGACACCGCGCTCTCAGCTGGCCAACGAGTCTTCCGAGAAGAGCGGAGCGATCTATCTATTCGGTGCGGCAGTCTTCAGTGGAGCCTTCCTCATTTTTCTCGTCCAGCCCATGGTCGCGAAGCTGATCCTGCCCTGGTTTGGTGGTGGCCCCGGGATTTGGACCACATGCCTGATGTTCTACCAAACCACCCTCTTCCTGGGATACCTCTACGCCTACGGAATCGTCCGTTTCTTGGCTCCCCGCGTCCAGGCCATCACCCATGGCGCTCTTCTTCTGACTGCCTTCGCTCTCCTCCCGGTACTCCCCGGCTCCCATTGGAAGCCGGTCGGTTCCGAATCGAATCCGTCCCTTTCGATCTTGGTCATGCTCCTAGCCAATGTCGGGCTTCCCTTCGCGGCCCTCGCCGCTACGGGTCCGCTCGTGCAGGCCTGGTTTGCACGCCAACACCCTCTCCGTTCCCCCTACTCCCTCTACTCGGTTTCAAATTTCGGATCCCTGAGCGCTCTGCTGTGCTTTCCTCTCTTACTCGAACCCCTGCTCCCCCTCCGAGAGGCTTCCCGGCTCTGGACCATTGGCTTCGGACTCGGATCGCTGCTCATCCTCGGGTGTGCTTTCAGCGCAATACGCTCCGCTCAATCGGTAACGGCGCCCCCTGCGCCTCTCTCCGAGGCGGAGAGTGCCCCCACATCGGCCGGTGATCGTGCTCTCTGGCTTCTTCTCCCAGCCACAGCCGTCGTTCTCCTCATGGCTATCACAAATAAGCTCTGCCAGGACTTGGCCAGCTTTCCCTTTCTTTGGATCATCCCCCTGGGCCTCTACCTGGGGAGTTTCATTCTGAGTTTCGCCTCGGAAGCGAGTTATAAGCGCAGCCTGTGGATTCGAATTGCCCTGACCGCTCTACTCGTCAAATACGGGCTCGTTTTCGCATTTCCATCCGGCAGCATCCAGTCTGCAATTTTCTGGTCCATGTTCGTCCAGGTCCCCCTATTGGGGCTCGTCCTCTTCTCCCTCTGCATGCTCCTTCACGGAGAGCTCTACCGCCTACGTCCGCCCGCTCGTTCCCTCACCAGCTTCTATATCGGACTCTCTGGAGGCGGAGCTCTTGGGGGAGTATTCGTTGGGCTGGTCGCCCCTTGGATCTTCAACGACTACTTTGAACTCCACACCGGCTATGCCCTGACATTCGCCCTTCTTTTTTTCACATTTCGCAGGGACGACGACAGCTGGATCTCAAGCCGCGCACCCAAATGGAGAGCCGCATCGGTTGCTCTCTCTTTTAGCCTAATTCTCACAATTGCTGTCGCGGCCACCCTCGAAGAAGCCCCCGGCCTTCTCCTCAAGGAACGGAATTTCTTCGGACTCCATCGAGTCATCGAGTGGGAGACTCAAAAACCCGAATGGGCTAGGCGGATTCTCAAACACGGCAGCACCGTGCATGGTGCCCAGCTCTTAGCCGAACGCTTCCAACGCCGTCCCATCTCTTATTACGGGGCGCCAACGGGCATCGGCCTCACCATGAAAAGAGACGCGCACGCTGAACCGGTGAAAACTGGCGTAGTGGGCATGGGAGCCGGAAGCCTGGCCGCCTACGGAAGAAGGGGCGACACCATTCGGTTCTACGAGATCGACCCATCGGTCATTCGAATCGCGAGTCAGGGTCAATACTTCAGCTTCCTCCCAGACAGCCTAGCCAAGATCGATATCATTCCGGGCGATGCAAGACTCTCTCTGGAGGCCGAGCTCCGGTCGGGAGCCTCGCAGCAATTTGACCTCCTGGTGATCGACGCTTTTTCAAGCGATGCGATTCCTTTCCACTTGATAACCCTTGAGGCCTTCCAGCTCTACCTCGAGCATCTCGCTCCCGAGGGCCTCATCGCCATCCACGTGTCGAACCGACACTTCAGGCTCTCCCCGATTCTGTACAGAATCGGGGACGAGCTCGGGCTCTCGAGCATCAGCGTGGATAGCCCGGGGCTGGGCTTGCGCGTCTCGACCTCCGCCCAATGGGTGCTGATGAGCCGCGACCGAGGCAAACTCGACGCCCATGCCCACCTCATTACCGACCGAATGGCTGGCCTCGGACTCGATCCTACTCGCCTCTCAGTCGGTCGCCTTGAAGAAGCCGCCTTCGCAAAAAAACCGCTCTGGACAGACGAGTTTAACAGCGTTCTGGATATCCTAGGAAGCGCAAAGTGAATTATCGCGCGACGATCCTCCTGGCTCTCGCAACATTCCTACAGGGAACTCTCGCCTACACCGTCGCGGGCGCAGAGGAAACGAGCGGGACCATCCATGAATACGAGGGCCTCAGCGACCGAGAGGAGTCCTTCGAAGTCGGAGAAGAGCCCGACTCTGCAGACGAAGAAGACGGAGCTGACGCGTACCGCGGCATGGAGGAGATTCGTGTCACAGCGCAGGGGGGGACCCGAAATCTCCAAGATGTGGGGGCCTCGATTGCCGCTTTTGATGCAGACTATATTGAGGCTCTTGGGGCCCAGACTATCGCAGACATTTCCCAGTTCACGCCCAACTTAGAAATCCGAACGGTCTTTGCAGCGTCGAACCCGACTCTCTTTATTCGCGGCGTCGGCCTCCGCGACTTTAACGCCAATTCTTCCTCAGCTGTAGCCGTCTACAACGATGACATCTACATGAACTCCCCAGCAGCACAATTGGTTCAACTCTTTGATGTCCAACAGGTCGAAGTTCTCCGGGGCCCCCAGGGAACGCTCTATGGACGAAACGCGTCAGCGGGCGCGATCCGCATTATCTCACGCAAGCCTTCCGGCGACACAAACGGGTACTCGCGGCTCACCTATGGAAAATACAACGAGGTGGAAGCGGAAGCCGCTATAGAACTTCCCGTTAGCTCCGAGGTTTCCGTGCGCGTCTCCGGTCGCCTTCGCAAGAGAGATGGCTACACAAGAAATCGTTGCGCCGACCCACGCTACTGGCGCAACGACGACACAGGCAACCCCGCGACGGTTCAGAACATCGTCCAGAGATATTGCTTCAACACTTCCACTACTCAACAGGACAGCTATCTCCCTTCATCGGTCCAGGACAACACCCTGGGGCCGAACGAGGTCAACCCCTTCACCGGAAATCGTCTGCGCCCTTACTATTTCGAGACAGGGGAAAACGAGGAACCGATCCGCGTTGACTGGTACTACGACAGAGAACTCGTTGATGGCGTCCCGATTCCAGGGGCACAGCTATCGCCCACCTATTACGACTGTTATACAAGCGGTTGTTCCTACGCCAGTCCCCTACCTGACGGCGCGCACCCCTTTCTCTTGCCGGCGTTTTACTACTCCCAGCAATGGTCTGCTGCGGTAGGCCCTCAGGATATCGACCTGTGGGCAAATGCCGCGGACAACTGGGCTGTCCGGGCCCTAGTGCGGTGGCAGCCCAACGAATCGGTGGATTGGATTCTGAACGCTCACGGCGGAATGAATCGCGGAGACTCGATGCAATTCCAACACATCGGGGCCTACCAGGGACTACTCGACATCAAACCCAACACAACGCTCTACCGTGACATCGACAATGCTGGAGCGGGGTATTATGATGCCGACCTGCTCGCAGGAGATAGCTTCCAGATCGGTGAGATACCAGCGCGAACTCCCGAGGGAGGAGACCCCTACGCCGGCGACTACAATCGCGTAGGTACCGAATTTCTCGATCTATACGGCGCAAGCCTCTCGGGATCCTACTCTTTCGAGGACGACCGACTTCTATTCAGAACGATCACCGGCTTCGAAGGAAACCGGCGCAGTGTACAAGTCAATTCCGACGCGAATCCATTTCCTTCCGGGTTTGAACCGACGTACCGGAACGACTCATGGCAGCTCACACAGGAATTCAAAATCAACTGGGATGGCGATGACGGTTTTTCGCTCGAGGCAGGAACAAATTACCTCTACGAGAAGCTGAACACGAGTAATGACTGGCCAATAAATCCGATTGTCAACTTCGCCACTCAGCAATACGAGATCCAAACTCAGTACGCCTCGGCTTACCTGTGGCTCGAATGGAAGCCTGTCGAAGACTTCGCACTATCCGCCGGAGGACGATGGAATTATGAGAATAAATCGATTGACCTCCAAACTGCCAGATGGCAGCGCACACTCTTCGGTCGCTTCCTTCAGCCTCCAAGTGATACCGCCAGTTCTTCCGAGAGTCTTTCCGCCAACGGCCCGAGCGGAGATATCACTTTTACCTACATGCCGACAGATAGTCGCCTCTTCTTCCTTAAGTACTCGCGTGGGTACAAAGGCCCCCATATCAACGGCGGAGTGATCAACGCCGACCAGAAATCTCAGGACTTCGATGATCTCACCACCCCGGTCAAACCGGAGAAAGTCGACGCCCTCGAATTCGGCCTCAAGACCTCATGGCTGGACAACCAGCTCACCCTCAACGGATCCATTTTCTACTACGACTACCAGAATATCCAGATTTTCCAGGTCCGAAATGCAGCTCTCGGCGCGCCAATTCAGCAACTCGTCAATGCGGATGACGCCGATATCTACGGCGCTGAAGTAGAAGTCCGCACACACCCCCTCTATGGACGCGCGCCCGCATCCTTTGACGGCCTCGAGATCTACGCTTCTATCGGCTGGCTGCATGCTCGCTACACCGAGTTCCTAAACCGCTTGACTGGATTCGATCAGGAGGGCATCGAGATAATTCGCATCGAGGACAACTCGGGCAACTCACTTGTCAATGCGCCCGAATTCGCCTTCGCCGGCTATCTGTCGTGGCCCTTCACCGGCCAACTCGGCACGCTCGTTCCTCGCGTAGATTGGAGCTACAAGGACAAGGTCTACTTTGGCGCTGAAAATATCGACGAACTCTCCCAGGATCCGTTCTGGCTGGTCAACTTTCGTCTCAGCTACGCGAACCCTCAGCAGAACATCGAAATTTCTGGCTGGGTCCGCAACTTAACGAATCAAGCCTACCGGGTAGACGCGATCAACCAAGCTCGGTCTCGGCGATCGATCATCTATGTCATGGGCGAACCCCGCACATACGGAGTCACCCTGAACGTAAAGTTCTAGACTTAGCCTTCGGCCCCGATTCCCGACCCTCAGCTTAGAAGTCTCAGGCGAAATATTCCTGGGCCGTAGCTGCCGCGACAAAATTCTCATCGAGATGAGTCAGGGATTGCATGTCGGCGTTGACTGCATCGAGCCCATGCTCAAGGACGTAGGCATAGCTCCGCTGGAATGAATTGAAGTCAGACTTCATCAACTTGGAGCTGTAGTGGCTGTCGAAGGCATCGGGGTTTCCCCAACCCAACCACTTTCGACCCGCTAGAAAACGACCGGCCTTCATGCCGATCAGGCCGATGCCGGCATCTCTTGCCTGCTTGAGGACGGGTTGCAGGGCCACCATGTCGGGCGAATCCGGCTCGATATTCCGATCGGACCAGCTATACCAACCCGCCGGCGTAATCGCGATCTGAGCCAGGGCGAAGCGACCCGTCTTGGCCGCCGCGAGCAGAACATTCTGGGCGTTCTCATGGGTACTCAGCCCCCAATGCGATGTCTTGCCCGCCTTCTTCGCCTTCAGGAATGCCTCGTAGATCTCGTCGTTGCGAATAACCGACGGATTATTTGAGCCCATGAGATAGTACGCGTCGACATGATCCACCCCTAGGTCCCCGAGGCTCTCGTCAAGAAGCATCGACCATGTCCGCGCGCCCTGCCGGGCTTGGGCGAGGGTCACCTCGGCGTTCGGTTCGATATCCAGGTAGACGCTAGCTTTAGAAATCAGGAAGACCTGCTCCCGGTGCTTACCGAGGAAGGGCCGAAGGTTGGCCTCCGCATTGTCGTAGTATCGCCGGGTTCCCACGTCGAATACGTTGACCCCGGCGTCGAAAGCCCGCTCGAGCAATTCATCCCTAGGATCCCCCGAAAGGGCTGCGCCGCAGCCAAAAATCAAGCGGCTCCCCACAAAATCCGTCTTGCCAAGTTTTCGGTAGGTCATCTTCGGAAGTGTCGGCGCCTCGTGGGCCCGAGCTTCGGCGAGCGCCGCGCGGGCATCCCCAGAGCGCAAGAAGCTCCGTCCAGCAATCGCGAATGCTGCGGCACTCTGGAGAAAGTTCCGACGACTAGTTCGGGTCACCTGCGGCATCGATGGTCTCCCTTTTTGAACTGAATTCGGGGTGCCAGGGCGGCTCCCAACGCTTGAAAAAATAGCCCTGTGGCCTGTCTACGCTAGCCGAAACTCCGGGTGGAGGAAGAGGAGTTCCGCCATCGGTGACCGGAATTTCAGAAAACTGAGCTCCACGAATCGAAATTCGGACTAAGGGATCTCCAGTCCGAAGCGCGCCAAGGAAATCTGAACCGCCGGCTTTCCAGGCCCGCCCTCCTGAGCCATGCTCCACGATTGCTTCATCACCAAGCAGGCGCGTCGAACCGAGCCACGGTCCTGCGAATGAGACAACGAAACCGATCTAAATCATGGCCCGTAACTCCCCAGACCAGGATCTCCAGGGGCTGAGTCGCCTGGGCGACGGAAGCCGGCACGACCGCTTGCATCTGCGCCTGATCCTGGGGATCGGGTTGCGCTGCCTGCACCTTCTCAAGCCGGTGCAGCGGCACGTCATACTTCTCTTCGCGGGCTTTTCGGGCCTAAGCCTGCTGCTCCTGCCCATCGGGCTTCTCTTCATCGACACGCTCTGGACACGGGTCCTCCAGGGCAATCCCATGCTCGAAATCGAGGCCTGGTTCTTTCGCGTCCCCATTGAAGCGGCCACCAGTAGCGCGGGATTCGACGCCGAGCTTCGTAGGCACGTCGCCGAGAAACTCGTTCTCTGGGGCGTGCTTCTCAGCGCGATCCTCACCCCTCCCTTTATTGGTCTCTATTATTACCAGATCTGGATTCTGCAGCGGGTAAATCAAAAGCTACGAGTCGACCTGCTCTCCCATTTCCAGAGCCTCTCGCTCCGATTTCACGCTGAAGTGGCTGTGGGTGATGCGGTCTACCGACTCACCCAGGACAGCGCGATGGTGACCCAATTAGTTCAGGTTCTCGTCCTCACCCCCTTTACGGCGATTCCGCAATTCCTGTACTCGGTGGTCGTTATCGGCCTATTCGCCCCCATGCTTGGCCTAGTCCTTCTCGGAGTCCTGATCCCGAGTCTCGCGCTGGGGTGGTGGTTCTCCCAGCGCATGCGTACGCGTTTCCGGAGCGCCCGTGAGACGAATGCCGCCCTCACCAGCCGCATCCAGGAAACGCTGGCAGGGATCAAGGTCATCAAGGCCTACGGCGCTGAACCCATCGAGCAGGCGGCCTTCGAAGACGCGAGCCACCGCGCCTTTGCCACCGCTTTCCAGGCCCGTAATCTCTACGCCGTATTTGGCATGACGATGTTCTGGACCTTCGGAGCCTTCGCACTTTTCATCACCGCACTCGGCACCATCGAAGTGATGCAGAAAACCGAACTGGCCGCGACCGCCCTCGGCTTCACGCTCTGGAACCTAGGGCTCTACAACTATTTCAAAGCGCGCCTGGGTGGATCGGTTGAATCCCTCAAGGACCTCTTTCGAACCTGGGGAAGGGCTCAGGACATCGCCATCGGTCTCGACCGGGTCTTCGAAGTCATGGATCACGAGCCCGAGATCCGCGACGATCCCGATGCCCTCGCGCTCGCTGGCGTTCAGCGCGGGATCTCTTTCGAGAACGTGAGCTTTGGCTACCACGCCGATCAACCAATTTTTGAGCGCGTCAGCCTGTCCGCCCGGATCGGCACGATCACGGCGATCGTCGGGCCCACGGGCTCGGGGAAGAGCACCCTGATGGCGCTCCTGCTCCGCCTCTTCGACCCAAGCTCGGGCCGAATCGTGATCGACGGGCTCGATCTCAAGACGATTCAGACCGCCAGCCTTCGCGACCACGTCTCCATCGCTCTCCAAGAAAACATCCTCTTCGGCAACACGATTCGCGAAAATATCCGCTTCGCGGAGCCAGAAGCCAGCGACTCTGCGGTCCAAGAGGCGGCGCGAATCGCCGCCGCCGACGGGTTCATTGAACGACTTCCAGACGGCTATGAGACCCTGCTCGGCGAGAGGGGCTCGAAGCTCTCCACCGGCCAGCGCCAACGTCTCTCCATTGCTCGAGCGATTATAAAGGATGCCCCCATCCTGATTCTCGACGAACCCACGGCCGCCCTCGACGCCGTCACGGAGCAACGCGTCCTTCAAAATCTGGCCGAATGGGGGCGCAACCGGGCGATTTTCATCATCACCCACCGTCTATCCACCGTGCGCAGGGCCGACCAAGTCGCCTTTCTGGGCGGTGGCACCCTCGCCGAAGTCGGCTCCCACGAAGAGTTGATGGCTCGGCCCGACGGCGCGTATAGGGCCTTGGTCGAGGCCGAGGGAGGCGCGGCGCCTTGACGACTCCCTCCCCTCACCAGGAAAGCACCGATCTCGACAGCGGGCAGACCCTGCGCGTCATCGGCCGCGCCCTACGCTTTGTCGAGCCCTTCCGGGGCCAGTTCATGGTCAAGGTGGGGCTCCTCCTGCTCAGCCTACTCCCCATGCTGATGCTGCCCTGGCCGATCAAGATCATCATCGACAACGTCATCGAGGGGCACCCCATCGATGAGCCAATTCGGCCCTACCCCGAACTCGTGGCCCCCCTCCTCAACGCCCTCGCAGCCTATTCCCCCTTCGAGCTGCTCTTTGTTGTCATTGCCTTCCAGACCACACTCTTCGTCCTGATCGGAGCCTTCGGAACTTCGGGAAGCGAGGGTGAAACCGCCGAGAGTTATCTCGCCAGTGGCTACGACACCGCCAGCCGGACAGAGAACGAAGCCAACGCGGGCTTCAGCTTGACGGGCGGCCTTCTCGGACTCTTCGATTTTCGTTGGACCATGCGGCTGACCCAAGCGCTCAACCACCACTACCGCACGCGACTCTTTGATCGGATTCAAACCCTGCCCATGACCGCCTTCGACGACGAACGAATCGGCGATGCGGTCTATCGCGTCATGTACGACACGCCCTCGATCACAGATGCCTGCTACCGCATGCTCCTCACGCCCATCGCCGCACCCATTCATATCCTTCTCACCGTCTCGATCCTCGGAGCTCTCTACGGTGACCACCCCGGCCTGGTGTACGCGGCCCTGGCCTTCCTCCCCATCGCCCTCCTCTCGAGTCTCCCTTTGGCGGGCGCCGCACGGCGCATGAGCGGACGGAGCCGCCAGGCCGGGGCCACGGCCACCGCCACCGCCGAGGAGGGGATGAGCAATATTCTCGCAGTCCAGAGCCTGGGCGGGGAAGAGCGACAGCGCGACCGCTACGAGCGGGATAGTTGGCAATCGTTCAGCCGCTACCGCGACGTTTTTCGCATCGGTATCTACGCGGTGCTGCTCGCCGGACTCCCCAGCCTCGCCGTGGGGGGCTACGCGTATTTTGTGGCCATCGATGGCGTGATCGCAGGCGAACTGAGTCGCGGCGACTTCGGCCTTCTGATCACCTATTTCTTTCAGATCATGGCCTCGTCCCAGATGCTGGGGGCCCTCTGGTACCGGGTCCAGGCCTCGGCGGCCGGGCTCAACCGGGTCTTCTTCCTGATGGACCTGCCCGGAGAAACCGATCGTCCGGGGGGTGTCGAACTGCCGGTGATCCGGCAGGGCGTTGAGGTTCAGAATGTCGAATTCAGCTACCCCGACGGAACCGCCGTCCTGCGCAACCTCAGCCTGAAGGCGCGTATCGGCCAGATGGTTGCCCTCGTCGGACCTGCCGGTGCGGGCAAGACCACCCTCGCCTACCTGCTCCCGCGCTTCGTTTCTCCCCAGCGCGGGCAAGTCCGCATCGACGGCCAGGACATCGCCTCGGTTCGCCTGGGCTCTCTCCGGGACCAGATCGCCTTCGTCTTCCAGGAGACCGTTCTCTTCGACGCCACCATCGAGGAAAATATTCGCCTGGGTAAAAGCGACGCCAGCGACGATGCCGTCCGTGAGGCTGCCCGCCGGGCGGGCGCGTCCGAATTCATCGAGAAGCTACCCCAGGGCTATGCCACCCCCCTGGGCAGGGCCGGGAGCAAACTCTCGGTGGGTCAGAGGCAGCGGCTCTCCCTCGCACGGGCCCTCGTGCGCGATGCCCGTATCCTGATCCTCGACGAACCCACCTCCGCCCTCGATCCAGCAACCGAGGCCCGCTTCGTCTCGACCCTCCGCGACCTCAGCCGGGATCGCATCGTGATAATCATCGCTCATCGTCTCTCGACGATTCGCACTGCCGACGAAATTCTTTTTGTACAGGACGGAAAGGTTCTGGAGCAAGGCAGCCACGAGGCCCTGGTCGCCCTGCCTCACGGCGCCTACCGAAACTTCGTCGAACTCCAGGGCGGCGCCTGAGCCCGCAGGCGGCGACGAAACCAACCCTGGCCAGCCATGCCGCCGAGGAGAGGAAGGGTTCGAGCACCCCGGTCGCCAAGCTCCCCCGTCCAAAGACTTCGCTCCCCATTCGCAGACCGGGCCGAATCAAGGACGAGTACCGAGCCACCCTTGCATTCCTGCTCTCCGACGATGCCGGCTATATCACGGGGACCGCGGTCTATAGCTGCGATTTCGCCACCTGACTCGCGGCCCCGAGAACTGCTCCAGCCGGATCTGGCGCGGCGATTCCGAAGGCCTGGGTTACCCTCCGCGAGCCCGCTCCTAAGCCGTCGGGTTTTCCCGAATATCAGCTTCGCCCGATGCACGACCGACCCAGAAGTCAGAATTGAGAGCGCAACACCATGCAAAAGCCTCATAGGCGAGCCGTGCTTGCCTCCCTCGCCACCGCCGCCGCACTGCTAGCCACACCCGCGAGCGCAGTCGATCATCGATCGGGCAACGATCCCTACGAATCGATCAACTCTCTCCCAGTCCCCATCGAGGCCCCCTCTCAGACCATTCTCGGCCAAGCCTATACCTTCCCGAAAGGTGTCCCGCTCATTGAGGTCTTCAAAATCACCATCGAGCCCGGCATGAAGACGGCCCCCCACAAACACGCCATCCCTCTCCTCGCCTATATTCTCTCAGGAGAACTTGGCGTCGATTACGGGAGTCGAGGGAAAAAGACATTTTCGCCGGGTCAGTCCTATATCGAGGCGATCAACTGGTGCCATGTCGGATTTGCGACGGGGGACACGGCCGTAGAACTCCTGGGTGTCTATCTCGGACAGCAGAATCCCAACCAGATCAAGCCCGAGCCCTGCGAGGATCTCGAGTAGTCCCTTGCTGGCCTCCTTTAAAGCGAGATGGCCTCCTCTTATTTGCACGAGATGGCCTCCTCTTATTTGCACGAGATGGCCTCCGGCGGGCGACCGCTGCTAGGCTGGCGCCGCTCGGCCTGCCCTACACACGGAGAGCTTCCGATGAAAATTGCACTCCTGTCGACCAGCTTTCTTCCTGCCCTGGGCGGGATGGAGTTCGTCGTCCACAGCCTGGCCGTCGAGTGGGGGAAGCAGGGCCATGAAGTCCTCGTTGTCAACTGGAGCAGCGACCAAGCGACTCACCCGGACGCCAACTACTCAGTCGCCCAATTTGATCTCCTGCGCGGTGCGCCCCGTTTCGGTTACCACCGCTTCCCCTTCTCGGGCTATACCCGGCGCTCCATCGAAAAGATCCTGAACGATTTCGGGCCCGACTTCATTTCCGCCCACATGGGTTACCCAACCGCGCATTGGCTTGCGCGTATGCGCACCCGGCGCCCCTATGTCGTCACCTGCCACGGAGGGGATATCACCCTCTTCGACTGGGGCTTCCGCAAGCGGTACGGCATTGACAGCGAATTACGAGAGGGGCTCAATCGGTCGGCCGGCGCTATCGCAATCAGTACCCATGCCCACCAGATGATGAGCGATCTCGGGGTCGATTCCGAGGTGATCAAGGACATCACGAACGGCGTTGATCTCGACCGATTTCGTAAGCCTGTCGATTTTTCGTTCAGGGAAGAACTCGAACTCGACTCCTCGGCATTGATCGTGCTCAGCGTGGGCCGAAATCACCCTCAAAAGGCGTACCCAGCGGGAATTCGCGCATTCGCGAAGATCGCCGAGCGAGTCGACAATGCGTACTACGTAATCGTGGGTAAAGATGCGTCCGATCACAGTGCGCTCGCCGCATCCCTAGGGCTCGGCGATCGCGTGCTCTTCCCGGGCCCCCTGCAGGGCGAAAAAATGGTGGGCGCCTACCAGCAGTCCACGATCTTCTTCTCGCCCTCGATCTGGGAAATGATGCCCCTCGTCGTGCTCGAATCCATGGCGGCCGGCCTCCCTTCAGTGGTCACCAATATCAGTGGGAGCCAGGATCTGGTGTTGGAGGGCGAGACGGGCTTCATTGTCGAACCCGGGGACGAAGAGGCGATGGCGGATGCGCTGATCGGTCTCCTTGAGGAGGCCGAGATCAGAGAGAAATTTCGCCAAGCAGTCCTCCTCCGTGCAGAAGACTTCTCATGGGATAGGATCAGCCGCCGCTACCTCGAACTCGCCTAAATCGAACCGTCTCGGGACGAGTCCGTCGACCTTCCCCAATGGGCGCTACTCCCCGCCAAATTTTCCGCACGGGGTAGACGCTCACGACCCACACGTCGAATATAGATCCAGCGGCCCGAAGGTCCCGCATGCCCGACACACCCCTCATCGGCGAGGACCAACCCCTACCGCATGCAATGACTGGAAGGCGCCTGGTTTACCCTTCTGCGAGTTCCTTGTTCTGCGCTTCCTGTATCCCCATGACTCCTCCGGGTGAAAACGACGTCCTCTGCCCGCTTCTCGTGCCCAAGGATTCAACCCACTCCTGCGGCACCCTTGGTTTTTTTCAAAAATACCCTCGCCGCGCCACCCGAGCGGACCGGAAGCCGAGGATCTTTTTCGGCGGGCCTGGGTCCGATAGCCCGCGCCCCCTATAGTCCCCGTTCGGCCCGCCTCGCAGATAGGCGGATCTTGAATTTTAAAGGAGCTTATAAAATGGGAATTTTGGACGGAAAGGTGGCCATCGTCACCGGAGCCGGGGGCGGCCTCGGGCGAGCCCACTCTCTACTGCTTGGCAAAGAGGGCGCGGCGGTGGTCGTGAATGACCTCGGCGGCAGCGTCGATGGACAAGGCGGCGGCAATTCCATGGCGGATGCCGTGGTCGAAGAAATTCGCGCCGCAGGCGGTCAAGCCATCGCCAACTACGGTTCGGTCACCGAGGCGGACGATGCCCAGGGACTGGTCAACGCCGCGGTGTCGGAGTTCGGCAAGGTCGATATTCTGATCAACAACGCGGGCATTCTGCGCGATAAATCTTTCAAGAAGATGAGCGAGGATCTCTGGGATCCAGTCATCGCCGTGCACCTGAAGGGAACCTACCACCCCACGCGTGCGGTCTACGCCCAAATGCTCGAGCAAGGGACCGGGGGCCGGATCATCATGACCAGCTCTACCTCGGGCCTGATCGGCAATTTTGGCCAGACAAATTACGGCGCGGCCAAGGCGGGCATTGCGGGTTTCATGCGTTGCCTTGCCATCGAGGCGGCCAGGGCGGGGATCACCGTGAACGTCTTGGCCCCCAACGCCTACTCGCGCATGACAGCCGATCTCTTTCCCGAGGGTTCGGAGGTCAACTACGCGGCAGAAAAAGTCTCTCCGGCGATCGCTTGGCTGTGCTCGGACGAAGCGGCGGAGATCACAGGGCGGCAATTCGTGATCAGCGGAAACCGTGTCTCCCTGCTCTACCCTGCTTTCGAGACCCTCGCGGATCGCGACGGCGCCGAGGATGCGTGGACGCCCTCCGAGGTCGGCGAGAAGATCCTCAAGTCGATGGCGAACTGGCCCGAACCCGCCACCGTCGCCAAGCTGGTCTTCTGATCGGCCCAAAGTGACCGATGCCGGGGTGCAGGGCTCTTCCCTGCATTCCGGCATCCACTTCACGGTTTTTTCCGTGGCCGGCCTCTCCTCGAAGCCGGCCGGAGGCAAGAGAGCCGAGCCTAGTCCGACTCCTCTTCGAGCCACGCGTTAAAATGCGGCTCGCGCCCTTGAAAGAACGCCTGCACTCCCTCGCGCACGTCGGGATGATGGTCCGCGATGGCCGTCTTCGAAGCGATTTCATCGAGGGCATGCTCCCAGCCGAGTTCGGCGGCGTTATAGAGTGATCGCTTGGCCAAGCGCATGGCGACCTGCGGGCCAGTCGCCAACTCGGAGGCCAGAGCCAGGGTGGCGGACTCGAGTTCTTCGGGATCCACGACCTCGGTCACCAGTCCGAGTTCGAGGGCTTCCTCCGCGCTTACGATCCGCTTGCGAAGCACGAAGTCCAGGGCCCGGGCCAAGCCGAGCAATCGAACCAACAGGTATTGCCCCCCCTCGTCGGGCAGGAGCCCGAAGCGCAGGGTGGCGCTCCCCAGGCGAGCCGACGAAGCGGCGAGACGAAAATCACAGGACAGAGCGAGGGAGAGCCCCGTCTGAATCGCTACTCCGTTGAGGGCGGCCACCGTCATCTTGTCGAGGCTTCTCAGCGCCGTATTCAAGCGCTGAGAGACGGTCCGAAGGCCATTATAGGTCCCCAGGGCCGTATCGTGCCCAGGAGGAATATCGTCCATCAACCTCTGGCCTGGAATCTCAGCCTCTCTGTAAGATTTCAGATCGTCCCCAGCGCAAAATGCGCGCCCGCTGCCCGTAAAGACCACCACCCGGACGCGATCATCCATCTGCGCCTGGGTCAGGGTTTCGACCAGATCCCGCTTGATCGAGGTGGTGAGCCCATTCATTCTCTCGGGGCTCGTAAACTGGATCCACGCGATCCCTGGCGGCCTAATTTCTACGTCGAAGCCGGCAAAGCTACCCGTTCGCACGATCAATTCTCCTTTTTGAAAGCCCTTCCCTCGAAGCTCCGAGGCCAAGGCGCCGATTTCAAAGCTGACTGCCGCGTTTTCGCGCCACCCATTCGAGACGAATTGTCTTCGCAAAGAATTTGAGAAACCCGAGCGGATTCCTTCTCAGCTTGCGAAGCAAGAGGCGCCGCATGCCCGGCATACTGCTATAGGCCCCCTCACGTTGCCCGTGCCCCCTGTTGCCCGTGGACCGCAGCTGTCACCCCGACGCCATCCCCTCCCCCGGCCGCCTGGGGGTTCTCCTCATCGAGAACAATCCGGCCGAGCGCCGCATCCAAGAAGGTCTCAGGGCTGTCCCGCTTCTTGTACGAATCATAAAAAAACTTGGCGACAACTCGCCCGGATTCGTCCGCCACATAGACACCGGGAAAGGGAATTCCGTAAAGAAAAGCATCGTCCACAGAAATTTCGGTATTTAGAATTCCATACGTCCGAATCGCCTGGGAGTCGACATCAGACAGAAGCGGGTACGGAATACCTTGCCCCTGGGAGAATTCCTTTAAGGTTTCTTGGTCGTCGTAGGAGATCGCATAGAGCTTGATCCCTTGATCCTCGAATTTGGCGTACGCGTCGCGCAACTCACCGAGTTGCGTCCAACAAGGAGGTCACCACACGGCCGAGCGAAAAAAGACCACCACCGCCTTTGCCCCGGCCCGGTCCTCATGCAGGCGAACTCGCTCACCATTGGCATCGGGCAGGTCGAAATCTGGCAGCCACTCACCGATCTCGGGCCCCGTGCCTTGGTCATCGGGAAGGCTGGCTCGACCCGGATGCCCCAAGGGCGCGGGGGCATCGAAGCCGTGTTCATCTCGCTCAATCGCCATTCTCGAAATCCTCTAGTACTTGGCTCCCCGACCAATCTCGCATAGCCCTCGGTGCGAAACAAGCGAGCACCGAGGATCCGTCTCCCCCGGTGCTTTTATCCTCTATTGGCCTACCCTTTCAACCGTGGAAGCCCCACGGGCTCCGGGAGGGATGAAGCACCCAATGCGCGCATGGCAGACCGTCCGATCGGGCTCCCCCTCCCATGCGCTGGTTCTCAACCGATCGGTCGACCCACCCTCCCCCCTTCCGAACACGGTTCACGTGGAGGTGCTGGCGGCCGGGATCGGGCTGCCCGACGCGCTCATGTGCACGGGCGATTATCCGCTGACCCCAGCCCAGTCGCCCTTTACCCAGGGCCAGGAAGTCGTGGGGCGTATCCTTGCCCTCGGTGAGGGCGTGAAGGGGCGGAAGCTGGGCGATCGCGTGATGGCCGTCACCCATTTCTTCACGGGTCAGGGGGGCTTCGCCGACGAGTGCCTCGTGCTCGACGATTTCTGCCTCCCCGTCCCCGAGGAGATGAGCGATGCGGAGGCCGCAGGCTTCCTCATCCCCTTTCACACCGCCTATATCGCCTTGGTGGCCCGGGCCAAGATCTGCCCGGACGAGTATCTGCTGGTGCTGGGCGGGGCAGGAGGCACCGGGCAAGCCGCGGTGCAACTGGGCAAGGCCCTGGGTGCCCGAGTCATCGCAACCGCCGGGGGGCCCGAGAAAGCTGATTTTTGCCGAATGCTCGGCGCCGATCATGTCATCGACTACCGGACCGAGGACATCGCAGCCGAAGTCATGAAGGCAACAGAAGGCGTCGGTGCCAATGTTGTCTACGACCCGGTCGGCGGTCCAGCCTTTACGAGCGCGACTCGCTGTATCGCCCACGAGGGCCGCATCCTCGCGGTCGGTTTCGCGAGCGGCGAGTGGGGGAAGACCGAGACCGCCCACCTCGTCAACAACAACTACTCGGTCATGGGCGTTATTCCCACGCGCTATGACCGGGCCTTCAAGGAAAAAGCCCAAGCCGAACTCTTGGGTTGGTGGGCCCAGGGCAAACTCAGCCCCAGGATCCATGAAGTCGTTCCCTTCGACGCGCTCCCTTCGGCGCTCGAATCCCTGGCCGCGGGTCGGGTCAAGGGAAAACTCGTGCTCGCGGTCAACACCCGCACCGCCTAAAGGCCTTCCGCGCCACCGGGCAGCGGGAACTGGCTAAAGCATCCCAGGGTACTGGCCACCATCGAGCAGAATATTCTGCCCGGTGATATAAGACGCCCACTCACTGCAGAGGAATGCGCAGGCCGCCCCGAACTCATCCGGTTGGCCGAAGCGCCCCGCTGGGATCGCGCCCCGGGCGCTTTTTCTCACCTGCTCCAGGTCTGAACCGCTCCCCGCCGCCATCTTCTCGTGGTTACTGCGAAGTCGGTCCGTATCGAATTGTCCGGGAAGGAGATTGTTCACCGTCACGCCCTCCCCGGCCACTTCCCGGGCCAAGCCACCGACGAAACCCGTCAGCCCCGAGCGTGCTCCATTCGACAGACCCAGGACGCCGAGGGGCGACTTCACCATATAACTCGTGATATTCACGATGCGGCCAAATCGCCTCTCGCTCATGCCGTCGATGGTCAACCGAATCAGCTCGATCGCCGACAGCATATTGGCGTCGATGGCCTTGATCCAATCCTCTCGCGTCCAATCCCGAAAATTCCCGGGCGGCGGCCCTCCGGCATTATTCACGAGAATATCCGGAGCCGGGCAGGCCTCGAGGAGCTTGGCGCGCCCCTGCTCCGAGGTCACGTCGGCGAGCACCGCGGTCGCCTGACCGCCAGCGGCCCGGATCTCGGCGACCGCACGTTCGAGGGTCTCGGGAGTTCGCGCCGCGACCCACACCTCGGCGCCCTCGGCTGCCAGCGCTTGGGCACAGCCTCGCCCCAATCCCCGACTGGCCCCGCAGACCATCGCCTTGCGGCCGGCTATTCCCAGATCCATCGCACGACTCCTCTCGCCTCGGGTTCTCGCACAAGGTCCCAGGGCCCGATAAAAAAAGCTTCAGGGTTTCTCCGGGGCGCGAGTTTTCATTATCTTATCGCTCCTTCCCCCAGGACTGCGGGGGAGGATAAAAAAAGTGGAGGAGAAACCAGTGTCCCAAGAAATTATCAGCGAGACCCGAGGGCGAGTTCTACTGATCACCCTCAACCGTCCGGAGGCCCGTAACTCGGTGAACTCCGCCATGGGCAACCAGCTCGTCTCGGCCATCCGCGAGTTGGACGAGAACGACAACCTTTCCATTGGCATCCTGACCGGCGCGGGCAAGGGATTCTCCGCCGGCATGGATCTCAAAGCCTTCGCCGCCGAGGGCCCTCCCGAAGGCTTCTCAGATTTCCTCATCCAGGGAGGCAGCAAGCCGCTCATTGCGGCCGTGGAGGGTTTCGCCCTGGCCGGAGGACTCGAGATTGCCCTGGCTTGCGATCTGATCGTCGCCGCCCGGGGAATTCCCTTCGGGATCCCCGAGGCTAAACGCGGCCTCTTCGCCGCAGGAGGCGCGCTGCTCCGCCTGCCTCAACGGGTCGGCCTGGGGAAGGCGATGGATCTCGCGCTGACGGCGGAGCCCATCCTCTCGGAGGAGGCCCACGCCATCGGCCTCGTCGATCACCTCGCCGAGCCCGGCCACAGCGCCGAGGCCGCACTCGAACTCGCGGAGCGGATCAGCAAGAACGCCCCGCTCTCGCTCCAGCTCTCCAAGCGCATTCTGCGGCAGACTCAGGGCATGACCGACGCAGAATTCTGGGGGTTTCAGAATGCAGACACCGCCTCGATCTTCGCCTCGCAAGATGCCCGAGAGGGAGCCATCGCTTTCGCGGAGAAACGCGAGCCCAAATGGAAGGGCAAATAACCAGGCCCTAGCCCCCCCAACCCTGCCAACGATAGCTGAGGCCGTGGGGGTGAGCATGACCCACGAGCCTTTCCTCGCCTCCGGGCCAGATGCGAAGCCGAACCTCGGGGAGTTCCACCGGGCTCGGGGGTTCGATCCGAAGCCAGGCGAGAGGATTTCCGGTTTGGGTTTTTCGGCCCGCTGACTCGATCATCCGGGCGATCTCGGCCTGATCATTTGCCGACATGTACTGCCACATGATCGAGTGAAATACGACGCAGGGCTCGGCTTCGCTCCGAGCCGGGAGCTTTTCGGCTAACCATTCGGCCGCACCGGCAGAGTCCGGCAGGACATCGAGGTGTCGGCCGATTTCCATCGCTCCCCGCAGACGATTCAAGCGCTCGAGTTGGTCACCCCAGATATAGGCCTCGAGGCGTCGTCGCACGGCTTCATCACGAATATCCAGAGGGGCAATATCACAGGCCCCCCGCTCGCTCACCTCGAGCGGAGCAGAGACCACTGGGGTCCCTCCCTGCCAACCCGGGGCGAGTTGGACCGAACTTTCGAGGGAGCCCCATGTGGCCGCTCTCGAAGGCGTCTCGAACCGGTAGCCATACTGGTCGAATGCCTGGTTCAGACCGCCGCTGGCGCCAATTTCGAGCAATCGGAATGGGCGCCCAAAGAGCCTTGCAACCTCGAGCAGCCCCGCAACCAGACCGGCCGCCCGGGCGACCTCGTTGGTCTGGGGCGGATGGCGAATGAATTGGGGGAGGAAGGCAGCGTGTTCACTCAAGAGACTCCGCACACTCTCTTCGAATCGAGCAGCATCATAATCCGACTCGAATCGCCCTCCCACCGAGGCGTAATAGCCCGCTAGAGGGATCTCCGGGAAGTCGAGCACCCGCCTGTGAAAAGCCCCCATGACTCGAATGGAAATAGCGCCCTCCATCAAGCCGCCCTCGATCGTCTCCAAGTCGTGGAGCCACTCTGCCCCCGGTACCGCTTCCTCAGCCAATACCTCCAGGAGGCCCGCGTTGAGCGGGCTGCCCAAGCCCTTGCAATAAGCCGCTTGCTGCCGCAGGGCGTCGGCGATTTCCGATGCGGAAAAGGACAAGAAGGACTGCACTCCCGATCAACGACTCGTGGACAAAATGAGCGGGCCGAACACCGACCCAAAATTCTCTCCCGGACCGGGCAGTCGTCCCCGGCGACCCAACCGAGGATCAGCCCGAAGCTCGACCTCGGACTCCCCGTAAAAAAGTCGCCCCGGCGAGCACGATCAGGAGAAGCACCAGACCTCTTTCCGAGAGCAGGGGCACCGGCACGCCCCCTCCCCCTCCGCCTGAGCAAACCCCACAGTCCACCGCGCAACTCGAGCAGGTCTCATCACCGTTGCAGGAAAAGTCACCGCAGGCCCAGGTATTCGGGTAGGTACCCGGCGTAAAGGTGGCCCAGAGTGGCTCGCCCACCCCGTTGTACAGGACCATATTGCCATCGGCCTGCACCTTCAATTGGGCGCCGGAAGTCCCTGAAGTCCCCGAATTCCAACGCGGCTGGCCGAGGCCGTCATAGACCACGAGGTTCCCATCGGCCTGGAAATGAAGCTCACAATCACTGCCGAGGCCCGCGGTTCCGCTATTCCAGAGCGGCCCACCCACGATCGCATTCTCGACGTTCAAGAGGACCAGATTGCAATCCTCTTGCATGATCAACCTGCGATTCAGGCTCTGCACCCACTGGCCCGCTCCAAGATTAAATTGGCCCGCATTCCAGATAAGCTCACTCGGAACATTCGAACCCGCGGACCACAGAGGCTGCCCGACTCCGTTATAGACCACCAGGTTCCCGTCCTCCTGAAGGCTTAAAATCCCTCCAGTGGTTCCCGATGTCCCGGATGCCCAGAGCGCCGTTTCGCTTCCCGAGTAGACCACAAAGTTTCCGTCGGCCTGAAACTTCGCGCTGCAATCCGAACCCAACCCTGCCGTATCACTGTGCCAGACCACTCCCCCGGTCTCACCATTCTCGAAGCTGTAGAGAACGAGATTGCAATCCGTCAGCATCTCAATCTTTCGGTTCTGGCTATGTAGAATTTGGGAAGAAAAGAGAGCCAATGCTTCCCCGGCGAAGTGGTACTCGAGGGGGTAATTGGTGTAGCTCTGCCACAGAGCCTGACTCGAGCCGTTGTAGACCACAAGATTTCCGTCGCCCTGAATGTGAAGCTGTGCCCCACTGGTCCCCGAGCTTTCCGACGCCCAAAGAACCTGCCCCTCGCCCTCGTAGAGCACGAGGTTGCCGTCTGCTTGGAACTCCACTCGACAGTTAATCCCCTGGTTCTGCGTGTGGGTGCTCCAAAGAATCCCTCCGACGACCCCGTCCTGGAGGCTGAAGAGTTGGAGGTTGCAATCGGCCCCAAGCTCAAGCAAACGAGAGGTCCCGGCCACGGACTCGGCCCCAAGCAGCGTCAACTGACCGGCGAAGAAGGTGGCGGCGTCAACACTTCCTTTCTGCCAATCGCCCTCGACGGCAAGGTCGTTGTGATTGATCCAAACCCGACTCTGGCCCACGGATTCCCGAGCCTGCTTGAGCGCTTGGTTCTCCTGGCTGGTGGACGGACGGCCGAACTCGTATTCCGAACCGAGGGATGCACACGCCGAGACGCCGCCCTGCCAGATATCATTCAACGCGCTGATCGCCCAGCTTCCATTGCCCGCATGCTGGCAAGCGAAGAAATTCTGGAGGCTACAGGCGTCATCGTTCCAGCGACCGTTCGCAACTTGCGACGCACAGTCCTCGCTTCCACCGAAATCGTTGGGCTCGTTGACCTCCCAGCTCCAAATCGCCGCCGGGAGCCGTGCATCGTTCTGGTGAAGTTGATCGAGATCTACAATATTCGTGCCGTTGGCGAAGTAGCTGGTTACGTCGGAGGCGCTGATCGAAGCCCCCGCCCCACCGATACCCCCAAGGGTCGTCGAGTCCTCCCAGACCCGGCTCAGACTCCCGAGTCCCGTGAAGACCATCCCGTTCCAGTTCCCGTCCCCGCTGCAGCCTCCCTCGTTCCAGATCAAAACCTTCTTCCCTGCGGCGAGGACATCGGCTTTCGTCAAATTTCCGGGAAGATCACCGCAGCCCCCGCTCGAGTAGACGAGATTTCCGAAACGACTGGCGATCTGGTTGTAGGCCTCCCCGTGCTGTCCGTCCATGTGATCTTCCAGATGCAGGAGGAGCACCTGGTCGTGACTCGCGGACGAATTCAGCCAAACATTGATCTCGTCGAGTCCCTCGGCCAAGTAACGGTCGGTCGTACTGCAACCGAAATGCGCGGCGGTCGCATGGCATAGAAGCAAACGGTTGGGAAAGGAGAAGACCCCCTCGGCCTTGGGAGTCCAGTGGACATCCAATTCGATCGCCCGGGCTCCGACTCGAAGCTGGTTGTAGATCGAATCCACCTGGTTCGGGTCGAGGTACGAGGTCGGAGTGGTGTAAACCCCGGAATTGAAGGCATTATGAGTGCCTATGCGATTGGCAGCGGCCATCGGCACTTCGAGATCCAGCGCTCTCTGAGCGCTCAGCGCTCGCCCTGCCCAACTGGCGACAAAGAGATCGATCTCGTCGGCCCGGGCCTCGGATGGGAATGCCAAAAACAACGTCCAGCCTGCCCACCAGAAAGCAGCGGCCAGAAGATAAGCCGACCTCATATCACACCGCCCTTCCGCTCCTCTTCCTGCACTCAGCAGCCTCGCTCGCCCCAGGGGCCGTAGGGAGTTATCGGACAGTTCCGACTCGCATTCCACCCCGCAGGGGTATCAGCCCCCTCGCCGCGCTTCTCGCCTGACCAGCGCCTCGCCAAGCGAGCGGTCAGAACGACAAATTCGCCCTCTTTCAACCGGCGCTCCCTGTCTCGACTTGGACGGAAAATCAAATATTGGGACGCACGAAGCCCCCAGGCTCAGCCCCTGGTACCCGAGCCGGCGGTTTCCCTCCCCCGAGCGCCAACATGCCCAGGCCATAGAACAGGCCTGAAAGCAGAAATGAAGCCAGCGAGGGGTTCGCGAACCGCAACCACTCATGGGTCGCCCCACTGAACGGGTTGTAGAGGAATACGTAGAGCACCTGCCCCATCAGCAATGCACCCAGGGCGAGCCAGTTGATGCCCTTCACGTGGTAATAGAGGCCGTTCTCGCCATCCTCGAAGATCGACCACAGGGAAACGCCTCGACGTCTCAGGAAGAAATAGTCGACGAGAAGGATCCCCGAGATCGGCGCATACATGGTTCCGTTGTAGGCGAGAAAAGCGTCGCCCATACTCGACAACTCACCCGGCCAGAAAACGAACGGAAGGCATGGGAAGAGCGCCGCCACAACGACCCATTTCCATTGCGCCCCACGGAAGACACGTAGATGCCGTAGGGCAAGTCCACTGGCATAGACTGATACCGCGGTGGATGTCACGTTCGCGAGGGCCACAAAGATCAGGGCGATGACGCCCAGAAAAACTCCGCCCAATGGAATCATCCATTCGGTCGGATCGCTCGACTGAACGACGAGTGCCGAGAAAGTGCCTGCGGCACAGACAGCCCCCGCCGAGAAGCCGAGCTGGATGACCTCGGGAAAGATCGCGTTACGCCGCGTCCGCGTGTTGCGCGCCAGAAACCCGATCCCGCCCCACCAGGAAAATCCCGAGGCGATCCCCAACTCCACCGCAACCAGATAATTGACCAGAGGAGATGGCCCCGGCGCCAGTGGCTCGGCCTGGGATATCGCCTCCCAGCCATGGCCGACGAAAAGCATGTAGAAGAGGAAAATGACCAGCGCCACGAGCCCAGGCGTAATGATTGCATTAAAGCGGTTCAGCATGGCAACGCCGCGCGTAACAACCAAGAAGGAAAGCCCGATCCCAAGAGCCACCCCAGCGCTGACGATCCAATCGCCTGCCTCAAACCCGAAGGCAGCAACGATATTCCGAATACCGTTCCCGAACATCACAAGGATTAGACCGGACCAGCCAATCATGTTGATTAGGTAAAGGACCAGGACGACCACCATCCCCTTAGGGCCGAACGCCGGACGGCAGGCATCGATCTGCTCCAGACCGTTCTCCTGGCAAGCAAACGAGAGGGGAAGGCTCGCCAGGAGCACTCCGATCATATTGCCGGCGACCAGACAGATCAGGCCCTCGAGAGCCCCCACCAACTCGGCCACGTATCCCCCTGTCAGGAAACACCAGGTGGCCACCCCGTAGGCGAAGCAGGTGCTATTGGCGCCGAGAGTTCCATATTCCCGCTCGCCGGGGAGCAGGGGCATCCGACCAAACACGCTTTCCGAAGAATCGCTCACGGCGCGCCCCAGTAGAGCACGATCAGCGGGACTACGGCCCCAAGACCGAGAAGAAGAACCCAGTCCAATCTCGTGAACTCTCCGAGTTCGGCATCCCCGAGCTCGCTCAGGACACGAATACGCTGCTCCAACTCGGCGACCCTTTGAGCCTGTGCGGACATTTTCTCTTCGGAGCGGCCGCTTGCGTCCGCTCCCCCATCAACACCCATCAACGAATCTCCTCCTCGGGAAGCGGCGAACTGGTTTCCCCTCGACTTTCCCACCCAGCAACTCTACCCCGACTTCCGAGTATCGAAAACCGGGGGCGGAGACCTCAAACCGGCCAGGACCACAGCCCCCCCCCACTCGCCTATAGTT
The DNA here is from genome assembly GCA_028823175.1 of Myxococcota bacterium. Lineage (GTDB taxonomy): Bacteria > Myxococcota_A > UBA9160 > UBA9160 > UBA4427 > JAZXM01. The sequence goes on from JAPKBZ010000003.1 coordinate 73,559, forward strand.
CTAAAAGAGATACTAGGTGCTCCCCCGCACCGGGTAAGTTGAATCCTGGCTAATCCTATCCCGTACAGCGCCACAAGGAGCCACATCGATGGGTCACCCGTCACGCCCCGGAGCCGAACTTATCGCGCGCCTCGATCGGATCCCCGTCTGGCCCTATCCCCGCTCGGTTTTGGCCATCGTGGGCGCCGGTTTCTTCTTCGCCTACTTCGATATCGTGACCATCGGCTTTGCCCTCCCTGTCATCTCCGAGCAGTTCAAGGTATCGGCAGAGATGGCTTCCTGGTCGATTACCAGCGGGTTAATCGGATATATTCTCGGCTCTTTCCTCGACAGCCGGATTGCCGATCGCTACGGACGGCGTATCAGCCTGCTGCTTTCGGTGGCCGCGTTCTCCGTGGGCTCGCTTCTCTCCGCGACGAGTTCGAGCCTGGGAGAACTCGTCTTCTGGCGCTTCATTTCCGGTATGGGGATCGGAGCCGAGATCGCGCTGGTCACGACGTACATGGCAGAACTCTCGCCCGCGCCACTCCGGGGGCGCTACACCGGCTGGACCATCGTCGCCGCTTTCACGGGTTTCGCGGTTGTCCCTATTCTGGCTCTCCAGATCGTTCCCCATTATGCCTGGGGCTGGCGAGTTCTTTTTATCGCGGGCGCTCTCGGCGGCATCGCCATCGGTTTCATGCGCCGGGGACTCCCGGACTCGATCCACTGGCTAGTGAACGAGGGACGCCTCAAGGAAGCCAAGGAGACTCTCCTGACAGCAGAGGCGATCGCCGAGGAACGACTCGGGCAGCCCCTCGGCCCCGTACCCGAAGGCGCGACGGAAGCAGTGGCCTCCCAAGAAATCCAGGGACTCCGCGCGCTGATGACCCCGCCCTTCCTGGGGCGCTTGCTCCTGCTCGGCCTGGTCTGGTTCATCTATTACGTGGGCAATTACGGCTGGCTCACCCTGGCACCAGAGCTTTTTTCTAAACACGGATTCAGCCTCGAACAAAGCATCGCCTCGCTGACCATAACCGGACTCGGCTTCGTCGCGGGAGCCCTGGCCGCCGTTTACTGCAGCGACCGGATCGACCGTCGCCGTACGGCAGCCAGCCTGGCCCTGGTCTGGGCCGCCACTCTGCTCGGGATCGGAGTCTATGCGTCGCCCTTGACGATTCCGGCCCTGGGCTTCATCGCCTCCTTCACCATCGGCTTCCTGATCCCCATCCTCTACACGATCACGGGAGAGAATTTTCCGACTCGTGTGCGCGCGACGGGTGTCTCCCTGAGCGATGGTTTGGGCCACCTCGGCGGCGCCTTCTGCGGGCAGATCATTCTCGGGGTCGAAGCGGTCTACGGCTTCGAAGGCGCGTTCTTCGCAATGGCCGCCACCGGGCTCGCAACCGCAGCGCTGATCGGGCTGATCTCCAACCGGACAGGTGCCAGCCTCGAATAGACGCGACGGCCCATGACCGCTAGCGGAGACTCGCGGGGGTCTTCGGCCAGCTCAGGCCTTCCGATGTGCCGTCACAAGTCCAGGCCATCCCGGTCCGAACACGGCATGATCCAGCGCGCCGGCCGCTCGTCCCAAAAGAGATCAGTCCACGGCACCTGAGGCGTGCTCACGGCGCGTGTTATAGCTCCGGAGAGCGCGCCACCACCCGGTCAGGAACACGGCTCCGCCTAGTAATACTTGACCGATCCAGGCCAGTCCCGGCACCTCCTCGGGTGCCTCGATTTCGATGAAGGCAGCGCGAACAACTCCCCAATTTCCGCTTCCATCCTGTCCGCGCACAAAGACGATGTGCTGGCCCGCCGACATCCCCGAGGTGTCGATCGATCCGGAAACAGACTCCGCAGCCGAATCAAAAGTCCCATCCACCGGGGTCAACAAATGGGCAAGTCCGGCAGCCCAGGGGGGGGCATCGACATAGTATTCGGCTCCCGCGATGGCTTGAATCGGCTCGGAACCGTTGACTTGATTAAAAAGACCGTCGTCGAGGGTCGCCAAGATCTCCACCGGTTGACCCGCAACAGCGATTTCCAAGTCCAAGGCCAGGGCAGTCACTTCGGGGCCTGCAGGGCTCATATAGGGTGTTCGAGCCGCCTTTGCTGCATAAAGCAGGGAAGGAAGATTATCAGGCACAATCGTCTGTTCGAAGGCGGAGCAAGACTGAAAGAAAGTCGTGCCCAACTCAAGCGTAAAAGCCGCGATTCCAAGATCGCCGTAACCAAAATCGTCGCTCGCTCCATCCACGGGGTAGAGGCCGATGGATTGCTCCGGCGTGTACTGATTCCAATAGGCCAGTTTTCGGCCGAGGGTCTGGAGCCCGATTGCATTCGGAGCCTGGGAACTCGCGAATCCCCAGGGCCAGAGCACGAGTTCCCCATAGGCATGCACGTCGATAAAAATACCCGTGGAATCCGCAGGCGCAGCTGCGCTGAGCCCGGGGCCACGCTGGTCGGGAAAAATCGAGCGCATATAGTCGACGATCGCCTGGGTCTCTGGCTCCGACTCCGGAATCGGTCCGCGATAAGTCGGCGAGCACTCAGAATCGCTTCCGCCACCACAACAATCCCATTGAAAAGGGAAATTTCGATTCAGGTCCGCTCCCCGATCGCTGCTCAGGGGGGAGCAATAATTCTGATTCGTATTCTTCCGCCAGAAATATCCCGACTCTGCCCATTTTCGCCCATCTGGATTCCCATTCAGAAGAATATGAACTTCGTGGTGATCGAGCAGCCATGTCGCATCCGCGTCGCTTCCATACCCATCCAAGAGGGATTCAGCGAAGGCGAGACACAAGGGCGTCGTCGCGTACTCGCGAGCATGAAGCGCGCAAAGCAAGAAAAGAGAGGGCTTCGGGCCTTGAGTTTGCACGTTCCCCAGGCGAAGAACCTGTAGATCGTAGCCCCCCTGCCCGGTCGCCTTTTCCCATGAATCCCCGATATCCACCAAGCTCGCCAACCCCGGCGAGGTCGAAACCATCACCCCTGCGGCCAGGTTGATTTCCTCCACGGTTTCGTAACAGGGATAACCCGGAAGGCGTAGGGGTCCGGGTTCATCCAGAGGAGACGGGATGACTTCCAGCCCCGCTTCTTTCAGCTTGGCGATTTCCTCTGGGCCTACGTAGAGGACGTGATACCCCTCTGCCTTATCCGTTCGCACCATCGAGCCTTCGAAGGAAATGAGGATACGGTTCCCCAAGCTCGCGTTCGCGAAGGGAACGCGAACGAATTGGTTCCCTTTAGCGACGGCGAGCGGATCCGGAACCTCGGCCCCCCGGCTGGCGCTCCACGAAAGGGTGAGGACAGCGACCCCAACCAAAAGGCTCAGTAATCGTACGATGCGGCTCTGGAGGTCCGTATAATTTAAACCGGAAATTCTCACAGGTAAAAGGTAACCGGAACAGCGGACACGCTCAACTCCACCCCAGAGCCAGGCGCGCCTGAACTCAGGCAGCGATTCCTAGGTCGCTACTTCAGATAGCCGAGATATTCGCCCTGCTGGGAGATCATCATCTCGACCAAATCGGCCACAGGAGCCACCCGGTCGACATTGACATCTACCAAGAGGGCTTGAATCGCCGCCTCCTTCGAGGCGTTCAAGATAGCCTCCGCTGTCAGATCGTGAACGGCGACTTGATTCGTGAGCAGTCCCGCAAACCCTTTGGGCATCGCGTCCAACCGGATCCCCTCGATACCGCTGCCGTCCACCCAGGCAGGAACTTCCACGACCATGAACTCCGGAAGGCTGGGGATCAATCCACGGTTAGGGATATTGACCGCTGCCTCCTCATATCGTCGATCGAGAAGCATGCCTTCGATAATTTTTACCAGGCGCTCGGTCCGGGTCTCCCTGATCTGTGGATCCCCGCGCAACACCCACTGCTTGTAGTAAATATAGAAGTCAAGAATGCCCTTGTGATCGGCCGCATCATGCGCCCACTGAACGTATTCGCCGATATGACTGTCAGTAGTAATCGGCAGCACCTTGAATTTCTCAAGTATCTCTCTAAAGACGCCACGCTCTGCCCACGCGCTCGCACCTTCTCGAAGGGCTGGCTCGCTCCCTGGAGTCGATCCTGCCTCCTGGGCGGCAAGCTGCTTGAGGATGCTACCGAACCCAGGCAAGTCCTCGAAATAATCCGGTGCCCGCTCCAAAACATCCGGGTAGGCGTCTTTCCCACTATCGCGATAGCGCGCCTCGACCAGGACACTGAAATGATTCAGTCCCCCTGCTCTAAACTCGATATTCGCCATGGCTGTATCGAGCATCTTGGGCAAATGCTGATAGAGCGAAGCGATCTCGTGGCACAGCCCCACGAGCTTGAGATCGGGAAAGCGCCGATGCACCGTGGTACAAATTCGACTCATGGGGTTGCTGTAATTAAACACCCACGCTTCGGGACAAATTCGCTCAATATCGGCACAGATCTCGAGAATCGGTGGGACCACCCGAAGCGAATGAAATAACCCCCCCGGCCCACCGTTCTCGCCGAAGACCTGCCTGAAACCGTATTGTTGCGGGATAGTTCGATCTTGCTCCCACAGAGCGAACCGGTCGCCGACTTCGATCGCAATGACGCAGAAATCCGCGCCCTGGAGCGCTTCAGACCGATCCGTCGTCGCAACTAATCTGACTTTCAGGCCGTGGTCCGAGACAAACTGGTCGCCAGCCCGTTTAACCCGCGCAAGCGCCAACTCATCGATATCAAGGAGCACTACTTCCGCCTCGGCGAGGGGCGCACTCTGAAATATGTCGCCGAGCATGTCGAAGCCGAATTGGGCGCTTCCGGCCCCGATCAAGACGATTCGATTGGACACAAGATTCCTCCGAACATCAACGAGCAGGGCTCCAAGAGAACGCGGCCAACGGTCGCTCCTTGCCTCTCGCCCCTCAAATCAACTGTCTCGAATTTTGTAGCGGACGTCGAGATGCTTCAAACCCACCACAAAATTCGACCGAATCCACTCGGGCTCAGTAGCCAGTTCCCAATATTCCACACGCCGCGCGAGTTCCTCGACCACCGCGCACATGCTCTTGCGGGCGAAATGCGTCCCCATGCAAAAGTGCTCACCATAACCAAACGCGATATGACGGTTAGGACTCCTATCTATGCTGAACTGATAGGGGTCGTCAAATACCGACTCATCTCGGTTCGCCGAGCCATAAAAAAGCGCCAAAGAATCGCCTTCCTTGATCGCCTGGCCGTTCACCACCGTGTCACAAGCCGCCGTCCTCTTCATGTAATTCACGGGCGACGACCAGCGAATCATCTCTTCCACGGCATCCGGAGCCCGCGAAAGATCTGCTTTCACCTTGTCGAACTCTTCCGGATTCTCAACCAACTGTGCGAAGCCACCCGCAAGCGAATTTTTCGTCGTATCGTGACCTGCGCTGAAGATAATCAGGTAGTAGCCCAGGGTTTCCATCGGCCCCATGGGCTCGCCGTTGATCTGAGCATTCGCAATAACGCTAGCGAGGTCGTCTGTGGGATTTTTTCGGCGATCCTCGACGATGGGAAGAAAGAGCTCCAGAAACTCCTGTCCGAGTTGAGCAAAATCCTCCGAACTCGTTCTCCCTCCGCCCAATTCGAGGTCCTCGGGGGCGAAGAGTCTGTTCGAGAGCTCCAGAACCCGGGGTTCCTGTTCTTCGGGTACGCCCAACGCCTTAGAAAGAATCCGCAACGGATGCCTGACCGCGAGTCCCATAGCCAAGTCGGCTTCGCCTTCCCCCGCGAGTTCATCGACTAGGGATTTGGCGCTCTCCTCGATCACGCCCTGCATTCGCTTCAGCGCACGCGGCGTCAGCGAGGGACTGACGACCGTTCTTAGTTCGCGATGGACAGGCGGATCAGTCACGATCACAACCTTCATCGCACCGATCCCCTCGCCCTCTTGAATGACTGGAATCCTTGGCATCAGGGTGACCCCGGGCTCGCTGAGGAAAATCTCCGGGGTCTTGGAGATGTCCTTTATCTCCTCTTGGCGCGTGATCGCCCAGAATGGCTCGAACTCTCCGAGGTCACACCAATGAACCGGCGATTCGGCTCGAAGTTGATCCCATAGGGCGTAGGGTGGGCCGTTCTCGGCGTAATAATCGGGCTCCAACAGTTCAAATTCATTCGTGATTGCCATTTGCGTGAACCCCTACTTCCGGTCATTTCAAACGAAATTCGGTCTCGACGAACGTCTCGGGCCGCAGTCACACAACTAACACATTCCCCACTGAGCAGAGTTTGAGCGTGCTCAGCCCGACAGCCCCCGCACCACCGGCTCGTCGATTCACATCTTCTCCCGATGAGCCCCGCCCAACTGCCCCGACTCGACATCCATATTTTCGTACCACGAACGCAAAACTTCAAAGGCAAGCTTTCGCCCGCCGTCATCCGAGAGAAGCCCCTTACGGTTCCAGTAGTCTTGGACTCCCTGATAGAGACGCCCGGGGGCACGAAAATCCTTGAGGATCCAGGGGGCAATCCCGACCAAACCCGACTGCGCCTCCATCATCTTGATTTGCCGTCGGTAGACGAGGGCCTGGTAGTCCTCGCTAAAAACGACGAGATCCTCCTCTGGAGCCCTCTTCCCTCTCTTCGCCCCAGCACCCATCTCGCTGACAATAATGGGGCCGGGACGATCACTCACGATTCGAATTCGATGCATATTGTCGAGCATCACCTTGCGCGCGTGATGACTCGAAAACGGCCCTAGCACTCCAAGAGCACCACTATAATACCAGCCGAAATATTGATTCAGCCCCTGGACATCGACCAGGTCAGCCAAGGGGTCACGTATCCTGTACTCCCAATCACCAGAGGGAAGGCCCAGCAACGCCGGAAGGTAAGAACCCCCGAATAGGTCCAGCATCGCGTCGCCGGATGTCAACATGGCCGCCGTCACGAGCCTGCTTGGGTCACGTTCACGCACCTCGGCGGCCAGGGCAGACATGAATTTCTGCCTGTCTTCACCTGAGGGCGTTTCATTCCCGATGCTCCACAGAATCACCGAAGCCCGGTTTCGATCCCTCTCAATCAACTCAACGAGTTGCTGACGCGCGCGCCCAAGGGTCGAAGGGTTTCCAAAATCAAGATTCCAGTAGACCGGGATCTCCTCCCAAACCAAAAGTCCTTTTTCGTCCGCCACCCGGGCCATGAACTCGCTATGCGGGTAGTGAGCGAGCCTGACGAAATTGACGCCCAGACTTTCGGCCCAGCCGAGGAGTCTCTCGGCATCGGCGCGATCGTGCGCGCGCCCCCTCCCCTGCCCGGCTTCTTCGTGAAGGGATATTCCCTTCAGGAAGATCGGCGATCCATTGAGGAGAATCTGATCGCCCTCTACCGAGATGGTTCGAAACCCAATTTGATCTCTCACGAGGTCTTGATCCGAGGCAATTTCAACTGCATAGAGCTTTGGGTTGTCCGGCGACCAGAGTTCTGGGCTCGCCTCTAGCGTGAACTCAGCCCGGCCACCGGCCCCCGTCCGTACCTCGACCACCGCAGCCAACTCGGGAACACTGATCTCGACCGCTCGGTTTTCCCCCTCTCCCGCCAACTGAACGAAACCCCTAATGCCTCCATCTTCCGGGCCCGCCCACTCGATCGAATAATTCTCGATATAGGTTCGGGGGACATCGACGACGAGAACATCTCGGGTAAGGCCGCCATAATTATGCCAATCCGTGCGCGTCGTCGGCACATCCTCGTCACTCTTCTCGTTGTCTACCCGGACGACAAGGAGATTTTTTCCAGGCTCGAGCGACCCAGTCATCTCAAAATTAAAGGGAGTAAATCCGCCCTCGTGCTGACCAAGCAGGCGGCCGTTCAAATAGACCGAGGCTCTATAATTCGCGGCACCTAGCCAAATAAACGTTCTCTTATCATCCCCAGGCCTATGCTCAAATTCCCGCTTATACCAGACAACACCACGATAGAAATACAGCCGAGGGTCTTGGGTATTCCAATCCCCCGGCACCTCGAGAACAAGCCCATTGCGGTAAGAAAATTCCGAGAGATCGCTCGGGGTGGCCTGCTCCACGGCGCGTGCGGCGATGCCACCAATATCTCCCGCACCATAGGGGTCGATCACCGCCTCCCAATCACCCTTCAAGTCGACGATATCCCGGGCGTAGATATTTGCGATGGCGGGAGGCCCAGCAAAACCTTCATACTCCGCAACCGAACGGTAGTGATCGACGATCTCCCGGGTCTTGGAAGGCCAATCGCCCACCCACATGTACACGCTCACGAGCAAAGAAAACGCCCCGAGCAAGAAAAGTACGACACTCCCGAACATAAAAACCCTGCGCATGGATCAACCTTTTCTGGACATCAAAGACCGCGCCACCAAACAAAGCTGGAGTCCGCGCCCAGGGCGCGGACTCCGCCACTCAAATTTCGTGCCCGATCAACCCGCGTTCGGACCGCTGATACCGGCCGGCGTCTCGTCGTGATGCTGCAATATCTCCACCTGGTAGCCGTCGGGGTCACTCACGAATGCGGCCGTGACTGGCCAATCGCCCAGGCGCTCGGGGGGCGAGATCGACTCTGCTCCCCCATCAATGCAACGCTGGTAGAGCCCTTCACAATCATCGGTACTCAGGTAGAGCTTCCAGAAAGCATTCCCATGATCGATTGGCCCCTCTTGGTCATGGTGCCGAGCGAGTTGAATTCGATTTCCGTCGGCACCCGCCAGAACCACTTCAGTCACGTTGGGGATCTCTATACGGTGTGTAATTTCGAGACCTAATACTGTCTCGTAGAAATGAACGGACTTTTCGAGATCTGTCACATTGATGCAGTACTGGTCGACACTCGTCTTCATCCTCGTTCTCCCCTCACCTTGACTCCGGAACGCCTGATCGCGTGCCGACTCTCAACTCTTCTCAAACCCTGAGTTCCACCGTCATCACGCCCGACAGAAAGGGTTTCAAGCGCCCCGCCGCGCGCCGGCCGATCAGGGGCACCTTTGCCCCGGGCACCTCGCTTTGAGGGGGACAAGTATGGCAATACTCTACAGCGGACTGAGCCAGACTCCACCCACGGGGCCGCCCAGACCGCTAAGGGGACGGGAGTAAAGCTCGCCCAGGCATGCTCTCATCATGGCAGGGAACCCTGCTTCGAAGGCATCGAAATCAAGTGGCCGAACTGACTCGTAGGTCCAGAAGGGCCCGAGGTCTGGTATCATTGAACAACTGAAAACTGCTGGAGAGCCGGCATATAAAACATGCTTGGACTAGCCCGCCCGAGAATTCTGAGAGCCCGAATCGCGAAGTGGGGCCGCCTGTCTGCCCTCACACTCATTGTCCTTTTGTACCCATTGCCCTCGGGCGCCGTGGCCCCCTTTACCGATCACGATGTCGTTATCGTCGGAGCCGGAGCGGCGGGCCTCTACGCCGCCTATACCCTGGATAACCTGGGCTATGACGCGTTGGTTATCGAAGCCCGACACGAACACGGTGGCCGTATCGGTTCCCACATGCTCGGAGACGTCCGTATAGAGGAGGGCGCCGAGGAACTCTACGGATCCCAAAATAATTTCGTTTTCGACGATATCAAGGCGCTCTACGGAACCGGCGCGCAGGTCAGGATATTCAAGGGGGGCTCGACCCAGGATCAGCTCATCTCGATGGACGGCGGAAGCACCTGCTGGGCCGATACAGGCAATTGCTACCTCGACGCGGACATCGATAAATATTGGGCGTTCTCCAGCGACGTGTGGACTCACGACAATGACCCAACAGATCCACTCGTTTCGACTTATCTCGCCAACATCTTGGGAGTCGGTCCTACGAACCGGGCGTACCATCTCTATCAGGCCGCCTCACCCGCGGGCGAGTACGGAACCACGGTAAAACGCCTGGGGCTGCGATCGCTCTCACGCGAGGGGAATGCCTGGCCGCTCTCCGAGCGACTCTACGGGCTCGGCCCCGTGGGCTATCGAGACGCGCTCGATGCGCTCTATTTCGGATCATTGGTTCCGAACGTGGTTTATAACAGCCCGGTCACAGTCATCGATACGACGGGGCCCAAACCTGTCGCCCTCGATGCCAACGGCGTCTACCACTACGCAAACGCGATCATCGTGACCGTGTCCATCGGGGTCCTTCAAGCAGAAATCATCGACTTCATTCCAGATCTTCCCGCGGCCAAAGTCACGGCCTACAACACCATAGGCATGGGGAAGGGAATGAAAATTTCCCTTCGCTTCAACAACGCTTTCTGGAACGAAGCCAAGATGATGGATGTCATCACCGAGGGGCCGACGGCTCAGTGCTGGAATCCCGGAAAATATCAAGTGGGCACAGCAGACCATGTCCTGACCTGTTTCATCATGGGCGAGAACTCGGAATTCATGGAGGCTTTACCCACCGATGCCGCCCGGCTCAACCAGGCCCTGACCGATCTCGATCAAGTCTTCGCCGGCCTCGCCGCGCCCGCTTTCATCGAAGGCGTCGTGAACAACTGGAGCGCGGATCCCTATATCCGCGGGAGCTACTCGTTCCCCGCCCCAGGCACCCGGCCGGGCGGGACCACCATGCGGGAGGTCCTCGCCCAGCCTGTCGGGAGCGAACTCTACTTTGCAGGCGAAGCCACCCACAATACGGCGCCTTCAACCGTGCCCGGGGCGCTACAGTCGGGCGAGCGGGCGGGCCAGGAAGCTCATGGCCAATTGGGGGGTCCCCCGTCGCCCGCGACCCCCTCGAGCCTCTTTTCGGCGTCGACTGAATCGGGCTCCCCTCCCCTGGATGTGATTTTCACCGATCTCTCGACCCCACTCGCCACTTCCTGGCTCTGGGATTTCGGCGACGATGAGTCCTCCAATAGCCAAAACCCCAGCCATCAGTATGTAGTCGCTGGCACCTATACGGTCAGCCTGACCACCTCCAATGCCGCCGGCACCCACACGCTTGTCCAGCCGAGCCTCATCGCTGTTCCCGAGCCGGCTAGCCTCGCCCTATGGCTCTCCGGAGTCGCCGGCCTCGGCTTTCTGGCCCGGCGCAGGGAACAACGCCCAGTGCGGGCTGGCTGACTGACTGGCCAAAACTCCCTGATCGCCAGAATTAGCTCGCTCGCGATCGGTGAAAACGTTCGGATTTGCTAGGGTCGGCCCACCAATTCACCCACCGACCCTTCGGCATAACAAAGGAGTCCCCATGAAGATCGGCAAGCTGCTGATAGCCCTCACGGCCACAATGCTTTTGGCCTCGAGTGCGGCGGCCCAGAATAACTTCAACTACCCCAAACCTTACGTCCAACTCGCGGGACTTTACGCCGCCTGCAACTTGAACGGTTTCAATGCGCCCGGAGACTGCAGCGACAATTTCGACAGCTCCTTTGGTTTCAATTTCCGAGGGGGAGCGCGACTCAACCGCTGGTTTGCCGTAGAGGGACAGGTCGAGTGGGTCTCGGGATTCGACGCCACGTCGAAGGGGATCGCGACCTTTAACGAAATTGATCCAGGTCTCGGTCTCACAAGTGCCTCGGTCGACTCGGTCGCCTATACGATCAATGCTCGCCTCTACCTGACCGAGGGCCGAATTCAGCCCTACGCCATTGCTGGAATCGGCGGCCAGAATTCCTGGCTCGACACCAACCTCGGGAACAGCGACACCTTCACGTCATTCATCGGCCGATTCGGCGCGGGAGTCGATCTTTACTTGACCGAGAATCTCGCCCTGACCGGCGAGTTCACCTACGTGGCGGCCACCGAAGCCACTGCGCGCTATTACGACTGGTATAACGTCTGGACGACCAGTAGCGGCATCGACCCGAGCTACATGGCGGTGAGCTGGGGCCTCTTGTACTCGTTCTACTAAGGCCTCTCGAGCAGGAACTCACGGGCGAGAACATCGCGATCCATTCGTCTCAGCCGGGCCTTGAAGACGCGCCTTCAGCGCCCGGCTGAGACCACGCGTGCCCACTCGGGCTCGCCCTCCAAAACCGCGTCGTTAAAATCATCGAGCCGATGGCGGCGAATGATCGCGCGCAGCTCGCGCACATACTCCGCCCCGCGCGCCGAGTAAGCGAGCAACTCTCCAGCCAACTCCGCCCCGGTCACCGGCCGCCCTTCGGCCCGAAGTCGGGCGCGCAGGGCGCGCAAGCCGGCGTAGGCGCGAGACCCATTGAGATTTTCCATATAGGCCCGGGCCGCCTCGCAGATATTGTCGAATTTCGCCAGGCGCACGTCCGCGCCCCGGGCCAGCATAGAGGGCTGATCGGCACTCGAGGCGTGTTGCCCAAAGAGCGCATTTCCCTCAATGGCGAATCGAGAACGGCCCCAACCGCTCTCTTCCGCGGCTTGGGCGAGAACCAGACTCACGGGCACTTCGTCCACCCGCTCCAGCAACCCGGAAATCGGCTCAGCGGGTGCTCCATACCGCTTCGAAAGTGCGTCCACGAACTCGGTGTCTTCCCTGCGCCGCTCGGCCGGCGGGCCGAGCGCAAGCAACCGGGCGCGGTCAGCCGCCAGCCCCCTATTCACCTGCAGCGCCGAGGGCAACAGAATGCGCAGAAAAAGATCGACTCGATGGGCCGGCAAATCATTCAAATCGCCCGGCAATCGATCGACCTGAATCGCCGGCACTCGGCCGCTCCCCCTCAATCTCTCGAGTGAACCGCCGTGTTCACCGAAGAAAAGATAGAGCCCCTGAGCTGAATCCAGGGTGCTCGCCGGCGGCCCTTCGAGGGAGCAACCCTTTTCCCCGGCCAGTACATCGAATTGAATCAAGAGGCAAAGCAAACTCGACAGACAGACGATTCGCAAAGACCTTCTCACCCACTTATTTGAGTGCCCTCTCCAAAATCCTGGCGAACCCATACCCTACCCCCCTACCCCTAATAACCACGGTGTCAGGTTCTCCATGAACCCGATCATCAGTTCAATCGAGGCGCAGATCATACAAAAAAAAGCGGGACCACAGCGGGGCCTAGATCTCGCCGACAACGGATTTTCCGTGTTTGAAGTAGACGAAGGGCCCCTTATCCTCGGGTCGATGTCCATTCTCGAGCCGCCTCCCCACCTCCCCGAGAACCATCCGGGTGATATTCGGCAATTCCAATGCCTGAGCCTGCTCCAAGGTCACCCAATGGAGTTCCAGGAGTTCGCCCGATCCACCGGACCTTGGCTCGCCTTGGATCAAGTCCACATCGGCCATAAAAAAGCGGGCATCGAATCGACGATTTCTGTAGGGCGGGGTAATGGCTCTCGCCACCAAGTGCAGCGTGTCCAGACGAGGATTGATCCCGTGCTCGAGAAAATCATTCCATTGGGGAGATCGACTCACCAACGTCGGGGAATCGGGCTCGCCCAGGACCAGACCCGTTTCTTCGAACGTTTCGCGAATCGCCGCCATCGCCAGAGCTCGCGCGCGAGTTTCCGATACGCTCAGGCTCAGGCGCTTCAGAACGGCCGGATGCAAGTCGAGGGGCGGCCTCAGCCGACCGTCCCCGGGGTCGACCTTCCCCCCCGGAAACACGAACTTATTGGGCATAAATTTGTGCCCGGCTGAGCGCTTGCCCATTAAAACCTGGGGACCCTCGCTGGCCTGGCGCACAAGAATCAGGGTCGCTGCGTCCTTGGGGCGAACGGCCCTCCCTCGCGAACGAATCTCGGCCTTGGAGATGTAGTTGGGATCGTGGCCACCTGAGTCAGACAAGTCGTAGACCTTCCTAAAGAGGCTTTTCAAAAATCCATATGCGGGGTGACCCGATCGCCCGCCACCCACCCTTGCCTCGACAAGCTACCGATCCGAGGCCATAGTAGGCCAATGTTCTGGGGAAAAATATGACGAGAGAACGGGTCCGCTTCGGTCTCTGGTATGACTTCAGGCATCCAGCTCCACGAGCCGAGTCCTTCGAATCCTTTTACTCGTCCTGCCTGGAGCAAATCGCGTGGGCCGAAGAACTGGGCTTTGAGTCCGTGTGGCTCACCGAGCACCATTTCTGCGAAGACGGCTACACCCCTTCGCCTCTGGTCATTGCCGGCGCCATCGCGGCGCGAACGCGATCCATGCGGATCGGCACCAACCTGATGCTTCTCCCCATCGCCGACCCCATCCGCGTTGCGGAGGACGCCGCTGCGGTGAGCATCCTCTCAGGCGGACGCTTCGATCTGGGAGTGGGCCTGGGCTACCGCCAACTGGAATTCGACGAGTTCAAGGTTCCGATCCGAAACCGTCCCAGCCGAATGGAAGAAGGGGTCGAAATTATTCGGCGAGCCTGGCGAGGCGAACCCATCCGTTTTTCCGGCCGGCGATTCGAGATCGGCGATGTAGCCGTAGGACCGGTCCCGGAGCACCCGCCCCGGATCCTGATGGGCGGAATGTCCGAACCCGCAATTCATCGGGCGGCCCGAATCGGCGATGGCTTCCTCTCCACCGGGGGCATCGGGCACGACATCTACCGCGCTGCCCTTGCCGCCGAGGGGCGCAGCGGTGAAATTTTCGCTGGCCACTGGGCAATCATCTCCCCTGATCCCGAGGCAGAGGCCCGGAAACTCGAACCCCATATTCTCTACCAAGCCAATAACTACATCGACTGGGGAGCCTTCGGGCCTCCCGGCGAGGTGCCCCGCTTTCCCACCGGAAAGGATGCCCTCAATGAAGGGCTCTACGAGTGCTGGGATGCCAATACGGCGATCAAGGAGTTGACCCGATTCTTGCGGGATTCCCCCGAGATTCGCGACGTCCATTTCTGGGCCCAATTCCCGGGCGAACCCGTCGAGAGCGGCAGTCGGCGGATCCAATACATGGCGTCAGAGGTACTCCCCGAAGTCCGAAAGGCCCTGGAGATAAGCGGCGAGAGCTGAACGTCTATCGCGCCATGCGAAAGAAGGCGTGTGTTGTGAAATTTCGAGTGATCGACTTGGCCTCTATGCGTCGATGACATTCGATCGCACGAGCACCCCCCCATCGACGACCAAATCGTGCCCCGTTACAAAGGACGATTTTTCCGAGCAGAGGTAGACCACGGCGTCGGCGATCTCCTCGGGCTCGGCCAAGCGTCCCATGGCGTGCGCGTTCAGCGTCTTCTCCCGAAGCTCGGGCATCTTGTCGAGATAAAATTCCATGCCCCCAGAGCGAATTCCCCCCGGGCAGACCGTATTCACCCTAACCCCCCGGCGAGCGTATTCCACGGCCGCCGCCTTACTGAGAGCGATCACACCGCCCTTCGCCGCCGCATACGCCGATTGAAAATACTCGCCCCGCAGACCCGAAACCGACGCAATGTTGACGATGGCTCCCCCGCCCGAGGCCTCAATGAGAGGGAGCTGGTATTTCATACAGAGCCAGACACCCCTCAGCGTCACCCCCATGCAGCGATCCCACTCGTCCTCGTCCAACTCGGTCAACGGTTTGCTCAGCGTACCCAGGGCCGCATTATTGGACACCGCATGAAGACCGCCAAAGGCATCGTGAGTTCGCTGGAGAACGGCCTGAATATCCTGTGCACTCGCCATATCCGCCCGGACAAAGAGCCCCTCGCCCCCCTGTGCCCGGAGACATTCGAGCGATTCATTTCCCCCACTCTCGTCGATATCGGCGATCACCACCTGAGCGCCCTCCCGAGCCAGAGCGAGCACCGTTGCTCGGCCAGTACCGGCACCGCCTCCCATGACCAGGGCAACCTTACCCCTCATCTTTTTTCTCCCTCCGACCCTGCTCGAGCACAGCCTCCCGGCGGGCCCCTATCGCTGCGCCCAGCGCTCGCTCGGCGGAAGCGATTGATCGCTTCTCTTCCCAGGCCAGCGCTTCCCGATAGGGCATGCCAAAGCCTTCGTCGATCAGCGGCTTGTATTGAGCCAGGACTTCGGGCACGCACGCACACATCGCCTCGGCGATCTGCCGCGCACGGGGAAGCAGTTCATCGACGGGCACCACATGGTTTACCAGGCCCCACTCATAGGCCTGGCGGGCGAACACGGGCATCCCCGTCAGGGAAATCTCCTTGGCCCGGGATAAACCGATCAGGCGAGGCAATTTCTGACTCAAGCCCCATCCCGGCAACATCCCCACCCGAGCGTGGGTATCGGCGAAGCGGGCCTGCTCCGATGCGATCAACACATCGCAGGCCAGAGCCATCTCGAAGCCCCCGGTCACCGCATGACCGTTGATCGCACCAATGATGGGGCCAGCGAAGGCTTCCATCGCTCGAGCGACCGTATTATCGGCCTCACCCGCCGCGCTCTGATCGCTCTCGCCGAGTTCTTTCAGATCGAAACCCGCGCAGAAAGCCTTCCCGCGACCCGTCAGAATCACCACCCGGATACCCTCATCGCGGCGGCACTCTTCAAAAGCGTCGACAAAATCGCCCCGGAGCTCTCTCGACAGGGCGTTCATGCTCTCGGGGCGGTTCAGTGTCACCACTGCATACCCATCGCATTTTTCCAACAGAACCTTGTCCATCTCAACTCTCCAGAAAAGAAGGCACCCGCAAAAAACCGAGTTCCTTGGCGATCGCCGGACCCCGAAGAATCTCCTGGGGCTGCCACTGATCAGGGGGATCGTTGACCGCCAGCCAAGCCACTACGGCGGCGATCGCGGCGGGACTGCACGGCTTATAGCGTGCCAGTACCTCCTCAGTGATGCCGGCGGCCTTCATGACCTCGGTCAACACGGTCCCGGGCTCGAGGTTGAATACGCGCAAGCCCGATCCCGGATGTTCTGCACGCAACGAGCCCGCCATCCTGGCCAGAGCCGCCTTCGAGGACGGGTAAGCAAATCCCCACCCCCCCTGGCGAGCCGCCGCCGGGGGGTTGTTGAAGGCCGTGTAGGAAACCATGTTCATAATCGTCCCCTCCCCGCGTTCGAGCATCCCTGGCAGAATTGCCTGAACCAGAGCCAGCGGCGTCAGGAGATTCCCCTGATAAATCGCGTCCATCTGCGACCGAGTCACCTCGAGAACGGTTTCCTGATTGCCTGTCCCCTGGTAGACGGCATTATTGAAGAGCAGATCGATCGGGCCGAAATAATCGATTGCCTCCCCGAGAGCGGAAAGCATGCTGGCCTCGTCCAAGATATCCGCCTGGAGGCAAAGGGCCTTCCCCCCGGCAGCGCCGACAGCCTCGGCCGTGGCTTCGAGACTCCCTTTTAACGCCGTACGCATCCCGACGTGATCATGCAGATCGCCTTCCGACCGGGTCCGGGCCGTGATCGCCACTCGATAGCCCTCCCGAGCCAGGGCGACGGCAGACTCCGCCCCAATCCCGCGACTTGCGCCCGTGATGAAGGCGACCTTTCCACTCATCGCGGCATTCTCCCTGCTCTACTCATCCGAAATATCCCTTAGTACTGACGATAACGACGCTGGATATGCGCCTGCCGCCCGGCCACTTGGGCCCTGCGCTCCTCGGCTGAAACCGTCCTCACCGTCGCGGGTAGGTGTTCGCGAAGGCCAGCCACAGAGGTAACCACCGCCTCGACCCTAGGCAGGTCCTCTTCCTCAAGCTCTTTCCGGTACACCAACCTCAGGGTCATGCTACCCCGCGCGTGACCCGTCGTGTCGACCCAGCCCTCCAGCCCCGGATCGCGAGCTGAGACCACGTAGTAGCGTGCGCCATCCTCCGCCGCAGGGAGCTGCGAACCTGTCAGGCTGGTCGTGTAAGTCGCCTGATCCAGACTTTCCCCCCAGAAGTTGCTGAGGTGAAAACCCATGTAATGGGGATCTGTTCCGCGCAGATCCACCCGCAGAACAAGCGCCTCATCGTCCTCGAGTTCAAAGAGCCCACCCCCGTAGAGCTGCCGAGCCCCAGCGACGCCCCCCGCGATAAAGGGCGGGCGGGGATCGTTGAGCGAATTGATTGGCATCGCTCGCTCCCCATCGAGGTTTCGATCTCCGTTCACCTCCAGGCCAAACTCGTGCAGCTGGTTCCAGAACCAGACCTGATTGGAGACGCGCTCGCCGATACGGGTCATCCGCTCGGCCATCTCGGCGGTCTCCGGGGGAGGCCGTCCCCCCACGACCTTGTCCAGCCGCTCGATACTGAGCTCAAGCGCCTCTTCCGCCGCCCAATCCGAGAAGATCTCGCGAACGGAAACGAAGCGAGCCTCGCGCCAGACCTTCTCGGCCTCCTCTGTGTCTGCGGAGTCCGACGAGCCGCATGCGAGTTCGGCCCGAGTCCTCAGGAAATTCCCCTCGTAGCCTGCCGGCCTCTCGGCCCCGAGTAAGATCTCGAACTCGCCCTGGCCATTGATTTCGAGTTCAAAGGAATTGAGCGAGGCCACAGTCTGATTGCGGCATTCCCCCATCTCACGAAGGTCGCCCGTTTGCCCGATCAATTCGGTGATTGTCTGGAAGATGACGAGGCGCGGAGCTTTCGGACCTGGCCGCCCCCGCTCACCGCTTGCCCACTCGCTTGTATCCGCAGCCCGAGCTCGGATGCGGTATTCACCGTGGGCATCGATGCGTGCCTTGAGATAAAGGGTGTCGGCGTTGTCGATTGTCCACTTGCTCAGCATGCTGACCGAGCGCTGAAAATACGGATGATCGGGGTCCTGCATTATTTCCCCTTCGATCACTCGAACGAGATGGCCGAGCAGGTAGCGATACCCTTCGGCAAGGTTCCGATCGGTCCCTTCCGGGGGAAAGGCCAGCGGGCTATCCAGGCCGTCCCGTGCCTCTTCGAGAGAAGCCATCAGACGCTCCCAGCCCGCCCTTGAGCGCGCCTTGGGCTCATCCTCCGCCCCACAGGCCAGCCATCCCGTCGCCAGGACGAACAGGCCAATCAGCAACCCCCGGCCCAAAAGAAGAGTGCGGCTACTTGGTCCCCTACTCCCTCCCCTACTCGGATGCATGGATAGCTTCCACCGGCAGGCCAGCGGCTTCAAGCGCCGGCACCAGCATCGGCACTGCAGGTCTTTCCTGGGGATCGATCGGTTCGCCCCGAAGACGCGCGGCCCTTCGCAGTCGGCTCAGCCCCTCCTGCTCTTTTCCCTCCAACAGCGCCAATGAGCCGAGATTGGCCAACCCCATCCATTGTTCAGGGGCCAGTGCATGAGCGGATTCCAGGTAGCGCCGAGATATCTCATAGAAGAAGAAGGGCGTCTTCATGCTGTAGCGGCCATTCAGCATCAAACGAATATATTCTTTTTGGCGTCGATCTCCCTGCTCGGCACGAAATCTAGCGAGTTGCGCGACGACATCCTTGCCTGGCGCCCGGAACGGAAGCCCTGCCCTGCCAAGACCTCGTGCAGCTTCATTGGCCATCAAGGCGCCCCCCAGCGGCGTGGGATGAACGTTATCTCCGATCAGATCGAACCCGACCAACCCACCCCGGGCCTGCCCGGCGAAGACGCCCTCCAAATCCACGAGTGTGACCCCCTTCTCCTGGGCCAGGGCGCGGATGAAGTCATTCTGCTCCGAGAGGGCCCGCCACGGATACGGATCAAGGTCGGCCGCAACGCGAAATAAGCGAGCCGCTCGCTCAACATCTCCCCGCCGCTGGGCGATTTTCCCCTCCAGATAAGAAAACATCGCGTCCTCACCGAATAGCACGCGCCACGCGTCGATCGCACGCTCGGCGCCATCGAGATCGCCGGCTCCGACCAACGCCTTGACCTCGCGCACATGTGTTTCGTATTCGGAGTCGAGATGTTCCCAGCCAAGTCGATGATGTACCGGCGGCCAGTCGGCGAGATTGACCGGCGCCGTCATGAGGAGCACCGGGACATCCCTATCTCGTGCCAACGCGATCAGGGCCGACAAATTTTCCCGGTAGCCCTCCAGGCGACCATCAAACCACGTTGATTCTCGATCCACTGCGTCCAAACGCTCGGGGAGAAGCGAAGCGCTTGATTCAGACTGACCCAAAGTCAGGCGAACCAGCGCCGAGTGCAACATGCCCTCCCAGAGCAAGCCCCCCCACCGCGAATCCTCGCCGCTTCGATTGAGAAATTCGTTATGGGCGCTGAAAATGAGCAGGGCGTCGAGTTCCCCTTCGATCAGCGCATCGGCCCCGACTCGGCGCACCCAACGAGACGACGCCGCTACTTTCCCCCGGTTCACCACGTCGACCGAACGGAAGCCAGCCAGCGAGGGCAACAAGGCCTCCAACTGGGCCACGAAACCCAATTCAGGAACAGGCGTTCCCCATATGGTCGAGCCGCCCACCACTCCAATGCGAAGGCTCTCAGGCTTTTTGCGTTTCCACTCCCCTTCCCAAGGGGGGTGGCCTTCGTAGATCCGCGCCGAAGACTCCATCAAGAAAAAGACGAGCGCCACCGTTCCGAGGGCAAGCAGGATCCGGGCGATCACAGCACAGCCCCCCTCACCCAGGATGGATCGGCGCGGTCACGATCCGTATCGGGCTCCATCCAGGCGTCCCCCCTTAGGGCTCGAATACGATCTTTCCCGTCACCTTGCGCTCCATCATGTCGCGCAGGGCTTGGGGAATCTCATCTAGGGAGTAGCTGCGCGAGATTGGAATCTCCAACTGACCGCCTGCCACGAAAGCTTCGAGCTCAGCCTGCACCGCTTGCAGGGCTGCTGGATCTTTCACCCGGGCGCCACCGGTAAAGACCCCGACGATCTCACAACTCTTGAGGAGCGCAAGATTAAGGGGGATTCGCGCAATTCCGCTCGGAAAGCCGATGACCAGAAAGCGACCGTTCCAAGCCATCGCACGAAGGGCCGCCTCGGAATAGTCGCCCCCGACTCCGTCGAAAACCACGTCCACTCCAAGGCCGCCGGTGAGCTCTTTTGCCCTTTCCTTCAGATTTTCCTCGGAGTAATTGATCACCTCGTCCGCCCCAGCCGCCCGGCATGTGGCCAGCTTTTCGGCGCTCGAAGCAGCGGCGATCACCCGTGCTCCCAGTAGCTTGCCGAGTTCGATCGCCCCGAGGCCAAGGTGCCCGCTCGCGCCGAGCACCAGCAGCGTCTCTCCAGGCGCGAGGCGCCCGCGGTATTTCAGGCCGTAGAGACACGTCCCCAGGCCATACATGAGCCCTGTTGCCTGGGCCGGGGTAAAGCTCGGAAGCACCGGCTCTGCCAGGGCTGCGGGAAGAACAATTTTCTCCGCAAAGCCGCCCGCACCATGAAGGCTCCCCATCACGAGATCTCCGACCGCGAAGCCGTCGACCCCCTCGCCCACCTCCGCCACCTCACCCGCAGCTTCTCCGCCCGGTATGAAGGGGAGCTTCTGTCTGAACTGGTACTTGTCCTCGATCACCAGGGTGTCGGGAAAAACGATGGCCGTGGCCCGGATATTGACAAGAATTTCGCCAGGGCCCGGACGCGGATCAGACACCTCTTCGATCACGAGTTTTTCAGGCGGACCAAATTCCTTACAGACCACGGCGCGCATCGAAACCTCTCCTTCCAGCCGAGTTTAGCCAGGTCGGAAACCTAACAGCGAAACAAGCCGCCGGCGAGCGGGCTTTACCCGTGACCCTCTTTAGCTTCTGCCAGCCCGAAAATGAGAGCGGGCAGAACCAGTAGCGTCGCTACAAGGCCCCCCGTGATCGCGATGGCCACAAAAAAACCAAAGCTCGCTACGGTCTGCCAGGCCGACATCATCAGGGTCAAGAAACCAAGCGCCAGCGCCAGGGAGGTTGTCACGATCGCCCGCCCGGTATGTTGAAGGGCCCCGCTCATGGCCTCATGAATCGTGGCTCCCGCATTGCGACGATACGCGTACTGGGAGAGCAGATGAATCGCATCATCAACACCAATGCCGATCACCACCGCCGCGATCATGGCTCTAGCCACGTCTAGGGGCATGCCGACCCAACCCATCGCCCCGAGCACGACCACCACGGGAAGGAGCGTTGGAACCATCGCGGCTAGCCCGAGCTTCCAGGATTTCAGAAAGAGTGACACTAGGATGAAGACGATGAAAAATGCGATCGGGAAGCTGCGAAATTGGGTCGACTGGACGTCGCGGATCCAATCGCGATGAATCGCGAACTCCCCCGTCATCTGTACATGCCAGCCTTCGGGGAGATCTCGCTTAGCGCGCCTCATCACCTCGTCGAGTATTTTCGCCCGTGGACCTTTCGCCACCATTCTGGAATTCATTGAAATCCGCAACCGCGAACGATCAAGGCTAAGCCAACGGCCAAGAGTCTCGGGGTCGTCGAAGGCAATCAATTCAATCAGCTCCGCATTTTCAGACACTGACAATCCGATTCGATAGTACTCGCTCTTATCACCATGAAGAACCCGATTGATCTGCCTGATCAACCCCAAGATGCTTTCTGGATCCGAAAGGTGTTCGAGTTCTGAAAGCCCGTCCGAAAACCGCGCCAGGGAAGACAGCGTGGCCGGGGCTTCGATCTGAACTCCAGGCGGCAAAGCGATATCCAGCTCAAGAGTCTCTGAGCCGCCCAGCGATGCTTCGGTAAACGAAATTGCCTGGACGACATCGCTCGACTCACCAAAAGCCTCCATCCAATCGGTATCGGCGCGCAGATAGACGGCCCAGCCGTAGCCAAATACCGACAGGCACACAAAGACTGCCGTCAGAAGCGGTGTGGCACGCCGGGAAGCGGTCTCGATGATCGAGGACATGACGGGGCGCCAAATATCCGCTGCGCGATTGACCGGCTCGGGCTCGGGGGGAAGGAGCGTAATGGCGAGCGGGAGCAATGAGAAAGTGAGAAAAAAGCAGGTCAATACGCCGGCGGGCAGAACTACCCCGAAGCGAACGAAGGTATCGAGATCACTCGTGGTAAACGATGCAAAGGCCAGCGCGCTCGTCAGCGTCGTCATCAGGCACGCCGAGCTCACGTCCCGGGCCGCAGCCCGAAGAGCCGCGTGAACCGAAATGCCCGCTTCCTCTTTTCGCGCTGCGGCATAGGCACTCAGAAGGTGAACGGCATCACAGACGCCCACGATGACCACCAGAGGAGCAAGCACCTCGAGCATGCCGTCCTGGGGCCAGCCCAGCCAGCCGAGCAGCCCGAGGGTCCAGAGCAGCGCCAGGCCCATGGTTGCCATGGCCGTTAGGGCCTGCTGCCATGAACGGGTCAGCGCATAGAGGATCAATGCGATCACCAAAGCCAATACCGGGATAAGCGTATTGGTGCTCTCAGACAGGGCTCTGCCTGCCGAAACTGTCTCGGGCGCGTCTCCCATGAGGTGAAAGCGAAAGCCTTGGGCCCTGAAAGTA
Organism: Myxococcota bacterium; assembly: GCA_028823175.1. GTDB lineage: Bacteria > Myxococcota_A > UBA9160 > UBA9160 > UBA4427 > JAZXM01. Next base: position 96,647 of record JAPKBZ010000003.1, read on the forward strand.
TTCAGGAGATCATCGATCCCATCGGTGAGCTTGAGATCGGTTTGCGACCGACCGTCGGCGGGCTGGACGACGATCACTCCGGCACGGCCATCTGCGGAGACAAGATCGTCGAGCCAGAAGGGATCCTGAAGAACCCTCTCTGCCAGCAGGCGAAAATCCTTCGCACGGGCACCCTCTTCCACGAAGTGACGAGCGGTGATGCCTTCATCGTCAGCGACCAGAATCACGCTATTGGCCGGACCCACAACGCTCGTGACATTGGGCAAGACGAGAATCTCGCGGGTCAGGGCATCAGCCATCATCAGCGAGGCCTCGTCAAAGACCGTCTGGCAGGGCAAACCGTGCCCGCACTCCCAGGCGATCTGGATCGGGTAGCCGCCCGAAAACTCTTCAACCATCCGATCGAGGGCGACGATCGCCGGATGCCCCTCGCCCAGAAGGACGCGAAATCCGAAGGCCGGCTCCACCCTGGGGATTCCAAGACCCAACACCCCGGTCAGGGCCAGAAGCCCTCCCAAGGTCAGCCAGGGTCGGCGAAGCGAAAAGTCAGTCAGGCGATGCATGGGCCCTCCTCGCCCGAACCACAATAGGAAAGGAGAAAGGGAGTGGGGCTCAGATTTGCGGCCCCGGGTCTCAAATTTTTTTTCATTTTCAGGGGCGATGAGCCCGGCCTACCCCAGGGGCCGCCCCAAAGCGCCCCTGGGCCGAGGACACGGGAACCCGATAGCATCAGCGAAGTCGCCCGGGTGACCCTGGGGACAACAAGGAGCGATCTGGCCGAATGAACCGTGAGGAAAAAGCAGACCGAGGGCTGGCGGGCTCCATTCTCAGCGCCGGTCTTCTCGTTTTTCTGATGGCCGCTGGCTGTGATCAGGGCGATCTCGGCCCCCCCGCTGCGCCCGCCCCACCCCTCCCCGTCCAACTCGATCTGGTGGCGGATCTACCCGAGGCCTGGGTGGGCTACGGCAATGCCGATCATATCCTCGATCGAAGACTCAGGGACCAGTTCACCCAAGGCTGGTATGCCGTCCAGGACCAAGGCAAGGACAAAAGATCGGTCTGGTCTCGAGGCGAGCGCTCGGTCATCGAGATCACCGTACTCGATCCCAGAGAACGTCTCCTCGAAATCGAAATTGAACCGGCCCCGGGCGAAGAGAAACTCCCCCACCAGAGCATTCGTCTCTTCTGGAACAACCACGAATTGGGGCGCTTCAAACTCGAGTGGGCTCGGCAGACTCTGAGAATCAAGCTGCCCGCCGCAATGCAACGATTCGGGCTCAACCGCCTGACTTTCAGCCCTCTCTACTGGATCAGCCCTCTAACCAGTCGAACCGCTCTCGACCCCCGCCCGGTGGCGTTCCAACTCTACGGGGTTCGCTTCGCCGGGGCGGAAAAAGACCAGGCGGAATCGAGACTCAGCTCCGAGCTCATCGCCGATGGAGAGCGCATCGAGCAGCCCGTGAACTCGATGATCGCCTGGCACTATTTACTTCCCTCGGACCCAAGGCTTCTCGTCAACATTTCCTGGGACCTCCCCCCTGAAGAAAAGGGACTCGTATGGAGATGCGTGATCCAGAACAGCACGGGAGAAGAGCACGTCCTCGCTGAGCGGTCACCGTCGGGCCGCGGCGAGGAAAACCTCAGCCTGGACCTTGCGCCCTACGCGGGGGAAATGGTTGGGCTGGAGTTCCTGCTCTCGTCGACTTCGCCGGGGGATCCCAGCGCTTCAATTACCCTCGATTCCCCCGTGATCGAGGGAACCCAAGCCTCCTCGGCTTCAGCTCCCGTCCCCCGGAAACCCTATAACGTACTCGTCGTTCTTTTCGACACCCTGCGCGCCGACCACCTCGAGCCCTACGGGAGCACCTCTGTCCGTACGCCCGAACTGAAGCATTTTGCCTCGACGGGCTTCACCTTCGAGCAAGCGCACGCCAATGCTTCCTGGACTCGCCCCTCCATCGCATCGCTTTGGACAGGGTTGCACCCTTCGGGCCATCGCCTCGCCGGAAGGCTCGAGGTTCTCCCCGAGTCCATCCCCTACCTCCCCGAGATTCTCTCCGACGACGGATACCTCACGATCTCTGTCTCCAACAACGCCTATTTCTCCTCGGATTTCGGTTTTGACCGCGGCTACTCGAAGCTCTTGCCCTATTTCAAAGCCCGAAGGAAGGTCTTGAAGCAGTTCCCTTCACCGGAGGAGCAGGCGGAGCGAGTCTGGCAGCAATTCCTCGCTCCCTCCTTTAACAACCCCGAAGGACAGCCCGTATTCGCTCTCCTCCACGAAATCGACCCCCATTCGCCTTACGAGGCGCCGGAGCGGTTTAGCGCTCCTTATCGGCGCGATTATTCGGGGAATGTCGATGGGTGGCAGCATAGTATTCAGGAGCATCTCCTCGTCATTAGGGCGATCAACGACTACGGAGATTGGCTCAGCCCCGAAGACAAAAAGCAAATGCAGTCGCTCTACAAAGGCGAAGTGAGCTTCGTCGATGCCTATTTCGGTGCTCTCGTCGGACACTTGGAGCGAGCGGGACTACGAGAGAACACTCTGGTGGTCTTCCTCTCGGATCATGGCGAACAACTCTTCGATCACGGTGCCTGGGGCCATGGGAGCTCGGTCTACCAAGAAGAACTCCGGATCCCGCTCATCTTCTCACTGCCCGGCGTCATTCCCGAATCAAAGAGCAGCAACGCCCTCGTACAAGGTGTTGATCTACTCCCCACCTTACTCGACCTCCTGGGCATCCCGGAGCCTGCAGGGGTCGCCGGACGAAGCCTGCTACCGATCATCTTTGGAACAGAGACCCCCGCCCTCAGCCAAGCCCCCATATACGCTTGGTCGAATATCCGACTACCCGGTGCGGACGCGATCTATTTCAACTCGGAAAGGTTGACCTCGGTGCGCCAGGGGCGCTGGAAACTCGTCAGAACGACCCGCAAGCGCAAGTCCATCTATAACACCTACCAGCTCTATCACACCTACCAACTCTTCGACCTCGATTCGGACCCTGGAGAAGAAGTCGACCTTTGGTTTCGCCAGCCCGTCATCGGGCACACCCTGCGACAATCACTCGAGACGAAGATTCGGCGCGATTCGAGCATCGTCGCCCCCGCCCCCAAAGCCAAGCCCCTAGGAGCGGAGGTCGAGGAGAACCTCCGAGCCCTGGGCTACGTGGAATAGAAGCCCCCGATCGGGTTGTCGCTGGGCAGGCCAAAAGCCTCAAACAAAGCCACTCGTCGCTTCACCCAGGTGCTTTCCCATGCCCGGCAGACTCTCATCGACACAGGCGATTGGGGAGATTCAGAGCGGCCCGCCAGCGAAGATGCGGACCCGCACACGGTCTCCTTCGTGGACTGCTCCTGCAACGTCCACGACACCGACCACGCCCCTCAGCCCCAGGGCTAAGCGGGGGAACATCTTCCCGGCTACGGGCGCCCCCGAATGCGTGGAGTACGTGGCCGCCACCTGATCACCCATCCACCCACACGGAGGATTCTCTTCTTCCACGAGCAGAACTGCTCCGGAAGGAAAGAAAAGCTTGCTTCCCTTAGGCAACTGGGAGAAGTCCGGGATGCCTTCCAGACACAGATTCGCTCCCAGCGTTTCAGCGCTGAGAACTTCCGAAAGGTCCATCCGGCGACCGATCAACTCCAATTCTTCGACTGAAACGCCAGACCACTGTCGTTCATTGCGCCGCGGAATTCCGGTGGGTTCAGGATCCCAGGACTGGGCGAGTCGTGTAAATCCCCGGTGCCGATCCCCAGGAAAACCCTCCAACTCTATATCGAAACCAGAGCCCGAAGGTTTGCTGTAATCGGTATTGCTCCCAGCATGGACCGACCTGACCCAGCCCTCTACTTCCTGCATTTCTCGGTCGCCCATTGCTCGGCTCCCTAGCAATCCCAGCCTTCAGCGGCCCAAGAACTGTTTATTCCCGGCGCGCAACCAGCCCATCGCGGATTTCCCTCTTTAGGATCTTGCCCGACGCGTTGCGGGGCAGCGGTTCGCTCACCACCTCAATAACAGTGGGCACTTTGAATTTCGCGAGCTTCGCGCCAACGTGGTCAGCCAGGGCATCCACATCGATACTCCGGCCCTTCTTGGGCATCACGGCGCAGGCGACCTCTTCTCCCAAACGATAGTGGGGCATGCCGAAAACCGCAGCCTCGTGAACGTCGTCCAATTCGTAGATGACAGCCTCTACTTCAGCGCAGTAGATATTCTCTCCCGCTCGCAACACCATATCCTTGGCCCGATCCTCGACGAAGACGAAACCTTCCTCATCGATACGGCCCAGATCACCGCTGCGCAGCCACCCGTTCACAATGGTCTCAGCGGTCGCTTCGGGCTTATTCCAATAGCCTCGAATGAGATTCTGACCCCGAAAACAAATTTCACCGACCTCGCCTACTCCGACAGGATTCATCTTGTCATCAAAGCATTTGACCTCGAGAATCGGAACCGAGCGGCCTGAGCTCCGAGGCTTGCGAACATAGTCGTCGCCGGCGTTCTGTGGGCCATAGGCGTTGGTTTCGGTCATGCCGTAGCCAAGGCCGGGGCGAGCGCGGGCGAAGCTCTTGTCGACGCGACCCACGACTTCAGGGGGCGCGGGCGCTCCTCCACCACTCACCGAAGCGAGGCTCGAAGTATCTTTTGAATCGAAATCCGGAGATTCGAGAAGGTCGATCATCATCGTCGGAACGCCGACGAATTGGGTTACTCGCTCACGCTCGATCAAATCGAGGGCACGTTCGGGCGTCCACCGATACATAATGACCAGCTTGATCCCGTTGAGAAAACACGAGAGCATCACGGGAACTAGGCCTGTCACGTGAAAAAGTGGCACAGCAAGGATGAAGCAGGGCTCGTAGGGGCTCGGCTCCTTAGGCGGCTGGGTCATCGCACCGACCAGCGCGCGGCAGGCAAAAGCGCGCAGGGAAGCAAGGATCGCTATATGGCTGGACACTGCCCCTTTTGGAAAGCCCGTGGTGCCCGACGTATAGAGGATTGTTGCGTCATCCTCGGGTCCGACCTCGACTTCCGGCATCTTGGCCCCAGCCCGCAAGATATCCTCGAGACGATCGACACCCGGGGGCAGTTCGCCCTCGACTCGAACACCGATGGTCTTGACGTCAAATTTTCGGAGTGACGGCTCGGCAACTTTTATTCTTTCCAAGTCGGCGATTAAAACCTTCGCGCCACTGTCCTCAAGCCCGTAGGCCATCTCATCTTTTTTCCACCAGGCGTTCATGCAGACCGCGATCCCGCCAATCGAGGTGATCGCCGCGAAGGACATGATCCACTCGGGGTAATTTCGCATGGCGATCGCGACTCGGTCTCCCCTCTCCACCCCATACTGGTTGGCAAGAGCATCTCCGATCTCGCTGGCCCGCGTCATCACCTCTGCGAAGGTCCAAGTCTCATCTTCATAGACAAGGAAGACTTTATCTTCGTTCAGCCAGCTGAGAGAAAAGCCTTCTCGCAGCGACTTCGGGAGGTTGGAAAAAACCTTGAGCGTCTCACCATCAACCTCCCGATCGATGATCTCGAAAGGGGATCCCTCTGCGGTTGTCAGGGCGGCGACCGCCTGGTCCCAGCTCGGCACTTCAGACATAGCTATTCGATTCCTTCTTTAGAGTGACCCATTCCCGCGGAAAACGAGTTCGAATCATAGAAAATACGCCTCGACTATCGAACCTTTTTTCACGATCCGATCCGTTCAAAACTATCCAGGACCGTCCAGCAGCATCCAGCACCATCGACTTTCCGAAAGGTGACCGAGGCCAGGCCACCCTGCAGGCGCTACCCGGGTCGAAGCCCCCTCAACATGGCATCGATCACATCTCCAGCCAACCCCTTATGCTCTGCGCTCGGCACCATCATCGCCACTGTCGCAACCCCATGAATCGCTGCCCACAGCATCATCGATAGCTCCAATACGTCTCGTCGGGGAAGCTCGCCCTCAGAGATAGCCTGGGTCAGATCGGAGAAACTGGCTTCGAAAGCCTCCGTCGCGGCATCCAGTTCATTGTCAATTTCGGCCTCCAGCCCGACGGGCCGATACTGAAACATTAGGCGAAAAAGCTCGGGGTGAGCTGCTGCGAAGGCGACATAGGCCACGGCCCTGGCCCGCAGGCGCTCCTTGGCCGTGGGCAGGCTCGCCTCCGCGAAGGCTTTCACAAGCTCGTCGAACCCCTCCGCTGCGATCAACTCAAGGAGATCCGATTTCGAATCCACATGGTCATAGAGCGCCGGAGCGGTTACCCCTAGTTCTCGAGCAACCGCTCGCAAGGATACCGTTTCGAAGCCGAGCGCCTCTACCTGCTGGCGAGCGACAGCCACGATGGCCTGGCGGGTGAGCATGTTGCGCGCCCTTTTCTCAGATCAGCCGTTATCCGGGACCCAGCTGCTATGGAAGCCGGATACGACCCTGCGCGGGATATGAACTTCGGCGATGGGGTCTGCCGAAATATTGGAGGCGTCGAGGATCACCAGGTAGCTGGTATCGGTTTCGGGCTGCCACACGTAGGTCATCAGGTAGCCGTCATCCTCGCTGGTCCCACCTTCCGCGGGCACGAATACGGACTCTCCCGGTTCGTGGCCCTTGGGAAAGGAATGAATTTCCTTGGAGGCGTTATTATCAAGGTCGTACTTGAATACCGCGCCACCCATACCCGAGCCGCCACTATCGGCACCGGTAATCCCAAGCGAATAGCCATAGCGAAACTTGTGCCCCTGCTTGCTCTCCGGGATACGCGGGAACTCGCCCGAATCGTCATCGAGATAGCGCTCGGCGACCCCCCCGGTTTTGCGGTTGAAGCGCCACTCGTAGAGCCGCGGGCTGGAAGCGGGATCGACGTCCCCCCCCATCGCCATAGCCGATGAATCGCGCCAGATCTCAGGTATGCGCATGCCATAGACCACCGTCTCATCACCCTCGTCGAAGGCATTGAGAGTGTGGAAGCAATAGCAGGGATCCACATCGAACCACTGCATATCGGCATCTGCACCCTCTCTCGGCATCACACCAAAACGGGCCGGGTAATCGTCGCTCCAGCGGATCGGCATGCCGCCCTTCATGGCGAGTTCAAAATCGAAAATCGCGGGAAGGTCCATGAAGATCGTGTGATTCCGGCTCGCTGCCATGTCGTGCATCATGGTCGGTCCGTTCACGGTGATCGGCGTCTTCTGGACCATTTTCCCATCCTTGTCCACGCGGTAATAGGTGAGCAGCGGATCCACCTGGGCGTAGCCGAAGGCCAACATCTCGCCCGTGTCCGGGCAAAATTTCGGATGTGCCGTAAACGGGCCCGTAAGAATGTCATCAAAGGTCTGGACCCCGACGGTCTCAAGCTCCCGATTGACTTCGTAGGGAAAGGCACCTTCTTCCAAGGCAAGAATACGCCCCCCGTGGCCAATCACGTGGGTATTCGCCGCGGACACCGAGTGATCGAAGGTAAAGGTCTCGGGGTCCAGGGCGAGTTCCAGACGGTCGGCGCCCGGGTTATCGTATTGGGGAGTGCGCACGTACCGGTTGCGATACCAGGTGGCCTTGCCGCCCTGGAGCTCGATCCCGTGCAGCATTCCTTCTCCGATGAACCAGTGCTCGGTCCAACCCGTTTGGGGGTTCGCTGTGTTTCGGATATAGCGACCGTTGAGCTCGGGCGGGATCGTTCCCTTGACCTCGAGTTGGTCGCTCAAAATTGTGACCTCGTCCCGGACCGGGGCTCGGCTTCCGGTGACATGCCAAGGTGCGTCGGGGCCCTGGCCGCGCGGATCGAGTTTTACTTCATTCATGTTCTTTTCCCCCTGGGAGTGGTTTAGACCTTCCAGAATAGCAGGCGCGGTGAACAGTGTTAAGTGACTCCACCCCGGGAAGCCGGCGACCTCGCTCGGCCCCCCCCCGAACCTTTCAGGATTCCCCGGGGGCTCAGTCCGGCGGCCTGCGGTCGGCCGACTCCAGACCCGCCAAGCCCTCTCGGCCACCCCTCGCAATTCGGCGGACGCCCAGGCCAAGAAAAGCGGAATAAATCTGGTCCTTTCTCCGCGGACCGCGCGACTGGTTATTCATGGAGCAACTCTGCCGAAGCCTGAGATCGAAGGGAAGCGGACGCCACGAGCAGGCACTCGAACCCGCGGTCCGTAGCACTGTTCATTCCGCTCTTCCCGCTCCTCCCGTTCTTCCCGCTC
>JAPKBZ010000227.1 GCA_028823175.1 Myxococcota bacterium
TTGCGGGCCGATTGGGAGAGGTGGATCCGCCGAGGCCCGGGGCGCAGCTTCGCGCTGGTGAACGCGTTGCCGTCGTCGTGCCTGCGGGTAATCTGAAGCTGATTGCCGATTTTTCGCCCGAGATCGCGGTTGGGCGCATCCGCCCGGGGCAACAAGCTTCGATGCGTCTGCATGGCTTTCCCTGGCTGCAGTACGGTGTGCTTCATGCCGAGGTGACCGGGGTTGCGAGCGAGATCCGCAAGGGGCTGCTCCGGGTGGAGCTCTCGATCGACGCGCCACAGACGAGCAGCATCCCGCTCATTCACGGTCTCCCTGGAGACGTCGAGATCGAACTCGAACAGATCTCTCCCGCTTCGCTGGTGCTTCGTGTCGCTGGACGAAGGGTTACGAGCGCCGCGTCCCAAGGCGCTGAATGAGAGGCCGTCGGCGCCTGGTCCCCGAAGTCATTCAAGCCTCCGCGATGGATTGCGGACCCGCGGCCCTGAAAGCCCTGATGGAGGGCTTCGGTCTCCCGGTAAGCTACGGACGGCTCCGCGAGGCATGTCAGACTGACGTCGACGGAACGTCGATCACCACCCTCGAAGAAGTCGCAAACCGTCTCGGTTTGACGTGCGAAGAGATCATGATTCCGCGTGACCACCTCTTTGTGGAAGAGGCGGGCGCACTCCCGGCGGTCGTCGTGATCCGTCATGCGAACGGCGAGACGCACTTCGTCGTGGTGTGGAGCGTTCACGGTCCGTTCGTGCAGATCATGGATCCTGCGGTCGGGCGACGCTGGATCCGTCGTCGCGAACTCATCGAGCAGCTCTATGTTCATGCGCTGCCGGTGGCCGTCGAGGAGTGGCGGGAATGGGCGGGAAGCGATGAATTCATCAAGCCCTTGCGTCGGCAACTCGAAGACGTCGGCGTCTCACCCGGGCCGCTCATAGAGACCGCGCTGGCCGATCCGGGATGGACCGCGTTGGGGGCACTCGATGCCGCGACGCGGATGGTCACCGCGATCGTGAGGAGTCAGGGCCTCGCGCGAGGTGACGAGGCGGCGGCGGTCATCAAACGCTTCGTCGAGGCTGCGATCGCACAGCTCGATGGAGCGGACGACGCGCTTGCGATTCCGACCGAATACTGGTCGGTTCGGCCATCTGAATCCGATGCAGACGGCGTACCCCAGGTGATGCTCAGTGGGGCGGTGATGGTGCGAGCGCTCGGGCGCGGAGAGGCGGCAACCGAAAGTCTTTCGCCCGAGCTAACCGCAGCCTTGCGCGAGCTTCCGCCCAGACCCCTGCGCGAACTGTTCGATCTGCTGCGCCGCGACGGCCTCGGGACGCCGGTGGTACTCGCCTCGGTCGTCGCGTTCGCGGCTGCGATTCCCCTTCTCGAGGCGCTGGTCTTTCGCGGTCTCATCGACATGGGAAGCGTGCTCGGTCTTCCCATCGAGCGGTTTACAGCGGTGATGGCGCTCGCGGTGATGATGGTTGTCGGATTGGGCCTGAAGCTCCCGGTGGCGTGGAGTGTTGCGGGCCTGGGCCGTGCGTTGGAGGTTCGGCTGCGTTCGGCGTTTTACGAGAAGATTCCTCGCCTGGGCGACCGATACTTTCGCAGCCGTCTGGTCTCCGATATGGCGGAACGAAGTCACAGTGTGCATGAGCTTCGGATCCTTCCCGAACTCGGCGAGCGATTCCTGAGTGCATCGACTCGCATGGCGCTGACCACTGCCGGGATCATCTGGCTCGACCCGGCCGGGGCTGCCTTTGCCGTTGTTGCGGCACTGCTGTCCGTCGGGCTCCCGCTGATTTTTCA
>JAPKBZ010000114.1 GCA_028823175.1 Myxococcota bacterium
TCTGTGACGTCGCCGAAGCTTGCACGGGTTCCGGCGCAGAATGCCCGATCGATGGATTCGCACCGGACGGCAGCGTCTGCAGCGACGACGATCCGGCGACCTTCTCAGACCAGTGCAACGTGGGCACGTGCGTAGGGTATGACTCGGTACCGGCGGGCTCGGGTCCGCTTCAGGGGGTGCTCCTGGCCTTGCTGATTGGCACGGGGGTCATGTTGCTCCAGAAGCGATCGACCCAACGACCCGCACGACGCTAGCCTGGAGATTGCGGGGGAATCCAGGGGCATTGCAGCTCCTACATCCTGGGAGGCGGAAGTAGAGCTTGACCGGGGGTGTCGCATCGTGGTTCTTAGCCGGCTCGATTGCCTGATTGGGAGCCATGAGATCAGTACTCCGGATTCGATCAGTGCTCCGGAAATGGGGGCCTTTTGCCCTCTTGGCTGAACTTCTGCTCAAGAGTCCACGCGGCCAGCTTCAAGAGGAGCTGTCGCGCGAAGGGCTCCTAATCGCCTTGCATTCCGCGGGGAGCTCAAGGACAGCACGAGGCGGCTCGGATTGAGGAACTAGGCGGGTTGGAATCTTCTACTATGAAGCCAGACTTGATCTTTCGCCTCGATCGGGACTCCTTCTCGAGAAGCCGGTAGACTCTCATCGTGGCCAATGTCGCAGCCAATGAGGATTGGAGGGCGTCGCCGGGTCCTCCCGGGCCACCGGGGGAGAGCGGCCCCGTCTCTTCAGGCGCGCCGCTCGCCGTCTTCTTTGGGGCCGTTGTCTTCGCCTCTGCGTTCCTGATCTTCCTCGTCCAGCCGATGGTCGGCAAGCGCATCCTCCCCTGGTTTGGCGGCGCACCCACGGTCTGGATCCTCTGCCTGGCCTTCTACCAGAGCGCGCTCTTCCTGGGGTACGCGTACGCGTATTGGCTGATTCGTTTCGTGCCCCTTCGCGTGCAGGTCGCCGTCCACGCGGTGCTGTCGGCCGCCGCACTAGCGGCGCTTCCGGTGCTGCCGGGTGAAGCGTGGCAGCCCGCAGCGGCCGCCGATCCGGGCATGCGCATCGTCGCGATGTTGGCTGTCAACGTGGGCCTGCCCTTCATGGTGCTTGCGGCGACCGGGCCGCTGACCCAGGCCTGGTTCGTGGCCGTCGCTCCCGGGCGGTCGCCTTATCGTCTCTATGCGGTCTCGAATCTCGGCTCGCTAATAGCCCTGCTCGGCTATCCCTTTCTGTTGGAGCCAGCGGTCTCGCTCTCGACGACCGGGTCCTTCTGGTCGGCGGCATTCGTCCTGACCGCGGCGTCCGTTCTCGCCTGCGCGGCGCTCGCGGCGCGCGCCGCCGGCCGAGGCGGCGTGCGGCCGGGCTCCCCCGGAATGGAAGTGCGACGGCCCACCGCCGGGGAGGTCGCGCTATGGATTCTCTTGCCGGCCTGTGCGGTCATTTTACTAATGGGCGTGACGAACGAGCTCTGCCTAGATCTCGCGAGCGTTCCGTTCCTCTGGGTCCTCCCGCTCTGCGTGTATCTCGTGACGTTCATCGTCTGCTTCGGAACCGAGCGCGTCTATCACAGGGCATGCTTCGTCTTGTGGACCGCCCTCCCGATCGTGCTGCCGCTGATCATCTCCCTGCTCGGAAACGGAGACGGCATCATCGATCGAGTTGCCGCGACGATCCATTTCCAGATCGGGGTCTTCGTGTGGCTGCTCTTCGGCGGCTGCATGGTGCTTCACGGCGAGTTGTATCGCCTTCGCCCGGACCCTCGTTTCCTAACGACTTTCTACCTGTGTCTCTCTGGGGGCGGGGCACTCGGCGGGCTCTTCGTCGGCCTCCTCGCACCTCTGATCTTCACGGATTATCACGAACTCCAGCTCAGCCTCAGCCTGGGCGCCCTGCTGCTCCTTGCCGCGTGTTGGAACGACACGACCGGCTGGATTCATCGCGGCGCGCCGGGGTGGCGATGGGCTGTCGCGGCGGCGCCCACCGTGCTCCTGCTCGGCGCCTGGGCGTCGAGCGCCGTCTCCCGCCCAGCCGGGGTGATCCTGCAAGAGCGGTCGTTCTTCGGGGTGCTTCGGATCCTCGAGGAGGGAACGGGGCGACACGCACAACGGCAGCTCTACAGCGGGACAACCCTGCACGGCACCCAATTCCAGCATTGGAAGCGAAGGCCGAGTTCCTATTACGGAACCCAGGCCGCCATCGGGATTGCCCTGCTGGCGCGCGCGCCGGGATTCGATACCGAGGTCGGCGTCGTGGGCCTCGGGATCGGCACCCTCGCCGCGTACGCGCGCCCCGGTGATCACTTCCGCTTCTACGAGATCGACCGCTCGGTCATCCGGATCAGCCGGGACGATCGTCTCTTCACCTACGTGTCGAGCGCGTCCGGGGAGGTCGAGATCATCGAGGGGGATGGTCGCGTCCGATTGGCCGCAGAACTCGATCATCGACGTGGGCCGCTCTTCGACATTCTCGTGGTCGACGCGTTCAGCAGCGACGCCATTCCGGTTCATCTGCTCACGCGCGAAGCCTTCGAGATCTACGGCCGCGCGGTCGGCGACGGACTGCTGGCGATCCACGCGTCGAGTCAGCACCTGGATCTTGCTCCGGTGATCGCTCGCGTCGCGCAGAGCGCCGGCTTCGGCGTGTTGGGCATTCGAAACGATTACTTGCCGGGCAGGCTGACGAAGGATTCAGTCTGGATGATGCTCAGCCGGGACAACGACAGGCTTCGCGCGTTGGAGCGCCTCGCCAAGCGCAGCGCGGCGGAACTGGACCCGGGTGCGATCGAGGCCTTCCGGATCGCTTCGGATCGAATCCGAGCGGCGCCCCTCTGGACGGACGACTACAGCGACCTGCTCCGGGTCATGCGCCCAATGGGGCGCATGGGTCGCTGAAACGGGCGAAGGCCCGGCGCCGTAGAACACCCGACGGCCAAGCCCCTGTGGACGACGGTCGGGCGCGCGCTCGAGCCGGGCGCCGACAGCCAGGGCGCAGCGCCCGCCACGGGCTCCCCTTAGGGCTTCAACATAACGCCCATACCCGGACGTTGTGCCGGAAAAAAGCTTAAATGGCCTATTCCCTCGAGGGTCGCGGCAGCTGAGACTTCGCTAGGCGGAAGAGCCATTCCGAGAGCGCATAGATCGAATAGCCGATCAGATAGGCTGATAGGACATCGACTGCGTAGTGGTTGCGCGTGACGAGCACAGCGAAGGCCATGCAGAGCGAGCCCCCAAGCATCACAGCCTTTTGGCGCGGCGAATCGAAGAATAGGTAAAAGAGAAATGGAACCGCCGTGTGTCCCGAGAAGATGAACTCGTTCTGGAAAGTGTACTCCCCTGCGACCCATGCGAATAACGTATCTAGCTGACGCATATCCAGAATCTCGGCGGGCGCGCCGATCGGCGAGAGAAAGACATAGAAAGTGCGCAAGCCCAGATAGACGCTTAACAGAACGAGCAGGAACGGCATTCGACGCGGATAATAGAGAACCGCGATCCCCACAGCCCAGGCGTGAATAGCGAGCCATCCCCAAGAAAGCATCGGTACGAGATTCCAGCTGGGGAGCCGATCGAGCAGCCAATCCGAGCTTTGCGGCAACACGCGCTGATCGGCGTACCAGCCGAGGTTCATATAGAAGAGGTAGGCGCCGAGGAAGAGCGCGATACCGAGCGCAATCCCAATCGTGCGTAGACGTCCATCGAGGGCATACCATTCTTGGCGAATCTCAGTCCACTCTTCCCGTGCCCCGATTTGCAGCCTCGCGCGCAAAGCGCTCAGCTCCAGAGCACTCTCACGAACGCGCTCCTCGAGCCGTTCGACATCGCTCGAGGGTTCGTGCGAGGGCTCGTGCGAGGGCTCGTGCGAGAGTGCGTGGTGGTCATGATCGTCGTTCATATTTCCCCCTATTCTTCATCGCGTCGGAAGGCCCGCCCCGAGCAAGGCCACACCGAGAACGACGAAGCCAATGCCTAGCCAAGCACTCGGGCTCGGCACCTCGTTGAACAAGGCCCAGCCAGCCAGCGCGATACCCACCGTGCCCACCCCCGCCCATACCCCATAAGCGATCCCGAGTGGCACAGTGGTCAAGCTCTGCGAGAGCAGCCAAAATGCGAACCCGTAGCCGGCGAGGGCCGCAAAGCCCAAGGTCGGTCGGGCGAAGGCCTGCGATTCGCGCAACGCGAGTGTGGCCCCCACCTCGGCGAGGATGGCCGCGAATAGAAGCGAAAACCCATGCAGCATTCTCACTCGGCCCGGGTCATGTCTTCGAGGCGCGCGAGCACTTGGGCCGCATGCTTCTTCGTTAGGCCAGGCAACCCGAGCAGCGAACTCAGCCACAACCCATCGGCCGCCAAACGCACGATTGTTGCCGCCACCGGATCGACACCGTCGGCTTCTTCCAAGCGCCCTTGCCAACGGCTAAAGCGCGCGCGCACGACATCGAGGCGTGCAGGGTCGCCGCCCATGCAGGCCAGCAACCCCGCCATCAGCCGCGCCGAATCGTCAGCGGCTTCACCTCGCGGCGTCACCGTTGAGTGCAAGTAGGCGCGCGTATACGCACCGCCCTCTTCTGCGTCTGCTTCCGCGAGCTCGTCCTGGCAAACATCGAATCCGGCGAGCATGCGCTCCGTGAGGCCCTCGATCAGCGCTTCTTTCGAGGGGAAGTGATAGAGGAGCCCTCCCTTTGACACCCCTGCATCGGCGGCGACCGCTTCAAGGACTAGGCCACTGGGGCCGTAGTGGAGCAGACGCTGCTCGGCAGCGTCCAAAACCAGGTTGCGGGCGGCGGGCGGTCTCGGCATTTCCAAACTATACCGTCTGGTTGGTATAGTTACAAGAGAGATATAAGCCAGGGGGGGGGGATTGGCCGTTCAGGCGCGCCCACCGTCCCCGATTTTTTTTCGAATCGGGCGAAGGAGCCTACTCGGGTAGCAACTCGTGGCCTTATGCACGCGGCTACGGGAGCTCCTGTCGGGGCACGCCCTTCTCGCCCATACCGGAAATGATCGCACGGGCTTTAACATCGACCTAACGAACAACTCTACCGGCAACGGCCTAAGCCTCCACACCTTTGAGGGCACCGCCTTCATCGAGAACGTGTTCGCCGCCAACCTGTCCCGAACCGATTGGCACATACTCACGGTGAGCGCGGTGTTCGATGCTGACTCGGCCAACGACGTTTTCCAATACTCACTGAACGGGACTGCTCGGAGGTGCTCCCTGGGCTGAGTTTCCGGCCTCAACCGCTTTGCGCCGAAGACACGCTTGCCAATAATGGGGGACGAGTACAATTTCGAGAGGGGCAGCCGAAGCTTGGCCTGGTCGCACGAGCAGTAGGCCACACACCAGCCCCCATCGGGTTCCTCTGCCTCAGATCGTCGACCCAGGCGGTGCGGCGTCCGTGGACACCGACGGCGTTGAAATCGCCCCGTTATTCGAGTTCACTCTACCTTGAGAGAACTCTTTAGCGCGCTTGCGCAACGCCGTGTCTCTATTCAAAGCGACTTTCGATTCGGCCGAGCTCGCTCGGAATTAAAACGAGAGGAATGAATGAATATTGCAATTCTGGGTGCGACCGGAGCAGTGGGAAGTGAGTGCCTGAAACAAACACTTGCAGCCGGCCATGATGTCAGGGCGCTTGTCCGCTCGCCTGCCAAGATCCCCGCTTCTTTACAAGATCGGGTCACGCTCATCGAGGGAGACGGTCTCGTTGCAGCGGATGTTCGTCGGCTTCTAGGTGATGGTGTCGAGGCGGTTCTATTCGCCGTGGGCGTCGTGAAGAATTCGCCCGAAGATCTCTGTACCGACGTGACGCGCAACTTGCTGGCGGCCATGCCCGAATGTGGAGTGCGGCGGCTTATCTGGTGCGGGGGGGGGAGCAATATCGTCGAAGACGACAGGGTCACCTTGGGATCACGCTTCGTTGAACTCTTCGCGCGCCTCTTCATGGGTATCAAGCAACGGGACAAAGCGCATCAGCTCGCGCTCCTCGCGGAACATCACGAGATCGAATGGATGGGCGTCCGTCCTCTCCAAATGAGAGAAGGGGCACATCGGGGCATCTACCGGATCGGCTTCGATCGGTATAGTGGTCTTTCATCGATCAGCTTTGCCGACTGCGCGGACGCGATGATCAAGATGCTCGACGACGACACTTGGTTACACAAGGCGCCGATTGTCCAGTACTAACGTGCGGCGCGCCTCTCGGCCTCGAACAGTCGATCGCGTGACAAGGCGCTGATCTTAAATGCGCGCTACAAAAAATCGCTTCGCACCAAGAAGGGGCTAGTTGTCCCCCTCACGGGGCTCCCCCTAGGGATTTAACACAACGCCCATACCCGGGCGTTGTGCTGGAAGACAGCTTGAATGTCCTCATCCCCCGACGAAGCGAACTCTCATCCTGACAGCGCCAGGATGAGGCGCCCCAGAATAGATCGATAGGTGTGAGGTAGTTCACATCTGAATTAGACTCCTTCTTCGACTGGGTATTCAACGGGCGACAAGTGGTCGCTCGATGAACCCAATATCACAAGGAGCTACCCAATGAGGGTCATACCATTTTTCCTCGCTTCCGCCGCTACCACCCTACTCGGAGCTTCGACTTCAAGTGCTATTTCATTGTCATTGGAGGGCGCAAACGGCCAACTGGTAACGCCGGGAACCCAGGTCACGGTCACAGTAAGCCTCGATACCGAGGGGACGACCGGAATTGGACTCCTCTCGGTCGGCGTCCTCTTTGATGACACGATTCTAAACTACAACCCGAGTCTCTCTTCGGCGAGCAGCTACGCGCTCTACACCGGAGCTTTCATACCGTATCTGAATCCCTTATCAGGAACGCCGCAGCTCTTCGGCGGGACGACCGATCAAGTGAATGTGGACTTCGTGGCAACCAACCTAATCACGGGCTCAGCGGCAAGTGGTGATACGTACTCAGGCTCAGTACTGATTGGTACCGGCACGCTCGCACCCCTCGCTAGTTTGGTCTTTGACGTCGTGGCCTTCGGGGACGGCGTTGCGGACATTCGGCTCACTCTCGGGGCAGGCGGAAATACCTTTTTCATGGCGAGTGGTCCGACTCCCTCGATTACGTTTGGGCCCGCCGGCGATGGGGGCGATGGTTGGGTGATCACGCCGGAGCCCACGACGGCGCTCCTTCTGGGCCTGGGGCTCATGGGCCTACGTATTGCGGGGCGGCCGCCCCGATCCACGCGCGCGATCGACCTCGCGGCGCGGGGCCGGCGGCGCAATCGCTCCTAACTTTTCTGTCCTGAGACCAAGGTATCCGGACTCGCTCGCAGACGGGTTCGGTCACCCTGGCTTCATCCGGGCGGATGCTTCAGTGGCAGATGCGCCAGGACATGGTCCACGGTCCATTGTGCATTGCACGCCTCCTTGAATAGTCCTGCAAAGTATACTGTAATAATTATGAGACAATTTATAAAAACATTTGAATTCAATTACTTAGAAGGATTTCCGTAGTTTATTCTGACAGTATAGTCTCTAAAAATTGACATTCTCGAAATCCAATTGGAGGGGAATTCGATTAACATCAATAAAAACAAATACTTATAACGTTGGCACTTCGCTTGCTCTTGTGTTGGGAAAACAACCCAACCAACCCCAACCAAGCGAGGAACAACAAAATGATCTCCCCCAACCGACTCTCCATCATCCTTCCCCCCGCCGAGCGCCGATCTCCGCGCGCTTGCCTCCTTCGCGTCGAGACCTTTCCGGGTCGCGACCGGGGCGCGGTCCGGACAAGGCGCAGCTGGGCCCCGACATTCTTGATCGTCCTTCTCACCCTGATCGTGGGAGGCGTTCCCAACGCGGGTGCGTCGACCTTCTTCCACAACTGGAACTCGGCCTTCACCGGCAGCGGCTACAGCTTCGATAACTCGAGCGCCTCGGGCACCATCACCGGCTCGAGTCCCTCGCCGGGCTTCTCTCACGCCCCGGGCGCCTGGGGAATGCCCACTGCGATCACCAGCCAGCCGCCTCTCACCAACGCATTCCAGGTTCATGGTCTGAGCGGTCTTGGGAGCACGCTTAGCTTCGATTTCTCGCCCGGCTACGACTGGGGCGGAGGAGGCGAGTTGATCATCGGAAATATCCACAACTATTTCGGCTACACCCTTTCGGCGTGGGACTCGAATAACGTCGCCATCGACACCAATGCCTGGTCATTTCTGGGCGAATACGACAGCTCTTCGCCGGGCGTCTCCGGTTATTTCGGGGAGAGTTCCACCACGCTGACGGCCAACGGCATGTCCACGCTCTTCAGCGTGGTCGACCCCCTGGGCAGCGCCACTTTTGGCCAGGGCGGCATCGTCCACCTCGGCGGCCTGCAGGGCATCGGACGCCTCGAGCTGACCCTGACCACCAGCAGCCTCGGGGAGAACCCCCAGCAGAGCGACCTGATCTTCTTCAACGTCGGCACCGCGGTTCCGGAACCCTCCACCGCGCTTCTCGTCGGCCTCGGCCTGCTGGGCCTGGGGGGCTCCGCCCGGAGCCGCCCCTAGCGATCGCCGCGCGGATAGCCTCGCCCGCCTCCCCAGCACCAGCGGGAGGCGGGCAGGTCCCCTCGGCTTCTCTTGGATTCCCCCTACTGGGCGAACATGTCCTTCCCCGAGAGGGCGACCCACAGCGCCTTCGGCAGTACGTCTTGCGGCGGTGGCGATGGCGATGGCG
>JAPKBZ010000115.1 GCA_028823175.1 Myxococcota bacterium
CTGCGTAGCCGCATCGATCAATCCGCTACGGGGATAGGACATTCAAGCTGCCTTCAGGCACAACGCCCGAGTATGGGCGTTATGTTAAATCCCTAGGGGAGCCCGTGGCGGGGAAGTTCCAGTAGTCGAAGACCGAGAAGACGGTCGCGACCCCGCTCGGTGTGCCCACGACGAGATCCTCCGCCGCCACCTCGCTCGAATAGGCCCACCCCGTCGGAACGGACATTCCCGCGAGGCCGTTCAAGACGAAGGGATCGAACGTCGTCGTACGAATCTCGCTCATCGAGAACATTACATACTCGACGCCACCCGGGCTCGCGACCTTGTGAAGCACCTGGCCCGCGGAGTAGGTCATGGTCGTGCCGAGCCCCATGACTCCCTGCGCGCCAACGCCGAGGAACGACCCCGAGAGAACCCGCGCGATCAAGAAATGGTCATCGCCCTCGATCTCGGGAACGAGGTCGAGGCTCCACGCAGTCCCCGGAGGCGGGACGGGCGGGACGTTCGCCGCGTCGGGGAAGAAGAGGCGCCGGTTTCCCTCGAACACGTTCTTATCCCAGTTGGCCCCTGGCAGCGGGACAGCCAGAACCTGCTCGAAGGTGCACGCCGTTCATTTATAAACGTTGCGCTCGGCTGCGTTCCCGCCCGTAAACTCCCACAGTTCGGCGTTGAAGTTCTGCGCGCTCGACGTGCCTGCCGCCAGCAGCGCCCAAGTAAGCCCAACTCCCCCGATCATGAATTTCCACCGATTCTCGGCCCGCATCGTCTCCTCCTAGTCCGCGAATAGGCGAGCGGACAGGAAGTTTAACGGCCCATTCTATACACTCTGGGCCATGTCCGGTACGGGTTAAACTAGCGGCCTTTGGTTCGCGGCTGGGCTTACCGAAGACACGCGCACAGCATTCTCGCGAGTAAGCGGATTCCGTCGGAGCGCTTCATATCCTCCCAAGCCGGCGCCCATCCCTGGGAGGTCGTCAGCAGGGACTCGTCGAGCTCGGGGTGGAACTGGGTCGTCACCGCAGTTTTTCCTCCTTCCCAATAGATGCCGGTCGCCGCGACCTCGCATAGGGGGTCACCACTTTGCGTGTGCGTTGAAGCTAGGATTTCGACGCCGATGGGGGCACCCATCAGCCCCTGGATCTGCGGTATTGAAGCTGCATCGAGGCTGTAGGCGGTCATCACATGCTGGATCTGTTGATAGGCCCAGCAGACAAACCGAACGGACTCCTCCGATACCTCGTTGCCGTGGAACGCCTGGATCCTCAGTTCATTCTCATACCGAAGTGCGGTATCAATGATGGCTTCGTACTTCTGGGCGACGACCCTGTGTGCCTCACTTACCATGGTCGGTACGTGATCAAGCTCGGTATTGATATACGGGGACAGACGCGTGTTCGAATGGCTCACCTCCTCGTTCTTGGCGACTGCGAAAGTCTCATCCGACCAGGACTTGGCAATCGTCCCGTAGCCCTTCTTGACTTGCAGGTTGGCTCCGACCTCGGCAATGCGCCGCGACACCTCGACAAATGCGCCGTGCTCTGATGACTCGAGCCTGCGCACCGCATCTCTGACGAGCTCGACGTGCGCTTGTGCGGCGAGTTGATGGGACAGGCAGATACCGATGAAGGGAACGCCGCGGAGCATCAACTCAACGAGCGTCTTTGTCGCGGCGCTGCGCGGGTAGGCTTCGCTGAAGGAATCAGCCACGTGAACATCCGGCTCGCCCCCCTCGAACGCCACCAGCATGGCGCGGCTGGCCAGTTCTGCAAAGCACCCCGGATCGCCGACGCCGCTGCGCCACGCCGGGACAATCAGCGTCCCCACGCCTAGGATCTGATCTGCAATGTAGGCGATGTTTTCGGATGCGATGACGCCGGACTGGTCGCTCGGGCGTTCTCCCACGTGGTTCCACGGCTCCACGACAAGAATGCTTTGCGCGAGATCCACCGGGTCGACACTTGCAAGATCCTCAACCCGCCTGCCCGGAGTCGGGGGCCGCTCGCCGAGCGGATTGGGAGAATCGCGGTCGGACAGGAAGGCTTCAAACAGAACCCGGGCTGCGCTGGTCATGAGCTTGTCCTGACTCCCGATCTATTCGACGACCAAGGATAGAAGAATGTCGAGGATAGGACATACGAGCTGCCCTCCGGCACAACGTCCCGCCACGGGCTCCCCTGGGGATTTAACATAACGCCCAGGCTCGGGCGTTATGCCAGAAGGCAGCTTGAATGTCCTATCCCCTCCCGCCGTACAAGCATAGGTCTACATCGCCTGGGTGGTCGGACGACTTCGCTCGCCTTCCTCTTAAATGTCTTATTCCTCGACTATCTATGAAGTTACTTATCTGGATCAGGTTGCCCCATCAGGGCAGTCAAACGTACGGCACCACCAAGAGACTTTCATTCCCGGCTTAATTACAGCCCTATGTATTACGGTGCCAACTGGGAATGCGTCCGATTTCTCGATGGAGCGTCGAAGCTTAGACTCGCTTGTGTACCCCTTGCTGATCTTAGTGGCTCCGGGAGCAACGGCGATGAGGCATGCTACCGGAGTTTTAGCTTTAGTTGCCGCCTTGTAGCAGCTCACCAAGCTAGGCTCGTACTCCTTGTTAGGATCGTCCCGAGCAAAGGCCGGTGCTGTTATAGACATACAAATGGTGGGGATAGGACATACAAGCTGGGTTCTGGCACAACATCCGAGTATGGGCGTTATGTTAAATCCCTAGGGGAGCCGGGTGGTGGGGCCGTACTCCAAAAATGATTCCTTCCACATCGCATCAATCTGACGCAACGCCACGCCCCAAATCAAGCCCCTCCTGGAAAAAGAGAGCCAAGGCCGCGCAACCCAAGACGAACGGTCCTCGCCAGGTTCGAAGCTCTCCGCGCGCAAACAGGAAGAACAACTCCAGCCCCTGAAAGACGGACACTCTGCACGACTCGTACCGTTGGGAGCTCTTTATTGGCCTACCAGAAAGTCGCGAATACGAACGACCTGCCCACAGGCCGCGGTCTCTGCGTTCACGTGGATGGCATCGATATCGGCCTCTTTCGCGTGGGCGCAAACATCTACGCCATGGAGAACCGCTGCCCACACGCGGATGACCCGCTCAGCGAAGGGACCCTGGAAGGCACCATCGTGACTTGTCGTGCCCACGGATGGCAATTCGACGTGCGTACCGGCTTCCGACCGGAAGACGGCGATGGCTTTCCCATTCCGCGTTTCAAGGTACGCACTACGGGCAATACCATCGAAATCGACCTTCAGTCCTCACCTGACGAAAACCCATAGAGCGAACTAGCGGCGGGCTATTTCCCAATGCGGTCCATCTTGCTCGCGTAAAGCTCGCAGAGCCATGGGCTAAGAAGTGGCCGGTACTCGCGCTGGAACTCATAGGGGATCGTGCTCCGGTCGCTCATCGAGTTCGGGCCGGAGGGGTGCCTCCGCTGTGACCTCTCGCCCAAGTCGGAACTCCCCGACGACCTGGCTGGCTTGAAGGTCCCCGAGCGTGAATACGCCTGGTTCGTCGATGCGAGACTGCCCCCCACGGGGTGCTCGGTGACGTGATCCAGGGAGGGCGGGTCGTTCGCGGTGAGGTGAGCTAACGGCTGGCTAGGCTTCGCCGCGCTCGTTCAAGCGCGTCATCGCTTCGCCCCTGAATACGCGCTCATGAAGCTCGGGCCAGTCTTGCCATTCCGTTCCGCAGAACCGGTCCATGAAGGTGCTCGCGAAGGAGTAGTTGTTCTTGAAGCGTGCGTGGTGAAGTGCGTGGTAGAGCCAAGGATGGACGATCCAGGTGAGCGCACGTTGATTCAGGGGACTCACCTCGACGTTCGCATGGCCCGCAACGTTGACGAACGTGTTGGCGACGAAGTAGATCATGAACCCGTCGAAGCTGATGGGCACCACCTGACTCGCGAGCGCGGGCGGAATAAGTACCCCGGCGATCCAGCCAAGCGCCTCGACGACGCTGAGCGACTGTCCGGTCCAAGCGGTCGTGACGTGTGATTCGTGATGGTGGGTGTGAAAGCGGTAGAGCGCTTGCGAATGAAGGGCGCGATGGAGGCCGTAGTAGTAGATCTCGAACGCGGTCCATTGCACCGCGAAGGTCAGCGCCGCGGCTGCGGGCCCAACGGCCCCGAACTCGATCCAGTCGAGGCTGAGAAAGGCGGTCGCACTTGCCGCGGCGAGTACGACGAAGCGGAGATAGCTCAGACGCTCATGCCGAAGCTGTCCGTCGCGAAGAGGCACGGCCCAGATCTGCGTACTTCCTGAGAACGCGCGCTCCGCCATCGCTCCCAGCCCCGTTGAGATCAGGGACACCCCGCCGACGACGAGTAGGCAAGCGAGTCCGAGCTGTAGCGCGCTGGCATTCGCGATGAAGTCCATGATCGCTCCTCCTCAAGGGCGAACGATACGTTGCGAGACGCCTTTAGAATTGCAGCGCATTGTTGCGGAACCCCAGGAACCCGGGGGCAGCCACTGGCCGCGCCTGGCGGGACCCAACGCGCTAAAGCCCCGCTAGCGCGTCTTAGTCGTTGGTGTTGTCGGGCGTACCAAGAATGCCGCAGACCTGTTCCGCATCCATCGGGAGTTCGATCTTCGCGAAGTTTGAGTTCGGCGGGAGGGGATGTCGTGAAGAGTGGCGATCCGGATCAGGCTCTGGACAT
Source organism: Myxococcota bacterium (assembly GCA_028823175.1). Taxonomy (GTDB): domain Bacteria; phylum Myxococcota_A; class UBA9160; order UBA9160; family UBA4427; genus JAZXM01. The sequence goes on from JAPKBZ010000115.1 coordinate 4,668, forward strand.
CGCTGGCATGGGGGTGGACGCCGAGGGGATCGACAAAAAAGATCTGCATGTCCAATTCGCCACGCGCAATCAGCGCACGTTCTTTTGGCTTGGGTTGTTGTCGAAGTGCATCGCTCTTCCAGTCACCCTACCCCTCACCCTAGTCTTGATGGTTCGGGTACCTCGCTAGCTTCGCAAGCAATTGTCTGCATCCGGCTTACGCCCGCGACAGGGCTCCCCTAGGGATTTAACATAACACCCAGGCTCGGACGTTGTGCCAGAACCCAGCTTGCATGTCCTATCCCCTACGACGATACGGAAAGGTGCGAGGGATCGACGAGCATTGCCCGGAGACAGGAGGACAGGGCAATTAATTCGATTTCCGGCAGAAAGTTTGGGTCAGGGCTGCGGGGACAGAAGCCCCGCACTGAGGTCGTAGCCAATGCCGTCCCAGAAAACGCAGTTCGGGATTGGGTCGATTTGAGTGGTGCGGGCCGAGTTTTCGAAAATTAGGTATTTAAAACCGCTTGTCGTGAACTCCGGCCATGTAAATAGCGGAATTTCGTTGGGGTTGAGATTTCGCGCGAACGAGCTCCAGTAGCCGATCATTGTGTTGGAGAGCGCTTCCTCATCCGGAGTGACGTTTTGTATGCCGAGCTGTTGAAAACTGTGAAATACGAAGGGGACCTCGTCGCCGTGGCAGGCTTCGCCAGTGCATGCTGAAACTGAAGGGACGGCGTTGACGTCAGTCGCATTGAACCGGTATGCGTGGAGCCCCGAAGTCGTTTGCTGAGCGACGTATTGGTTCGAACACCCAAAGAGGTAGTCGGTGAGGATATTTGAGAGCGGCGTTAAGTAGTTGGTCCAGATTTCGGGGGAGTACAGATCTGTGATCTGCCGTGCGCTGTCCCAGCCAAAGAAGAAGTGCAGCATCGCCTCGTAATCTACCTTGGTAAGGTCACCCTGATCGCTTACTCCCCAGGCAAAAGGGATTCCTCCGGACCCATTCGCGCCGAGAATGGTTGGCAGGTTGAGGTTACCGCTCTGCGCCGAGGCTATGGGCTGCTGCTCAACGAATCCCCCATCACCCATCGATTGTTGGCGCGAAGACCAAGAGCCCGGCGATGTCGGCGCCTAAGATGCTACTCACCTCGGCTGAAGTGGATGCCTGAGCGGTGACGACGCTCTGAGCCGTCGCTGCGCGCATGCAGTTGACTTTGTCGAGTTCGCCTTCGCAGCCGAGTTCTCTGCTAAGAAGCTCGGCGTCTGCTGTGGCCTGACTCTTTGTCTTGAACGGGAGGCCAAACGGGTTGCTCTCCATGATGATTGCTTGAAATAGACTCGGATTCCTACTCGACGGAATCGAGAGTGCGTGAAGTCCGACGGACATGGCACCGGCGCTCTGCCCGAATAGAGTGACGCGACTAGGGTCGCCGCCGAAAGCGGCAGCGTTTTCGCTTACCCATTGGAGCGCGAGTTGTTGGTCCCTGAGGCCGTAGTTCCCTTCGAGGCCATCTATTCCAGTAAGGAAGCCGAGGGCACCGACGCGATAGTTGAGCGTCACCACCACGACGTCCTGCTGTGCAGCCATGTATGCGCCGTCGTACATAGGCACTGAGTTCGCGCCCGCATCGAACGACCCCCCGTAGATCCATACTAGGACCGGGAGCGGCGACGGTGGGGGGGTTCCGTGCGGGCGCCAAACGTTGACCGTCAAGCAATCCTCGCTGGTCTCCGATTCTACGAGGCCAAATTCCGATTGATCCTCTTGCGGGCACCCAGGCGAGTTTTCAACTGCGCGAAATACTCCAGTCAACTCCGTCTTGGGAATCGGGGGTCGCCACCGGTTTTCACCGGCCGTGGTTTCGGCGAATGGAATACCAAGAAAGACCTCAGCCGCTAGGCCGCCCAGGCCGGTTGGGGTCTCAATTTGTCCGCAGACGGTGCCGCTTGTCGTCTCGACATTTTCGGTGGTGCAAGCCTGATTGCTCGAGCCTGAGTTTTTATCACTACATCCCAGGGAGAGCAAAACCAGCACGCTTAAAATGAGAATATGCATCCGATTCTCCGTTTTATTCCAAGTCGCCGGCCCTGGGCGAATCTACAAAAGGTGCTTCGACGCCGGGCAGTCGATCCTTAGTCTCTCAGAATAAACGCGTTCCATTCGATGGAACATTGTTCCATGCGAGAAAAAGATTGAGACCTGCATTCAGTGAACGTGCTGAGCAGCTCGGTGGGGCCTCTAGAACGGAGGGCCGAAGGGACCCCTTGTGTCCGTTCGACCCCTCTCTGTCGTGGAGGCTCCACCCGCTCGAGGGCGAGGCCCGGTGAGGCGAGCTCGGAAACCTTCAATTTCATCGTCTTCGCCACAAAATCGGTCACTCCCCTAGGGATTTGACATAACGCCCATACTCGGAAGTTATGCCAGAAGGCAGCTTGAATGTCCTATCCCCTACTCGATTCATTTGAATGCGTCATCCGTATTCTCGGCCGGATATCTTAGCCTCGGCTGGGTCCTGGCGCTAAAGGGTCGATTGTTTTCACGGAGGAACATCCATGCTCGACATCTGCAAGACCGTAACGCTCGAAATCCTTCGCACTGTTCCAATGGGGCTGATCCTGGGCGATGATGACGATGAAGTGCTGCTCCCCACCCGTTACGTGCCCAAAGACGTAGCGCCCGGGGACGAAATCGAGGTTTTCCTCTATACGGACTCCGAAGACCGCCCGATCGCAACCACCGAAAAGCCATTGGCCCAGGCCGGCGAGTTCGCGTGTCTGCGCGTTGTGTCGGTGACAAAGGCCGGTGCATTTTTAGACTGGGGGCTCCCGAAAGATCTTTTGCTGCCCTTTGCGTACCAGGTCCACACCGTGAGCCCAGACGAGCGCGTGGTGGTGCGCGTCTTATTAGATGAAGTCTCCCAGCGTCCAGTCGCGACGACGAAGTTCCAACGCTACGTGGATCTACCGCCCGAAGACTTGCGTGAGGGACAAGGCATTGAATGGATGGTTTTCGAAGAGACCGATCTGGGAAGCAAGGCGATCGTCAACGGCGAATTCGAGGGGCTCTTTTATGGGGCTGCCGGCGAACCGGGCCTCAAGCGCGGGGACAGCGGTTCGGGGTACGTGCAGCGAATTCGCGACGATGGCAAGATCGATTTGTCGCGCACGCCCATTGGTTTGGCTGGGATCGACAGTGCGCGCGATGTACTGCTTGAAGCGCTGCGTCAAGCAGGCGGAAAACTCGAACTGGGCGATCGCAGCGACCCCAATAAAATCCGGAGCACACTCGGCTTGAGCAAAAAGGCATTCAAGCGAGCGGCGGGTGCCCTGTACCACGAGCGAAAGGTCCTTGTCGAAGATCACTCGATTGAGCTAATCGAAAAATAGATCGTGGCCGTCGCCTGATACGAAGCCGCCTGTGCGGCTCCACTTCGGATCAAAATCACCAATCCCACCCAAAGCCATAGATGTCGCATGCCGCTTTCTCCCAGGGTGAAGCGTCCATACTGAGACTCGGCTGGGAGCGAGTATCCAGTACCGTCGGGCATCGAGTCGTTCGATTGGATGGGAGGAGTGGCGGTGCCCGGAGAATGTAGCGGGCGAGGCGCGAATCCGAATAGGCTTGAACTGTGTCGAACGAGACGGTGTCACTGATCATCAGAAAGAGGGGCCTGATGTCGTCTTCAAAGTCAGAGGGGGGAACCATGACGTGGAAGCTGCGCCTGCCAAAGTCTCGATCCATGAGAATTTCGATCGCGCTCGGGACGCTTGCCTGCGTGTTCCTGTTCGTGACCGAGCGCCATGTGGCTGCGTGCGTGGTGGCCTCGCATGGGGGTTACACGAGTGTCGGGGATGGGTTTTTCGCGGCCGGGAGCGAGCAGGAGGCTGATCTCGTGCGCGTTCGCGCGCAGTGGTCCTCGGCTCGGGCGCGCGTCGTCGAGCTTCTAGGCCCTCTCGAGTCGGAGC
>JAPKBZ010000042.1 GCA_028823175.1 Myxococcota bacterium
GACGTGTTCTGGGCTGGGCCCCGGTACACCGACCGGCCGGCCTCGCCGTTGTATGCTTGGCGCGCACTCGCGGATTCGACCACGAAGCACGCAAATTTCATCCGAATCCCCCGACGTATCGGGAGCGGCCCATAGGGCCAATCGGCCGGCGGGCTTGCGCCTGGGCCGGGCCTTTATTTAGGCGATCCACCGTCGCCAGTCAAGCCTCGCCGTCTTCGGAAGCCGCCGTTTTTCCATCGGAAGTTGGGGACAGGGCGCCGGCCTCCCCCACCCCTTCCGGGTACTCGACGGCCTCTAGGGTCAGGCCCGCAGCGGGAGCTGTCGGTCCCGCCTGGCCACGGTCCCGAACTTCCAGCAGCCCCACCATGGAATCCCCAGAGCGGCGCCCCTGACCCACCTCGAGCAGGGTCCCCACGAGATTGCGGACCATGTAGCGCAGAAAACCCGAGCCCTCGGCGACAACCTCGATTTCCCCCCCGGGACCGCCCCGAATTTCGAGCCTCCGCAAGCGCCGCACGGTGGTCTTTGCCCCCGAGCCCGCGGCCTGGAAAGATTGAAAATCGTGCTCCCCCACTAGGGCCTGGGCCGCTTGGGCCATGGCCCCGACATCCAGGGCCCGGGGCACGTGGGCAAAGCGCCCGGCGCGCAGGGGCGAGCGGACGGGGTGGTTCCAGATCCGGTAGCGGTAGCGCTTGCCCTGGGCGCTACGCAGAGCGTCAAAATCTTCGTCGACGCGGTAGGCGGCCCGCACGGCCACCTCCCGGGGGAGCACCCCGTTGAGCGCCCGCTGGAGCTTGCCGGGCTCGATCTCCTCCTTAAGCGCCAGGCTCGCCACCTGAGCCTCGGCGTGGACACCCGCGTCGGTCCGCCCGGAGCCCATCACGGTCACCCTTTCGCCGGTCACCCGAGCGACGGCTTCGACCAGACAGCCCTGAACCGTGCGCTCGCCCCCGGCCTGAATCTGCCAACCCGCAAAGGCCTCCCCGGCATACTCGACCTCTAGGCGATACTTGGGCACGCCGAAGCTCCCGCCTAGGCCAGGGAAAGGCGCTTGCGCAGCAGTTTCACCGCGTTGGCAGCGGCCAGGCGAACGGGGTCCCCGGCGAGCCAGAGCAAGAGGTGGCGGTCCGGCTCGGCGGACGAGAGATCCGAGCGCAGTCGCCCAACCCGCACCTCGTCGAGTCCCACGACCTCCCGGGTGTGGGGATCGTCCTCCTCGTCGACAACATCGATGCCGGGTGCCGCCGACAGCACTCGCGCCGCCTCCTCGGGCAGGAGCGGGCGTTCGGTCTCTACCCAGAGCGTGCCGCCCTGCCCCGCAAAGCTTGGCACATAAACACTGCTTGAGGCCACGGCCACGTCGCCACCCAGCAGCCGATGGAGCGCGGCCTGAAGCTCGGCTTCGGCCGGGGCCGCGCCTTCCTTGCCCTCTGCCTCCCGACTCGAGTGGGGGACGCTCGCAAAGGCCACCGGCCCGCTGCCCATCTCGGGCTCGATGATTTCCTGCTGACCGATCAACGCAAGCGTCTGCTCCGAGAGCGTCTCGAGCCCGGCACGGCCGGCGGCACTCGCGGAGTGCAGCACCGTGCCCACCACGCGCACCAGCCCGGCCTGCCGCTGCAGGGCCGAAAGCACAGGCCCCCAGACCAGGGTCGGGCCGGTCGGGGCCGAGATCAAGGGCGCGCCACTCACCCCGTCGTGGGCCCCCAGGTCGGCGAGCACCAGGGGCACTTCGCTCGAACCGAGGAGCGCCCCCGAACAGTCAATACAGGGCACCTCAACCCGCAGGGCCTGACGGATCATCTCCAGGGCCACCGGTGCCGGGGTGCAGAGCACGACCGCATCCAGCCCCTTAAAATCGAGTTCGCCGGACAGCACCGGCAGCCTGTCCCCCGCGAACTCAACACTCTCGCCCACGGAACGACTCCCGGCGAAGGCGCGCAATTCCGCCACCGCGGTTCCAGACTCCTCGAGAGCCGCCAGCAGATCCTGACCCAGGACCCCCGTCGCTCCCACCACTCCCAAACGCATACCCGAACTCATTTTGTCTCCAAAGCGGCCAGCACCTGGCGCCCCATCTCTCGGCAACCGATCACTTCGCGCGCCTCGCCCTCGAGCACCAAGTCGCCGGTCCGGTGGCCGGCGGCGAGCACATCAGAAACCGCCCCTCGCACGGCGGCCGCGCCGCCCGGGCAAGCCAGAGATGTCTCGAGCAGCATGGCCACGCTGAGGATGGCGGCAAGGGGGTTGGCCTTGTCCTGGCCGGAGATATCCGGCGCCGAGCCGTGGACGGGTTCGTAGAGCCCGAAGCCGCCGGTGGCCAGGCTGGCCGAGGGCAGCATGCCCAGGGAGCCGGTGATCTCGGCGGCCTGATCCGACAGGATGTCGCCGAAGAGATTGCCCGTCACCATCACGTCGAAGCGCCCGGGATCGCGCACCAGGAGCATCGCGCAGGAATCCACGAGCTGGTGGGCCAGGGTCACATCGGGGTAGTCCTTCGCGACTTCCTCCACCACGTCCATCCAGAGCTGGCAGACGTCGAGCACGTTGGCCTTGTGGACATGGGTGACGTGGTTGCGCCGCAGGCGCGCCTGCTCGAAGGCCACCCGGGTAATGCGGGCGACTTCGTCCTCGTCATAGACCATCGTGTTCCAAGCCCGGCGCTTGCCCCCCTCCTCGCCGCGTCCTCGGGGCTCTCCGAAATAGATCCCACCGGTGAGCTCGCGCACCACCAAGAGGTCGATGCCCTTGACCACCTCCGGGCGCAGGGTCGACGCATCCGCCAGGGCGGGGATCACCGCCGCCGGGCGCAAGTTCGCGAAGAGGCCCAGGGCTTTTCGGATCCCCAGCAGTCCCTTCTCGGGACGCACATCCACCGCCATGGCATCCCATTTGGGTCCCCCCACCGCGCCGAGCAGCACCGCGCTGCTCTCGCGACACAGGTCGATTACCTCGTCGCGCAGGGGCGCTCCGTGGGCGTCGATCGACGCGCCACCGATCAGCTCTTCGGCGAATTCGAGGTCGAGCCCCTGGGCGCTCGCCACCGCCTCAAGGACTCGGCGGGCCTCCGCCACAACCTCGGGCCCGATGCCATCACCGGGCAAAAGTACAATCCGATCCAATCTATTCTCTCCTTCGTTGGGTCTTTCGTTCCGCGGGGCCACCGGGCTCCCGCCGCCCTGAACGGGGGGCGCTAGATACCTCGGGGTTCGTCCAACTCGTGGCGCTGCCGATGCCATTCGAGCTTATTGATCGCGTTGACATAGGCCTTGCCGCTGGCCACCATCACATCCTCATGGACGCCGTTGCCAATCACCCGGCGTCCCTCCTCCTCAATGGTCACCGTCACCTCGCCCTGGGCGTCGAGGCCCGCTGTCACCGCGTGGACTTGGTAGCGAATCAGTTCGCTGGCCGTCTCGGTGAGGTCGGCAATGGCCTTAAAGATCGCGTCCACCGGGCCGACGCCGCTGGCCACGGTACTCTTGGCTTTGCCGTCTACCTCCAACGTCACGCTAGCCTTGGGGGCCGTGGCGTTGCCGCTGGTAATCGTCAGCTCGATCAATTCGAAGCGATCCTCTGTGGCCATCGCCGAGTCCGCCACGATAGCCTCGATGTCTTCGTTGTAGATCACTTTCTTGGCGTCGGCGAGATCCTTGAAGCGCTTGAAGGCCCGCTCGAACTCCTCGCCCTCGGTGTGCAGGCCGAGCTCATCGAGGCGATCGCGGAAAGCGTGCCGCCCGGAGTGCTTGCCCAAAACCAGCTCGTTGGAGGCGCGCCCGATGGAGTCCGGGGTCATGATCTCGTAGGTAATGGCGGCCTTCAGCACGCCATCCTGGTGGATACCCGCCTCGTGGGCAAAGGCATTATCGCCAACGATGGCCTTGTTCGGCTGAACCTGCACGCCGGTCACCGACGAGAGCAGGCGACTCGATGAATAGATTTCCTCGGCGCGAATCCCCAGATCCATCCCGCCATAGACGTCGGGGCGGGTCTTGACCGCCATCACGACCTCTTCGAGCGAAGCGTTGCCCGCCCGCTCCCCAATGCCGTTCACGGTACATTCGACCTGGCGGGCTCCCGCCCCCACTGCTGCCAGGCTATTGGCCACCGCCAGGCCCAGATCATTGTGGCAGTGAACCGAGAAAATCGCCTTGTCGCTGCCCGGAATCTCGCCGATCAGGTAGCGAATCAACTCGGCGTACTCGCCCGGGGTCGTGTAGCCCACCGTATCCGGAACGTTCAGCGTGGTCGCCCCGGCTTCCAGGGCGACGGAGAAGGCCTGGACGAGGAACTCGGGGTCCGAGCGGGTCGCATCCTCGGCCGAGAATTCGACGTCCTCGGTAAACCCCCGAGCCTGACTCACCGCCCGGCCGATCTCGTCGATCACCTGCTCCCGAGTCATCCGCAATTTGTGCTCGAGATGGATATCGCTGGTCGCGATGAATGTGTGAATGCGCCCCTGGGCGGCGGGCTCGATGGCCTCGGCGGCGCGCTCGATGTCCAGCGCCGGAGTGCGGGCCAAACCGCAGATAATTGGGCCCCGGATCTCCCGGGAGACCTGCCGCACCGCCTCAAAATCGCCCTGACTCGCGATGGGAAAGCCCGCCTCGATCACATCGACCCCAAGGCGCTCGAGTTGGCGCGCCAGGGTCAGCTTTTCCTTCAGGTTCATGCTGCAGCCAGGCGACTGCTCCCCATCGCGCAGGGTCGTATCGAAAACTCGAATCGCGTGGCTCATGCGTTCTACCTCGCTCCTTCCGGCCCCTGGGCCGGAACGCCCTTGGCCTTCCCCTGGCCGGAGTCGTTTTGCCCGGGCTCGGAAGATGCCTCTTCGGCGGCCTCGAGCGCGCGCCCGGTCCGCCTCCGCCACCACCAGCCCAGCGGACCCGAGAGCACGTAGGCCGAGCCGATGGCGAAAAAACTGATTCCGGGCTCGATGATCAGGACCAGCGCCATGATGACCATCAAAACCGTCGCGCTGTAGGAGCCTCGGACGTTGACCTCCTTGAAGCTCCGGTAAGGGATGGGCGAGACCATCAGCAGGCCCAACACCACCAGGCCCGTTGCCACCATGAAGGGCGGCAGGCTGAAGCCCATGCCTTGGCTCTGAAGAAAACCGCCGAACCAGACCGTGGAGACCACCATTCCCGCGGCGGCCGGGGTGGGCAAGCCGTCAAAACGATCGCGATAACGCCCCGAGGAGACATTGAACCGGGCCAGCCGCAGAGAACCACAGGCTGTATAGACAAAGGCCATCACCCAGCCCGCCCACTGCAGATCGATCAGCGCGCCGGAATGAAACGCAATCACCGCAGGCGCCAGACCGAAGGAAACGGTATCCGCGATGGAGTCGTACTCGGCCCCAAAGCGGCTCTCACTGCCCGTCAACCGAGCCGCACGCCCGTCGAGCATGTCGAAGACCGCCGCCACAAAGATCGCGTAGGAGGCGGTCAGAGGATCGCCGGTGCTCGCCCGGACGATGGCAAAAAAGCCCGCCGCCAGGTTGCACGTGGTGAGCAGCGAAGGCAGCAGGCTCCCGAAGGTCCCCACAGCGGTCCGGCTGCGCCGCCCCCGCCTGCGTGCTCGGCGGGGAGGTTTTTTTTCGTTCTCGACCGCCTTGAGGGACATCCGCACTCTCCTCCGGGTTCCGGCCGGAAAACCAGCCCGCTAATTCTTCGAGCGATCCACCAGTTGGCGTTCCTTGAGCCACGGCATCAGGCCGCGCAAGCGCGCGCCGACCTCTTCCAACGGGTGCTCGGCTGCCCGGCGGCGCATGGCCTTGAAGGATACGCCGCCCGACTTGTTCTCAAGGATGAACTCACGGGCGAAGGTTCCGGTCTGGATATCCGTCAGGATATCCTTCATGCGCGCCTTCGTATCCGCGTCGATCACCCGGGGACCACTGACGAAATCCCCGTACTCGGCGGTATTCGAAACCGAGTAGCGCATATTGGCGACGCCATCCTGATAAATCAGATCGACGATCAGCTTGACCTCGTGGATGCACTCGAAATACGCCATCTCCGGCGCGTAACCCGCCTCGACCAGAGTTTCGAAGCCCGCCTGCATCAGGGAGGTTAGGCCGCCACAGAGCACCGCCTGCTCGCCGAAAAGATCCGTCTCGGTCTCCTCCCGGAAGCTGGTCTCGATGATGCCCGCCCGGCCCCCGCCGATGGCGCTCGCGTAGGCCAGAGCCATCTGGAGCGAATCCCCCGAAGGATCCTGATGGACGGCCACCAAGCAGGGCACACCCCGCCCGGCCTCGTAGTGGTCGCGCACCGTGTGCCCGGGGCCCTTGGGAGCGACCATGAAGACGTTGACGTCGTCCGGGGGAATGATGGCTTCGAAATGAAAATTGAAACCGTGCGCCACGGCCAAGTAGTTGCCGGGCTCGAGTTGCGGAGCGATCTCTTCGGCATAGACGTCCGCCGCGAGTTCATCGGGCAAGGTCAACATCATGATGTCGGCCTGGCGAGCAGCGTCACTCACGGTCGCGACAGCGAGCCCGGCCCCCTCTGCCTTGGCCCAACTCGGCGAGTCCTTGCGCAGCCCCACAACCACGTCGATCCCCGAATTGGCGAGGTTCTGTGCGTGGGCGTGCCCCTGGCTCCCGTAGCCAATGATCGCGACCTTCTTGCCCTTGAGGCGACCGAGGTCCGCGTCCTTGTCGTAATAGATATTCAAAGCCATCGCTGTCTGTTCACCTTCCGAGTCGGCACCGATCCCGAATTTCTCGGGCGGTTGCCCCGGTACCGGGAGTCCACGAGTGGAATCCCTGAGTGGAATGACGGGAGAGCCCGCGCAAAGCGCGCTCCACCCTGCGATCCCACGGCCTTGCGGGATCCGCTAAGCCCGCGAGATTAATCGAGCTTTAGGGGCATGTCAAAGGGCCCCCAAGCCGGGATCAGGTCGCCTCGAGGCGCTCCGCGGTGCGCGTGACCTCGGCCTCGGCGCGGCGCACGTAACGCGGCACGAGTTCGCCGGCCGGACGCGCCTGGCCCGAGGCGAAGTGCGCCAGGCCCAGCAGGCCGACGGCCACCGCGTCCGGTACCTCGGGTGCCCGACTCTCGCTGCGCCAGGGCCCTCCCGGCTGGGCCAGGAGCTCGGGGGCCACCACGGCGGCCCCCTCCCCCACCAGGCAGCCGCCCTGGGGCAGGGCCTGCGCGAGTTCGGCGGCTGCGTAGACGGAGGCCGGCATCACCGGCTCGCCCAGCCCTGCCGCGGAGCCAGCCGGGGCCTCGTAGGCCGCGGCGTAGACCTCTCCGCGCCGAGCGTCCAGAACGGGCACCAGATAGCCGACCGGGGGCTCGGGCAGCGCTCGGCAAGCCGAGAGCGCCAGAGCCTCGAGGGTCGACACCGCAACGGCGGGCTGATCGCCTCCGAACGCGAGTCCCTTCAGAGTCGCCAGACCGATGCGCAGGCTCGTGAAGGCCCCTGGGCCGATGGAGACCGCAAATAGATCCAAATCGTCGAGGCGCACCCCCTCGGCCCCCAACAGCTCATCGATCATGGGCAGCAGGGTTTCGCAGTGGTGCTGGCCCTCGCTTCCCCGGAGCAGTCCCAGTTCGGCCGAGCCACGCAGCAAGGCCACGCTCGCCGTCGCCGTGGCGGTCTCCAGCGCCAGGCAGAGGGGTTCGTCGTGCGAGCCCATCGCCCGGCTCAGAGCTCCGCGCTCAGCCATTCGAAAAACTTCGTCCACTGGGCGGAGAGGTCGTTCCAGAAGGCCAGCCCCATCAGCATCATGAGCAACGTAAAACCGATTTGCTGAATGTACTCCCGGGTTCTGTGGGAAATCGGCGAACGTTTGATCCCCTCGATGGCATAGATGAGGAGCTGACCGCCATCCAGGATCGGAATGGGCAGGAGATTCAGCACGCCCAGGTTGATGCTGATGAAGATCATCATGCTCAGATAGGCCTGCCAGCCCACGTCCAGGGACTTGCGCGCGATCTGAATGATCGTGATGGGGCCCCTGAGCTGGTCGGCGCTGGTCTGAAAACTCAGCATCTTCCCGAGTCCCTTGAGAAGCAGGGCGATATTTTCGCCGGTCAAGCGCAGCGCTCGAGGAAACGCGACCAGGGGATTGCGTTCGCGGTCGAGCGCCGTGGGCCCAGGCAGGGTGGCCATGGCGTGGGCGATGCCCACCTGCAGGACCTCTTCCTGCATGCCGTCGATGCCAAAGGGGCCCGGCACCTCCCGCAGCACCGGAGTCACCTCTACCCGCTGAACGACGCCCTCGCGCGCCAAGGCGATCGCAATCGCCGAGCCGTCGCTCGAGCGAACCGTATCGGCAAAGGTGCGAAAACTTCCTGCGGGCTTACCGTTGACCTCGAGGATCAGGTCGCCCGCCTGAATGCCTGCGGATTCCGCGGGCATTCCCTCCTGGACCAGACTCACCAGAATCGCCGCCGAGATCACTCCCAATTTCGACACATCGCCCAGTCCCGGCACCGTCAGTTCCCGCTCGGGGGCATCGGCCTCAACGCCCGCCACTACCCCGAGGCGAATCTCCCCGAAGCCCGCCTCGGCGTAGGCTCGGCGAAAACCTTGCCAGTCCTCCACCGGCACCCCGTCCAGGCTAACCACCCGGTCACCCGAGCGCAGACCGGCTCCGGCCGCAGGGGAGTCGGCGTCGGGCACCCCGAGCAGCGCGGGCAAGCGCTGGCTATCCAGCCCGACCCAGCCAATCGCCTCAACGTCGCCAAATTCGTCCAGCGCCGAACGCGAGCCCAGGGCGATAACCAAATCCATGGCCGCGCCCTCGCGCTCCAGGGCCAATTCGAGGTCTTGCCCCGAACTCTCCTCGATGGTCCGGCGCACATCGGACCACCACTGGACCGGCTCGCCGTTGACCCCCAGGATTTGATCGCCCGGCCGAATTCCGGCCGTCTCCGCCGGGGAGCCGCGCTCGACCATGCCCACCACGGAAACAACCTTGGGAATCCCCACCCACAGCATCCCCATGATAATCACTACGGGCAGCAGGAGATTCATGGCGGGACCGGCCAAGGTGATCGCAACCCGCTGCCAGAGCGGCTTGCTCTCGAGAAATTCGTCCGGGCGAGCATCCTCGGGAATCAGGCCTTCGACCTCTACATCCCCGGGCATCTGTTCCCCCAGCATGCGAACGAAGCCGCCGAAGGGCACCCAAGCGATCACATACTCGGTCCCGCCCCGCTCCCAGCGCAAGCGGCGATCGCCAAAGCCGATGGCCGACCCGAAGCCGATGGAAAATTTCAGGACCCGAACGCCGCAGAGCTTGGCGACGGCAAAATGACCGAACTCATGGACAAAAATCAGCAACCCCAACATCGGAATCGCCGCAAAGAGGTAATCCAGCACGACCATCAGGCGCTCTCTCCCGCTGTCACGGACTGATCGCCGAGCCCCAGGGCCGCGCGGGCGCGGGCGCGCCCCCAGCGATCAGCTTCCAGTACATCCTCGAGGCCCTCGACCCGGCTGCCTCGGCAAGTCCCCAAGTGTTCCTCGAGCACCGCGCCGTTGGTCCGCGCAATCGCTCCGAAGGGGATCTTTCCGGCGAGGAAGCCCGCCACCGCCACCTCGTTGGCCGCGTTCAGGACGGCCGGGGCCGCCTCGCTTCCCTCCAGGGCCTGGTAGGCAAAGCCCAGGTTGGGAAAACGCTCACGATCGGGCTCTTCGAAATCCAAGCGGCTCACAGCGGCAAGATCCAGCCGGGGAATTTCCAGGGACAGGCGATCGGGGTGCGCCAGGGCCACGGCAATGGGCACCCGCATATCGGGCAAGCCCACTTGCGCCATCACCGAGGTGTCCCGGTACTCGACCAGGGAATGGACGATGGATTGGGGATGGACCACCACGTCGATCCGCTCGGGGGGCACATCGAAGAGCCAACGCGCCTCGATCACCTCCAGCCCCTTGTTCATAAGGCTCGCTGAGTCGATGGTGATCTTGTCCCCCATCTTCCAGTTGGGGTGATCGAGCGCCTCCTCCCGGCGGGCTCGCGCAAGACGCTCCGCAGGCCACGCTTCGGCATCCCGGAAGGGTCCGCCCGAACAGGTCAGGATCAGGCGAGAAACGTCCTCGACCCGCTGCCCCGAGAGAGCTTGAAAGATCGCGCTGTGCTCGCTGTCCACGGGCAGGAGGCTCGTGCCCCGGGCCGAGACCTCTCGCCGCACCAGGGCGCCGGCCATGACCATCACTTCCTTGTTGGCGAGGGCCACGTCTCGACCGGCGCGGATCGCCGCCAGGGTCGGCGCCAGGCCGACCGCGCCCACTAGGGCGGCCATCACGAGATCCGCCGGATGCGTCGCCACGGCTTCGAGCCCTGGGGCCCCCACCCGAATATCCAGTTCCGGCCCCACGCGCTCGCGAAGTTGCCGAGCCCCGTCCTCAGAGCCCACCGACACGAGTTCGGGCCGAAAGCGTTTCACCTGCTCGGCGAGCCGGACGATACTCTTGCCCGCTGCCAGCGCCACCACGTCGAAAGCATCCGGGTGTAGGGACACGACGTCGAGGGTCTGCTCGCCGATACTCCCAGTGCTTCCCAAGACCGACAAACGCTTCATTGGGGCTCCGCCCTGCCCCCGTCATCGGTCTCGTCGCCCTTCTCCACCTGGGCGCTGGTCATCCCGAAGCGGCGCTCCCGGGCCTGGTAGTCGCAAATTGCGGCCTCGAGGTGTTCACGGCGAAAATCCGGCCACATCACCGAGGTGGTGTGGATCTCCGCATAAGCGATTTGCCAGAGTAGGAAGTTGGAGACCCGGCACTCGTCCCCAGTCCGGATCAGTAGATCGGGGTCCGGGACATCGGGCAGGTAGAGATGCGCCGCGAAGGTCTTCTCATCGAGCATCTCGGGATCGAGCCGTCCGGCTTCGACCTCTCGAATAATATCACGCACAGCATCGACGATCTCTCCGCGCCCGCCGTAGGAGAGCGCGAAAATCAGGTCTCCATTGGGATTTTCGAGGGTGGCTTCGACCGCCCGATCGACGGCGGCACGGGTACTCTGGGGAAGCCTGTCCATATGACCCATCACCCGCAACCGAACCCCTCGCTCCTGGGCTTCCGCGATGTTTTCATCGAGGTAGATCTCGAGCAGGCGCATCAACTCCGACACCTCGGCATCGGGCCGGTTCCAGTTCTCGCTCGAGAACGCGTAGAGGGTCAAGTACTCCATCCCGAGTTCACGAACACTTCGAACGATCTGCTTGACCGACTCCACACCTGCCAGGTGCCCGCGATTTCGCTGGAGCCCGCGGGCCTCGGCCCAGCGGCCGTTGCCATCCATGATGATGGCGACATGGCGCGGCATGCGATCCGGAGAAATCTCGGAAGAGGGCATCGTCAGACCTCGAGAACTTCCTTTTCCTTCTGGGCCGTCAACTCGTCGATGCGATTGACGTGGGCGTCGGTCAGGTCCTGCACGCTCTTCTCGGCACGACGACAGTCGTCCTTCGGGAGAGTGCCGTCCTTTTCGAGATCCTTGAGGAGCCCCAGGGCCTCTCGCCGGCTCTCCCGGATGCTCACCCGGTAATCCTCGGCGCTCTTGCGGACCTGCTTTACGAGTTGTTTACGCCGCTCTTCGGTGAGGGCGGGTATCGCTATGCGCACCACTTTGCCGTCGTTACTCGGCGTCAAACCGAGGTTGGCTGCCTGGATGGCACGCTCAATATTTCCGATTGCCGACTTATCGAAGGGCGAGATCACGATCATCCGGGGATCGGGCACCGAAAGACTCGCCAACTGCTTGAGGGGAGTGGGCGTATCGAAATAATCCACGCTGATACCATCGAGCAGTGCCGCGCTCGCGCGCCCGGTCCTCACTTTGAGGAGCTCGCGCCTATAGGTTTCGATGGTCTTTTCCATGGCCTCTCGCCCCTCATCGAGGACGAGATCAATTTCTTCTTCGCCGGCCATTATTGCCTCCCCTTACTCGCTCACCACGGTCCCGACAGACTCACCCAGGACCACCCTTAGAATATTTCCACCTTCGCCCATACCGAAGACCACGATCGGCAGGCCGTTTTCCCGACACAATGCGATCGCTGTCTGGTCCATGAACTGGAGGTTCTTCTCCATCGCCTCCGTGAAGGAGAGCTTCTCGTAGCGCACCGCGGACGGGTCCTTATGGGGGTCGCTGCTGTAGACCCCGTCGACCTGGGTCGCCTTCAGAATCACGTCCGCATGAATCTCAGCCGCGCGCAAGGCCGCGGCAGTATCGGTGGTGAAATACGGGTTTCCCGTGCCCCCCCCGAAGATCACGACGCGGCCCTTCTCCATGTGGCGCACGGCCCGTCGGCGAATATAGAGTTCCGCCACCTGCTTGATCTCAAGGGCTGAAAGAACCCGGGTATCCACTCCCGCCTTTTCCAGGGAGTCCTGAAGCGCCATGGCGTTGATGACGCTGGCCATCATCCCCATATAGTCGGCGTTCGCACGATCCATCCCCTGGGAGGCGGCCGTCATGCCGCGGATGATATTGCCGCCGCCGATGACGATGCTGACCTGCACCCCCAGCTCATGGATATCGCGAATCTGCTCCGCGATTCCCGTGATCACCGTGGGGTTGATGCCGAAGCCGTCTTCACCGGCGAGTCCCTCGCCGGAAAGTTTCAGGAGCAGCCGGCTAAAGACGGGTTTCACTCGGCCCCCTCGCCCAGCTTGAAGCGCATGAACTCGGTCACCTTGGCGTCGCCCGCCTCGGCGAGCACGCTCCCCACAGACTTGTCGGGGTCCTTCACGAAGGGCTGCTCGAGCAGGCAGTTTTCAGCAAAAAATTTCTTGAGCCGGCCCGTCACCATATTGTCGATAATATTCTCGGGCTTGCCGCTCTCCAGAGCCTGATTGCGAAGAATCGTCCGCTCGCGCTCGACCACTTCGGCATCCAAGCCGCTCTGATCGACGGCCAGCGGCGTCGGATCTGCCGCCGCCACGTGCATCGCCATGTCCTTGGCGGCCTGGGCCACCGAGTCCGGCGAAGAGGATGCCACGCCCACGAGCACGCCGAGTTTTCCGCCGCCGTGGATATAGCCACCCACAACCCCATCCGCGCGAACCGAGCCGACGCGCTTAAGCTGGATATTCTCACCGACCCGGCCCACGGCCGCCTTGATGTGGGCGTCGACCGTTTCTCCTCCGATCTTGGCGCCCAGGGCCGTATCCAAATCGGCGACCGCGTCCGACTCTCTCAGGACGTCCGCGATCTCCTGGACGAGCCCCTGGAACTGGTCGTTCTTGGCCACGAAATCGGTCTCGCACCCCAACTCGATCATCACGCCAACGCCGCCCTCGATGGAGATCGCCACCGCGCCTTCGCTAGTCGCGCGTCCGGCGCGCTTGCCCGCCTTCGAGAGACCTCTTTCTCTGAGCAGGTCCATGGCGCGATCGACGTCACCTTCGGAGTCCTTCAGGGCCGTCTTGCAATCCATCATGCCCGCGCCCGTCTGGTCGCGTAGAGCCTTTACGTCCTTTGCAGAAATGCCTGCCACGATTCTCTCCTCGATCCTCTATTTCACGGCGAATGCACGCCACCCTCGCCCCCTTGCGCGGGGCCGGGTTGGCGCTGCGTCAGCCCTTGTTTTCTTCAGTCGCGGGCTTCGCGTCCTCGGGCTTAGCGGCCTCGGGCTTGGCTACCTCGGGCTTAGCGGCCTCGGTCTTGGCTGCCTCGGGCTTAGCGGCCTCGGTCTTGACGGCCTCGGTCTTAGCCCCCTCGGCCGGCGCCACCACGGGCTTGGCGACGGCATCCTTGCCCCCGGCCGCGTCCCCTTCGGGCTTGGCGGCGGCATCTTTGCCCCCGGCGGCCCCTTCGGCGCGCTTGTCCGTCCAACCACCGGCGCTCTGGGTGCGGCCTGAGCTCGTGCCCGAACCTCCACCCGGACCCCCTCGGCTGCGTCGCGGCTGCTGGGTCATTTCGACGACCCGGCGACCCGTCCCCGGCAGCGTATTCCCAGCAGAACCCTTGGGCTGCGCTTCCCTCTCGGAGATCAGCCTGTCCTGGCGGATCACCTCACCCTCGATGCAGGCATCGGCCAGGCATTTGCAGTAAAGATCAATGGCTCGAGTCGCATCGTCGTTCCCCGGAACCACATAGTCGATATTGCGGGGATCTCTGTTGCTGTCCACGACGGCAATGATCGGAATCCCGAGTCGGCGCGCTTCGCTGATCGCGATGGCTTCCTTGCCGACATCCACGACGAAAACCATGTCGGGCAGCCGGGGCATATCCTTGATGCCCGCCAGGGACTTGTCATATTTGAGGCAGAGCCGGCTCATGCGAGCGAGTTCCTTCTTCGAATGCTCGGCCCGCTTCTCCTCATCGGCCTGGATGGCCAAGAGAGTCTTATAAGTATCGATGGACTTCTTGACGGTCTTCCAATTTGTCAGCATGCCACCGAGCCAGCGGTTGTTCACGTAGTACTGGCCAGAACGCTCGGCCTCGGCCTTGATGCAACTGGCTGCCTGGCGCTTCGTCCCCACGAAGAGAACGCTGCCTCCGCCCGCCACAGTCTCTCGCACGTGGTCGAGGCTTGTCTGGAAGATCGGCAAAGTCTGGTCGAGGTCCAGAATATGCGTTCCGTTCCGGGCCCCGAAGATAAAGGGCCGCATCAGCGGATTCCATCGGTGGGTCTGGTGACCGAAATGTGCTCCCGCTTCGAGCAGGGCTCGAATGCTCAGGTCGGTCTTCTCGAAGGCCTGCTTGGCCGAGGCCTCGGTCCCCTTGGTTTCAGGGGCGGCAGCGGGCGCATCGCCCGCCGCCGACGGCGGCGCCGTCGTCTCGCTCATTTCGTTCTCCTTCGCGGTTTTTCCTCCGCGCCGACCTCGTTATTCCCCAACCAGAAGATTCCGGCACCGCAGGGGCGAGCTCACGCGTGTGTAGTACCGACCCCGAGTGGGCCAGCCGCCGCTCTAATTAGCAAACTCGGAGCCACCCAACCATCTCGGCCCCACGGGGCCTCTCCCACGGCATCAGGTCGTGTATTCGGCGTTGATGCGAACGTAGTCGGTGCTGAGGTCGCAGGTCCACACCCGGTCCGAATGGTTCCCCGCCCCGAGCTCCACCACGATTTCGACCTCATCCCGCTCGGCCAAGCGGGCGGCCGCCCGCTTCCGGGCCGCCGGGCCCGCCGAGGCCCCGGCCCGAAAAACCGTCACGCCGCACAGGCGAATCCGGGTGCTGGCCAGATCGAGGCGAACGCGCCCGGCGCCCACGGTCTGGAGAATTCGCCCCCAATTGGGGTCCGCCCCGAAAATCGCCGTCTTGACCAGCAGAGAGTTCGCGATCCGCCGCGCTGCAGAGCGCGCCTGGGCGGCGCTCCAAGCCCCGCCCACCACCACCTTGACGAGTTTCGTCGCGCCCTCCCCGTCCCGAGCCAATTCCATGGCCAGAGCCTGGGCCACCGCGTGCACCGCTCCCTCGAAGCGCTCGGCATCGGCTCCGCCTGCGGCGGAAAGTCGGGCAGCGCCCGAGGCCCCATTCGCCATCAGCAGGACGCTGTCACTGGTACTTGTTTCCCCGTCCACGCTCACACGATTGAACGTGTCGTCGCAAACTCGCCGAAGCACCCCGCGCAGGTAGGGGCTCGTCGCGTCGGCGTCGCTAATCAGAAAGCTCAACATGGTGGCCATATCGGGCTCAATCATCCCCGAACCCTTGGCGATACCCGCCACGGTCACCATGCGCCCAGCCAAGCGAATCCGCTTGCTCGCCACCTTGGCAAAGGTATCCGTGGTCCGGATTGCCTCGGCGGCCGCCGACAGGCCGTCCTCGCTCAAGGCCTCGGCCGCCATCGCGACGCCTCGCTTGATCTTCGGCATGGGGAGGGGTTCTCCGATCACCCCGGTCGAAGCCACCAGCACCTCGTCAGGCCGGCAACCCAACTCTCCAGCCGCGTAGTCGGTCATGCGCCGCGCATCCCGAAGCCCCCGCTCGCCCATGGCCACATTGGCGACGCCGCTGTTCACCACCACCGCGCGCGCGCGCCCCCCGCGCAGCCTTTCTCGGCTCAATTCAACAGGGGCGCCGACGACGGTCGAACGCGTAAAGACCCCGGCCGCCGCTGCCGGTCGGTCGCTCACAATTAATGCCAGATCAGGATCCGAAACCTTGATCCCGCAATGGACTCCGCTCGCGCGAAAGCCCCTGACCCCGGGCACGGCCGATACCTTCATCTCGCTCATTCCCTTCGTTGGCCCGGCCCCAAAGCCCCTCCGGCCGAGGGGCGGGTGGACTCAAGCGCCGTGGCAGCGCTTAAATTTCTTGCCGCTGCCGCAGGGGCACGGCTCGTTGCGACCGACCTTGCTCGCCGGTGCGCCCCCCTCTGACCCAGCTCTCGGGGCTCCTCTCGGGGGGGAGCCGGGCAGCCCCTGACCGACCGCGGTCGGCCCCGGAGCGGCCGATTGGGCCATGGTCTCGAGGCGCGGGCGCGGGAAGCCGAATTTGAAAATCGTCTCGATGGATTGCTCATCGACGCGCTGCTCCATCTCGGCGAAGAAGGCAAAGCCCTCGCGCTGGTACTCGAGTTTGGGATCGCGCTGAGCATAGCCCCGCAAGCCGACGGACTCGCGCAGGCCGTCCATCGAATGCAGATGATCCTTCCACTGCGCATCCAGAATCCGCAGCATGATATCCCGCTGGAACCAATCAAAATTGGGGTACTCGACGACTTCCTTGAACTCCTGGCCGAACTCAACGCAGCGCTCCCGCTTGTCGGCTAGAAAAGCAGCGAAGGTCTCGAGCAAGCCGCGGCCCAACTCATTCCGGTTGCTCGGGGATTTGCCGTCCACCATCAGCGGCCCCTCGCCCATGGGAAGGACCATGCCGAATTGGTGCTCGGCGAGACCCACGAGCTGTTCGAGTTCCCCGGCTTCGGGATCGCCCTTTTCCGGCCAGATCTCGTCCAGAAAGCCCACAATCAGCCCCTCGACCATCTCGATGACTTCCTCGTCGATGGCCTCGTGGCGCAAGGCGGCGATGCGCCGGGCATAGAATGCCTGACGCTGCTTGTTCATCACGTCATCGTAATCGAGCAGGTGCTTGCGAATATCGAAATTGCGGCTCTCGACCTTCTTCTGGGCCCCCTCGATCACCCGGGTCAGCATCCGGTTCTCGATGGCCTCGCCTTCCTCCACCCCAACGCGGTCCCACCACTGGGCGACTCGGTCGGCCTCAAAGATGCGCAGCAAGTCGTCCTCCAGGGAGAGGAAGAATTGGCTCGAACCCGGATCCCCCTGGCGACCGGCTCGGCCCCGCAGCTGATTGTCGATCCGGCGGCTCTCATGGCGCTCGGTCCCCAGGATATGCAGCCCACCTGCGGCCAGCACGGCCTGCTGCCCGGCGGAGCACTCGACCTCGAAATGCGCGAGGTGGTCTAGATAGTCCGGGTGATCCTTGTCGTGGCCGCACTTGATCAGAGCCATCACTTCGGGATTGCCCCCGAGCAGGATATCGGTGCCGCGACCGGCCATATTGGTCGAGATCGTGATCGCTCCCTTGCGCCCGGCCTGGGCGACGATCTCAGACTCGCGGGTATGCTTCTTGGCGTTCAGAACATCGTGCTTGATTCCCTGCTTTTTCAGCTTCGTGGACAACATCTCCGATGTTTCGATCGAGATCGTCCCCACCAGTACGGGTTGCCCCGTCTCGTGGCGCTCCTTGAGTTCCTCGACCACCGCATCGAATTTCTCGCGTTTGGTCTTGAAAACCACGTCCGCCAGATCGTCGCGCAACAGCGGCCGGTTAGTGGGCACCAGCATCACGTCGAGGTCATAGATATTCGCGAATTCCGTCGCCTCGGTATCCGCCGTCCCCGTCATGCCCGCGATCTTGTCGTACATGCGAAAGAAGTTCTGGAAGGTCACGGAAGCTAGGGTCTGGTTCTCGCTACGGACCTTGATGCCTTCCTTGGCCTCGACGGCCTGGTGGAGCCCGTCGGACCAGCGGCGGCCGGGCATCAGACGCCCGGTGTGCTCGTCGACGATCACCACCTCCTTGCGCCCGTCATCCCCTTTGCGGACCACGTAGTCCACGTCGACTCGCTTGAGGGTATGGGCCGACAGGGCCTGGTTCACGGCGTGAATCACCGGCAGCATGGACGGATCGAAGAGATTGTCGATGCGTAGGGACTTTTCGACCTTGTGGACGCCGGCCTCGGTCAGCGTCGAGTTGTGGCTCTTCTCGTCCACCCAGTAGTCGCCGGTCTCCTCGATGCCCTTTGAGGCCTCGGCCTGGGCCCCTTCCTTGAGGATGGGAATCACCCGATTGGCCACTTCGTAGATCTGGGTATTTTCCTCGGACGGACCCGAGATGATGAGCGGCGTTCTCGCCTCATCGATCAGGATCGAATCGACCTCGTCCACGATGGCGAAGTGGAGATCGCGCTGGACGAAGTGCTCCACCGAGTACTTCATGTTGTCTCGGAGGTAATCGAAGCCGAGCTCATTATTCGTGCAATAGGTCACGTCGGCGTTGTAGGCCGCGCGGCGCTGGACATCGTCCAGACCATGCACAATAGACCCCACCGAAAGCCCGAGGAATCGGTGGACCTCGCCCATCCACTCGGCGTCGCGCTGAGCCAAGAAATCGTTCACCGTCACCACGTGAACGCCCTTGCCCGTGAGGCCATTCAGGTAACAGGGCAGCGTGGCCACCAGGGTCTTGCCCTCGCCGGTCTTCATTTCGGCGATCTCGCCCCGGTGCAACACCACCCCGCCGATCATCTGGGCGTCGTAGTGGCGCTGGCCCAGGGTCCGCTTGGACGCCTCGCGAACCGTCGCGAAGGCCTCGGGCAGCAGCTCGTCCAGGGGCTCACCGTTCTCGAGCCGCTGGCGGAAGGCCGGGGTGAGCGCCTGGAGTTCGGCATCGCTGAGCCCGATTAAGCCGGGTTCGAGGGCGTTGATCCGCTCCAAGAGCGGAACGATGCCCTTGATGACCCGGTCGTTTCGTGTGCCGAAAAACTTGCTGAGAATGCGTTGCATGTGGGGCTCGCGGGACTCCGGGGTGGATCGACACGGGGGGCGGTAAAGACCGACGTTAGAAGAGGCCCGCCCCCGGGGCAATCAAAAGGCCGGCCCGCCGTGAGCAGCCCGAAGCCGACGTCCCCGAGCGGAGCCCCTCAGAGCGCGGCCGTCGGCCCTCGACCGGCGCCCACGGACTCCGCCGAGGCGAGCAGTTCCCGGGCGTGCGCCCGGGTGGCCTCGGAAATCGCCTCGCCCCCGGCCATCCGGGCGATCTCCTCGACCCGGCCATCGGCTTCCAGGGCCACGATGCGGGCCCGCACCCGGCCCCGAGCCGTCGCCTTCTCGACTCGGAAATGCCGCTCGGCGAAAACCGCGATCTGGGGCAGATGCGTAATACAGAGCACCTGGTGGCGCTCGGCGAGTTCGGCCAAGGCTCGGCCGACGCTCTCCGCTGCCCGCCCCCCGATGCCGGCATCCACCTCGTCGAAGACCAGGACCATATTCGCTCCCGCCTGGCGGAGAGCGCCCTTCAAGGCCAGGAAAACCCGGGAAAGCTCGCCGCCCGAGGCCACTTTCTGGAGCGCTCGGGGCGCCTCGCCCTTGTTGGCGGAGAAACGGAACTCCGCGGCCTCTGCGCCCGTCGGGCCGCTGGGGGCATCAGCCGGCCACTGGCTCGCCTGCCCCGGCTCCGAGAACTCCACGGCGAAGCGTGCATCGGGCATGGCCAGCCGCGCGAGCGCCTCCTGCACCTCCCCGGCGAGCTTGCGCGACGCTCGTTTGCGCCCGGAGCTCAACTTCTTAGCCACTTTTCCCAGGGCCTCGAGGGCCCGGCGGCGCTCGTCGGCCAACTCATCGAGCCGAGCGTCGGCCCCCTCGATGCCCGCCAGATCCGCCGCCAGGGCGTCGCGCTGGGCGAAGATTTCGCTCTCGTCCGCGCCGTATTTGCGGCGCAGTCGCTCGACCTGGCCGATCCGATCCTCGAGGCCGGCGAGACGCGCCGGATCCCCCTCGACCCCATCGAGATAACGCTCCAGATCGCCGGCCGCGTCGCGCAGCTCGGCTTCGGCGCCGGTCAGGCGCTCCTGCAGGGGCCGAAGACCCGGGTCGTGGACAGCCATGGCTTCGACGCTGCGCAGCGCCAAAATCAGGGCATCCGCTGCCCCGGCCGACTCACCGCCCGCGTCGTCCCCACGCAGGGCAGCCAGGGCTCGACCGCCCTCGGCCACCAGGCTCTCGGCATGGGCCAGTCGACCGTGCTCCTGCTCGAGGCGCGCGAGTTCTCCGGCCTCGAGACCCACCTCCTCGATCTCGGCGAGTTGATAGGCGAGAAAATCCTGCTGACGAACGCGTTCGTCCGCTCGCGCGCGCAGGGTGGCCTCTTCCTCGTCCAGGGTCTGGAGGGCCTCGTAGGCGACGCGCACCGCCGCCCGCTGGCCCAGCAGGCCACCCGCGGCGTCTAGGTAGCGGCCGTGGGATTCGGGCCGCAGCAGCGCCTGGGAACTGTGTTGACTCGAAATTTCCACCCGCCCGGCGAAAAGTTCGGCCAGGGTCGAGACGGGCACGAGTTGCCCGCCGATCCGCGCCCGGCTGCGCCCGCTCGCCGCCAGGGAGCGACGCACCACCAGTTCATGGGCCGTCTCGGCATCCCCGGCATCCCCATCGGCCCGGAGACCCCGGGCGCTGAGTTCGGCTTCGAGTTGATCCAGGGCCTCGGTGCTGAAGAGCGCTTCGACCGCCCCTTGGGATGCCCCCTCGCGAACACTGTCCCGAGCGGCCCGCCCCCCCACGAGCAGCGCGAGCGCCCCGAGCACGATGGACTTGCCCGCGCCGGTCTCTCCCGTGAGCACGTTCAGCCCCGGGCCGAATTCGAGCTCCGCCTCCTCCACCACGGCGACGTTCTCGATGCGTAGGTTCTCGATCATCGCTCCCCCCAGCGCAGTTTGGCGTGGAGGATCTCGTAGCGGCTCAAGAAGGGCGAGGCGACGATTTCCACGGGGTGGGCCGAACGCCGGACGGAGATCCGATCGCCCGGCTCGAGGACCTCAAGGCCCACCTGCCCATCGACGGTCAGGGAAGCCCGCTTCTCCGGGGCCAGCGGGACGACCTCGACCTCGGTGCTCTCGGGCAAAACGATGGGGCGCTGGGTGAGCGAGTGGGGACAAATGGGGGTCAACACGATGGCGGCCAGGTCAGGGGCGAGCAGCGGCCCGCCGGCGGAGAGCGAATACGCCGTGGAACCCGTGGGCGTGGCCACGATCAGGCCGTCCGCGTGGTAGGTCGTGACCCGGGCCCCGTCCGCGAACGCCTCGACGTCGATCATGCGAGAAATCTGGGCACTGGTGATGACCGCGTCGTTGAGCGCCAGGAAGGCGCCGATTTCCTGGCCCCCCCGGCGGACCCGAACATCCAGGCGCATCCGAGAGACCACGGCCAGATCGCCCGCCACCGCCTTTTCCAGGGCCGGAATGAGTTCCTCTTCGCTGATCTCCGCGAGAAAACCGAGCCGCCCGAGGTTGACCCCCAGGATCGGCACCGGCCGTACGCCGGCCGCCCGCGCCACGGAGAGCAGGGTTCCATCGCCTCCCAGGGCCACCAGCAGATCGGCGTCCCGGGCGAGTTCTTCCCTGGAGTGCGCCTCGACCCCCGCCCAGACCGCACACTGGTCGTCGGCCAGGGGCACTATGGAGCGCTCTCGCAACCAGGCCACAAGCCGAGTCACCGTCCCCTGTGCCTGGGGTTGGTTCTCCTTCAAACAAATTCCGACCGATCCGATCTTAATCATCCCGCCATCCCTGTCCCGCCCATGATCCCCGATTCGGCGGGCAACTCAAGGCTCCAGTCGACGAACCTCGGGCTAAGCTTTGCCCCATGGCCCAGGATCAAAACATGGACCTCTTCCCGAATCGCCCCAAACGCCGGCTGGACCCCCACGCGCCCCTGGCCGATCGAATGCGGCCCCGTCACTTCGAGGACATGATCGGCCAGGAAGCCCTCGTCGGTGAGGGCAGCGCCCTTCGGGCCATGGTCGAGGCGGGAGAAATCCCGTCGATGATCCTGTGGGGACCGCCCGGATCGGGCAAGACCACCCTCGCCTGGCTTCTCTCGACAGCTCGGGACACGCGCATGGAGGCGCTCTCGGCGGTGGTCGCCGGGGTCAAGGAGATCCGCGAGGCCGTCGACACCGCGCGCCGAGCCAACCTGCGTACCTTGCTCTTCATCGACGAAATCCACCGGCTCAACCGCGCTCAGCAGGATGTACTGCTGCCCCATGTGGAGGCGGGGACGGTGACCCTGGTGGGGGCCACCACAGAAAACCCCTCTTTCACGGTCAATGCCCCGCTGCTCTCACGCAGCCGGGTCCTCACCCTGCAGCCCCTGGACGAGGCGGCCGTAGCCCGGGTGATCGAGAACGCCCTGGCGGACGCGGAGCGGGGGCTGGGCAAGCAGAAACTGACCCTCGACGAAGAGAGCCGGCGCGCCATGGTCGAATTCGCAGGGGGAGACGCCCGCAAAGCCCTTGGGCTGCTCGAGGCGGCGGCGGCCATCCACCAACGCGGGAAGAACGCCGACGCCCCCCTGGCGCCAGAGACCGTTCGCGAGGCGGCCGGCACCCGGCTGCTGCTCTACGACCGGGACCGCGAGGAGCACTACAACCTGGTCTCGGCACTGATCAAGAGCTTGCGCGCCAGCGACCCCGACGCCGCGCTTTATTACCTCGCGCGCATGCTGGCCTCGGGCGAGGATCCACTCTTTCTCGCTCGACGACTACTCATCTTTGCCTCCGAGGACGTGGGCAACGCAGACCCCTGGGCCCTGACCCTCGCCACCTCCACCCACCAGGCCGTCGAGCGCCTCGGCATGCCCGAGTGCCGGATCACCCTCGCCCAGGCGACCAGCTACCTCGCCTGCGCGGTCAAGAGCAACGCCGCCTACGCCGCCCTAGGCCGGGCGCAACAGGCGGTCGAAGAGACGGGCTCCCTCCCGGTTCCCATGCACCTGCGCAACGCGCCCACGAAGTTGCTCAAGGGTCTGGGCTACGGGGCGGGCTATGAATACCCCCACGAGGCCGAGGACCAATTCGTGGCGACGGACAACCTGCCCGAGGCCCTGGCGGGCGCGGAGTTCTACGCGCCCCAAGAGAAGGGTGCTGAAGCGGCCCTGGCCGCCAGGTTGGCCGAGTGGCGACGGCGACGGCGAAACAACGCGAAGGACTGAGCCCTCCCGGCCCCCGCCCGACCGAATCGCCCCCCCAAAAAAAATGGCCGGCCGCATTCGGATGAATACGGCCGGCCCAGGGAGTAGTCATTTTCTCAGTTATTTTGGTGCTTGTTCTGAGTGGTGCTCGTCTTGAGTGGTGCTCGTCTTGAGTCGTGCTTGTCTTTAATCGTGCTTGTTTTTGAAGGCTCGATGAAGAAGGGCTCGATGAAGAAGGGCTCAATGAAGAAAGGCTCAATGAAGTTCGCTTGCCTGTAGAGTGGATCAACTCTGGGTGGGTTGGGGCGAGCGGCGCAATGCAACCCCACTCGCCCCCCCACACCCGGCGGCCAAGGAGTAAGCCGCCCACCGTAGAGTCGTAGGTCTGTCACCGAACCCTCGACAGCGGTTCCGGCCGCGCGCGCCTTTTTCTCGCAAGCGCCCGAAAAACCCTGGATCCATCCCGCGGCGACGGCTGAAATCCGGGGCCAACGCGGCCGACTCCGGGCGCACTCCTCGGACGAAAAAGTCCGAATTGGCGCGGATCGAGTGCTCGGAGGAGGGCCCAATGAGGCCCGGGTGGCGGGACGGACGGGAATCGAACCCGCAACTTCCGGCGTGACAGGCCGGTGCTCTAACCTATTGAACTACCGCCCCGCGGTACTCCGGTCGGGGGGATATCTAGCCGAATCCCGGATTGCGCGCAAAGCAAAAGGCCGAGCCCGCTCGGGGTTCTTCCCGGGCGAGTGCCGACACTCGCCGAAGATTGCGTTCTTGGCGCCATTTTCATGGCATATAATGGCGGGGTGTCATCTCTCCGACCCTCATTCCCGGTGCCCTCTCCCTGGGCCCGGCACAGGCGAAGCAAGACTCGGACTCTCGCCAGCCTGGGCCTAGGGTTGGCCCTCGTCCTACTGCCCATCTCCGGACGAGCCGGCACCGGCCCCACCCAACTGATCGTAAAATTTCACGACCAGGGGCCCCACGCCGTGGAGGCCTGTGCGGAGACGCTCTTTGGCGAAGGTCGAGCCTTTGCCCCGGAAACGCGGGACGCTTCGGCTTCGCTCGATGCCCTCAATGCGCACACCGGGGTTCGCCGGATCAGGGCGCTCTTCCGCCGACCCGATGGCCGCCCGCTCTCGCAACAACGCGCCGGGCTGCGCTCCAAACTCGAGCGGCGACGGTCGTCAAATCGCGCGCCTTCCGGCCCTCCCCTGCCCGACCTCTCGCATATCTATCTCATCGAAACCGCCCCGGGCCTACCCCCCGGCGACGCCGTGGCGCTCTACGCCGGCGACCCCCACGTGGCCTGGGTCCAGCCGAATCACACCCAGGCCCTGGACGCGCTCCCCGGTGCCGGCAAGGAAATCGTGCCCAGCGATCCCTTCTTCCACTCGAGCGGCAGCTGGGGCCAGGCCTTCGCCGACCTCTGGGGCCTCCACCGGGTGCGAGCCCCCGAGGCTTGGTCGGTCGCGCGGGGCGAGGGCGTGGTGGTGGCCGTCGTCGATACCGGAGTTGACTACCACCACCCCGATATCGCCGGGAATATCTGGGTCAACCCGGGCGAGGACCTCGACGGCAACGGCCGAGTAGACCCCGGGGACTGGAACGGGATCGACGACGACAACAACGGCTTCATCGACGATCTGCGCGGTTTCGATTTCGCCAACTCGGTGGATGCCGATCAGGACGGGGACTACAACGGCCCCCTGGATTTCGGAGACCCCGACCCCTTCGACGATCGCGGACACGGCACCCACGTTGCGGGCACCATCGGCGCGGTCGCCAACAACGGAATCGGCATCGTCGGGGTCGCCCCGGAAGCGCGAATCATGGCCCTCAAGGGTTTTCCCGCCGAGGGCGACGGGCTGGATTCGGACCTCTGGCGCGCGGTTCTCTACGCCGCGGACAACGGAGCCCGGGTGGTCAACGCGAGTTGGTCGTGCAGCCCCCTGTGCCCGCGCAACCCCCTGGCGGAGGATGTCGTGCGCACCGTCTCGGCCATGGGCGTCGTCGTGGTCACCTCGGCGGGCAACCGCAGCCTCGACGTGATCTCCAATAGCCCGGAGAACACCCGCGACGTCATCACCGTGGCCGCCTCGGGCCAGGACGACCGCCCCTCGGCAAGCTTTACCAACCACGGCTGGCTGATCGATCTGGCGGCGCCCGGCGGCGGCCCCTCCAGCGATCCGAACGTCTACCTCGCCCGCCGCAATATCCTCTCCCTCCGCTCGTCGGCCGATGCGGGTTCGGCGCCCTTCGCGGTGGGCGACGGCTACTCCCGAGCGGCCGGAACCTCTATGGCCGCCCCCCACGTGAGCGGTGCGGCAGCCCTCCTGCTCAGCGCCCAGCCCGACCTCGACTACGACGACGTCCGGCGCCTGCTGCGCCAGGGATCGGCCGACTTTGGCCGCCCGGGGCACGATCGCGAGTTCGGCGCCGGCCGGCTCGACATCGTCGGCGCCCTCGAGCGCCTCCCCCTGCCCGATCTCGAAGCGGCCCTCGACTCGCCCCGGGCGGGGAGCGTGTTCCACCCCGGATTGCGGCGCCCGGAGCCGGGCGACCCCCACCCTCACCGGGGAAAAAGCCGCGATCGCCCAAGGAACCGGGTAGCGATCCGCGGGACCGCGCGGGGTCAAGATATGCTCGACTACACGCTCAGCGTGGGGCTGGGCAACGACCCAACCGATTGGCAGGCGATTACCCCCGCCCAGGCGAGCGCCGTGGAGGGCGAGCTTCTCGGAACCTGGGACATCACCGACGCCGAAGAGGGCACCTACCTGATCCGCCTCGAGGTCCGGGGCTCCCGGGGTGAGACGTATCGCGAATTCATCCCTCTAAGCCTTGAGCGGGGTCGCTTCGCTGCGCTCTCCTCACCGGGCCCCCCCGCCCTCGCGCCCGCGCTCAGTGGGCGAGTCGTCGCCTGGCAATCCCTCCGCGATGAAGCCGACCCCGCCGGTCGTTCCGACAACTGGAACCTCTTCGCCAGCCACGTCGTCTCCGGACGCCAGTCAACCCTGGAAGCGGGGCCCAATAATGCCCAAAGGCCGTCGATCTCCTCCTCCAGGTCCCCCACCGGGCGCTCCCGCGGGCCCGGGCGGCGCACACGGGTGGCCAGTTGGAACGCCAGAGAGCCGGGCTCCTTCGAAGTGCGCGGCTACGGCTGTCGCCAGGACCCCGCCAGCGGCCTCTGCCCGGCCTTTGAAATAGACCCGGGCGCTCCACTCTCCCAGCCCCCGATCAGCGCCCAGGGGCGCATCTTCTGGATCTCCAGCGAGGGGACCTTGAGGGCCTGCAAGCCCGACCCCAGTGGCCAGCGCTGCGTCGAGTACAACCTCGGCCTGGCGCCCGCCCGGCGAAGCTTTCTGCGCAGCGACGGAGAGACGCTTTCCTGGATCGACTACAGCGGAGGCCAACGCGTCGGCTTTTGTCGCCTGGATCCGGTCAGCGGGGCCTGCCCCGCCCAGCAGCTTCGCGACCCCATCTCGCCCTATTCCCGGGTCACGGTTTCCGGAAACCTAGTGGCATGGGTCAAATTCAATTTCGGAGGCAACCAGCCCCTGCTGCTCTGCGATTTTCAGCCCAGCTCGGGAGCCTGCCCGCCCATCGAGGTGGCGCCTAACGTGCGCGACTCGACCCCCCGACTCTCGGGCCGGCGTCTGGTCTGGGACGCGCAGGTCGGCGACGAGGCCAGCGACGTCTTCTACTGCGAATACGACCCCGTGCTCGCCCGCTGCCCGGTTCAGCGCGTGACGGCGGAGATGACCGCCCAGGCCCACTCGGACATCGACGGCCGGCAACTGGTCTGGCAGGACGAGCGCGCGGGCTCTTCCACGATCTTTGGCACGACTCTGCCCGTTTTGGCCCCCCTGGCCGAGCCCGAAAAAAGCGTCGCGCCCGGCGGAGTACTCCGGGTGCGGATACGGGCCGACAGAAACCGGCGCGGAGACCGAAAAACCCGGAGTCGGCGGGCGCCGACCATCGCCCTCGAAATCCATAGACGGGTCGGAGACGACTGGGAGCCGGCCTCGGTAGCGGCCCTCGGCGTTCGTTTGTTGGGATCGAGGGTGGGTCGGGCGCAGCTCCGCTGGCGGCCGCAAAGCCGGGACGCCGGCCTCTATGCCTTCACCTTCTCGGCCAGCAACGAGGCCGGTCTCGTCGCCCGGCAGAGTATGACCGTAACCGTCGAAACACCGCCCCCGGTCCCGGGGTGGCCCGGTGAAGCGTTCGAATCCCCCCGCCCCCCTGCCTGGCAATGGTTCTGGGCGTGGCTGAGAGAGGCCCTTGCTTCCGCTTCCGGGCGAGGATAAGGCGCCCCGCTAGGACCCCGCCTGCATGGCGATGGCCTGCATTTGCATCATCAGAGCCATGTCGCCGATGACTTTAATTTTTCCGCTCATGAACGCCTGCATCGGATCGAGACTGCCGCTCTGCATGGCCTCGGCATCCTCGGCGGCGATCCGAACTTCGGTGGTGGGCTCCGCGGGCAGTTCCCCGGGGCCGAGCTTGAAGCCCGTGCTCCAGTCTTCGCCCTCGGCGCTCGTCACCGTGACCCGGATCAGCCCGCCCAGGGCAGCAAGTTGCTCCATCACCTTCGCGTTCGGGGGAGGTGCCTGCTCACTGCCCGCAATGCCCCCGCTGAGCAGGGCACTCGCCTGCTGGCCAAACACACCACCACGGCCCTCCCAGAGCGCCCCACGCCAATCCTCAACGGTCTGCACCAGGGTGAAGGCGGCCTCCTCACGCGCCGTCTGCTCGACCTGGAACGCGCCCCCGGAGAGGTGCAGTACCCACTGGCCACCGCCCTCTCCGTCGATCTGCACGCCCAGCTTCACGTCGGTCTCGGCGTCCAGGGTGGCTTCGTTCAACGTGGCGGGAATGAACTCCTCCATGAACTGCTGGGGGGAGATCGGGTCGCTGGGAAGTTCGGGCATCGGGCGGGCTCCTTGGCGAGGGGGACAAAGCCCTGGCGGGCCCTGCGAAAAAATCCACTATAGACCAAGCGGACCCAACGTGGCCCTCCCCGGGAACGGGTGGACGGGCCGGGGTGGTGGGCGTGCACGGATTCGAACCGCGGACCCTCTCGGTGTAAACGAGATGCTCTAACCAACTGAGCTACACGCCCAGGCAATGGGTGCCCGGCAGCCGGGATCGGTCTTCAGTTTACCCCGGCCGGGTGTGGCACATCCGTGGGAGCCCCCGAGGATCCGCGCGGAACTTCGTAGATCTCATCCAGATCGTGCACCCCGCTCTGGAGAAAAGCGCCCGGATCGGGGACCGCCAGAGCAAGCGCCAGAACCTCGTCCATATGCTCGACAGGAATGATCTCCAGGCTCTTCTTGATAGGCCCCGGCAGGTCCTTCAGGTCCTTTTCGTTTTCCTTGGGGATGATCACCGTATCCACGCCACCGCGATGCGCAGCGATCAGTTTCTCCTTGAGCCCGCCAATCGGGAGCACCCGACCCCGCAGGGTGATCTCGCCCGTCATGGCCACATTCGACCTCACAGGCACCCGGGTCAGGGCCGACGCGATCGTGGTCGCCAGGGTGATGCCCGCCGAGGGCCCATCCTTGGGCGTACCGCCATCGGGCACGTGAACGTGGAGGTCGACCTTGGTATAAAAATCCCGCTTCAGACCGAGCTGCTTGGCCCGGGAGCGGACATAGGACATCGCGGCCCCAGCGGATTCCTGCATCACCTCGCCGAGGCTCCCGGTGATCTGGAGCTTGCCCTGCCCTGCGGAAACCGCCACCTCGGTTTGGAGCAACTCGCCTCCCACCTCGGTGTAGGCCAGCCCCGTGGTGACACCGATTAGGTCCTCGGTCTCGGTCTTACCAAAGCGAAAGCGGTGCACGCCCAGGAATTTCTTGACCAGCCTCGGGGTCACCCGGCAGAGCTTCCAGCCGTCCCCCGCCCGAACCACTTCCCGGGCCACTTTGCGACAGATTGAGGCGAGTTCGCGCTCAAGATTGCGCACCCCGGACTCCCGGGTGTAGTGGCGAATCACCTCGAGGATCGCCCCGTCGGTGAAGGCGATCTGATCTTCGGCCAGACCGTTGGCCTCGCGCACCTTGTCGAGCAGGTGGCGCCGGGCGATCTCAAGCTTATCGGACTCGATATACCCCGAAATCTGGATCACCTCCATGCGGTCCTGCAAGGGGCGGGGAATCTCGCTCAGAACGTTGGCGGTACAGATGAACATGACCCGCGAGAGGTCGTAGTCGACATCGAGATAATGGTCACTAAAGGTGTGATTCTGCTCGGGATCTAGAACCTCGAGCAAGGCCGCCGAGGGGTCGCCCCTGAAATCCATCGACATCTTGTCGACCTCGTCGAGGAGGAAAACGGGATTGCTCGTGCCCGCCTTCTTGAGGCTCTGGATGATCTTTCCGGGCAGCGCGCCCACGTAGGTCCGGCGGTGTCCGCGAATTTCCGCTTCGTCCCGAACGCCTCCGAGGCTAATGCGCACGAAATCCCGCCCTGTCGCCCGGGCAATGGACTTGCCCAAGGAAGTCTTGCCCACCCCGGGAGGTCCCGAGAGGCACAGGATCGGACCCTTCATGCGCTCCACCAAGGTCTGAACGGCAAGGAATTCCAGAATGCGATCCTTGGGCTTCGAGAGCCCGTAGTGATCGGCATCAAGAATGGCCTCGGACTCCTCGAGATCTTTGAGCTCCTCCTGGTTTTTATCCCAGGGCAGGTCGAGCATCCAATCGATGTAGTTGCGCACCACGGTGGCTTCGGCACTCATAGGCGACATCATCTTGAGCTTTTTGATCTCTTTCGAGACTCGATCCCGGGCATCATCGGGCATTTCCTTCGCCTCGAGAAGTTCGTCGAGTTCATCGAATTCGCCCTTGGACTCGTCTCGATCGCCCAACTCCTTCTGGATCGCCCGCATCTGTTCGTTGAGGTAGTACTCCTTTTGGGAGCGCTCCATCTGCTTCTTAACCCGGCCGCGAATCTTCCGCTCGACCTCGAGCACCTCGATCTCGGCCTGCAAGCGCGAATAGACGTCCTCGAGGCGTTCGGCGGGGTTCAGCATCTCGAGCAGGCTCTGCCGATCCTCCAATTTGAGATTCAGATGGGCCACGATGTTGTCGGCCAGCTTTCCCGGCTCGTCGATCCCGGAAATCGTATTGAGAAGTTCGGACGGGATCTTCTTGTTGAGCTTCGAATAACTCTCAAAAGTGGTCTGCACCGTGCGCATCAGGCCATCCGACTCCGGAGTCGACACCTCGGCGTCTTCTAACTCAGAGAGCCGAACCGAAAAATAGGGATCATTGCTGTGAAACGATTCGATGCGCGCCCGGGACTTTCCCTCGACCAGTACCTTCACTGTGCCGTCGGGAAGTCGCAGCAGCTGGATGATATTGCCCAGGGTCCCGAGGGGATAGATATCCTCGGCCGAGGGCTCCTCCTGCCCGGCTTGCCGCTGGGCGGAGAGCATCAATTCCCGGGAGCCCGCCATCGCGTCTTCGAGTGCCTGGATAGATTTCGGTCGCCCAACGAAGAGCGGCACGACCATATGGGGGAAAACGACGATATCCCGAAGCGGGAGCAGCGGCACCACTCGAGATTGCTTGCCCGAAGTGCTCGAATTACTGTCATCGTCGTCGCGGGAGAAACCCATCCGGCGTCACCTTTCGTCTTCGGCTCTAGGCCGATTCCGCTTCCTGCTTAAAAACCAACAGGGGGTTCGTACCCTGTTGGATCACTTCTTCGTTGACCACGCACTCCTCGACATCGTCCCGCGAGGGGATCTCGTACATAATTTCGAGCATCGCACTCTCGAGGATCGCCCTTAATCCCCGGGCCCCGGATTTTTGATCCAGGGCTTTCCGGGCGACAGCCCGCAGTGCCCCCTCAGTGAAACGCAGGCCGACATCGTCGAATTCGAAGAGACGCTGGTACTGCTTGATCAATGCATTTTTGGGCCCTGTCAGAATTTCGAGCAGCGCGTCCTCGTCCAATTCGCCGAGGGTCGCGACCACGGGCAGCCGGCCGATGAACTCGGGAATTAGACCAAAATGCAGCAAATCCTCAGCCTCCACGGACGCGAGCAGCTCGCCCTTACGCTGATCGGTCTTGACTTGGATATCGGCACCAAAGCCCAAACCCTTCACCCCGATTCGCCGCTCGACGAGCTTTTCGAGGCCCACGAAGGCCCCTCCGCAAATAAAAAGAATATTCGAGGTGTCTACCTGCAGGAATTCCTGTTGGGGGTGCTTTCGACCTCCCTTCGGGGGCACGCTGGCCGTCGTGCCCTCGATGATCTTGAGGAGCGCCTGTTGCACCCCTTCTCCGGAAACGTCCCGGGTGATCGACGGGTTCTCGCTCTTGCGAGCGATCTTGTCGATCTCGTCGATGTAGATGATTCCCTTCTGGGCCCGCTCCACGTCGTAGTTGGCCGCCTGAAGAAGGTTGAGGATGATGTTCTCGACGTCCTCCCCCACGTAGCCCGCTTCGGTCAGCGTCGTCGCATCGGAGATGGTGAATGGCACATCGAGAACCCGAGCCAGGGTCTGGGCCAGCAGGGTCTTGCCGCAGCCCGTCGGCCCAAGCAGCAGAATATTCGCCTTCTGCAATTCCACGTCGCTCACCTGCCCACCGCTCTCGATGCGCCGATAATGATTGTGGACCGCCACGGACAGAACTTTCTTGGCTGCATCCTGGCCGATCACGTACTCGTCGAGAGCCGCCTTGATCTCTTTGGGCTTGAGTATCCGGGAGGTGACCGACTGGCTCTCTTCCTGCCCGTACTCCTCCGCAATGATGTCGTTGCAGAGTTCGATGCACTCGTCGCAGATGTACACCGTGGGCCCGGCGATCAGCTTCTTGACTTCCTTCTGACTCTTTCCGCAGAAAGAACAGGAGAGGTTCGCGTTGTCGTCCCGCTGCTTCATGCTCGCTCAGTCCTCCGCTTTGGGAGAGGCTTTCAGATCGCCTTCGCCCGTCCGATTCTTCGCCACCTGATCCACGATGCCATATTTGAGCGCTTGCTCGGCATTCATGTGGTAGTCCCGCTCGGTGTCGTTCGCGATTCCGTCTACCGGTTGCCCGGTCAACTCCGACAGAATTTCATTCATTCGCTCGCGCAGGCTCAGAATTTCCTTGGCCTGGATATCGATATCCGAGGCCTGCCCCCGCGCACCGCCCATGGGCTGATGGATCATCACCCGGGCGTTGCTCAGCGCCGTCCGTTTGCCGGGATGGCCCGCCGCCAGAAGCCACGCCGCCATGGAAGCCGCCTGGCCGATCACGGTGGTATTCACGTGGGGCCGGATGAAACACATGGTGTCATAGATCGCGAGCCCGGCGGTGATCGAGCCTCCGGGCGAGTTGATGTAGAGGTGGATGTCGTGCTCCGGATCGTCGGCCTCGAGAAAGAGTAACTGGGCAACGACCACGTTGGCGACGTCATCCGAAATCTCGGTTCCCAGGAAGATGACACGATCCCGCAGGAGCCTCGAGTAAATATCGAAGACCCGTTCGCCGCGCTGGTTCTGCTCTACTACGTAAGGAATCACCATCGAAATGAACCGCCGCCCCCTTCTCGCACTAAATGCACTCGTTAACTGACTCTCTGCATGATACATGCGAACCGCACCCGAGTCCCACGGGTTCCGCCAGCGAGCGCACAATTTGCAAAGCCGGATGGCCCGGGGGGATGGAGCCTAACAAGCGCAGCGCGCCCGGCACATCACCGCATCCCCACTGCATTTTGCTGCGTATCGACACGCTCGCTGCCCCTCTCCCGCGAGTCGCCGCCCGATCGACCGGCCGACGCCCGTGCTCGCCCCTTCGCCATCACTCCTTGCGGCCGGGCCTCCCAGGGATTCCTCGGCGCCAGACCTGACTTCGGTTTGGGCGGATCGGAATCGTACTGCCGGACGAGTCGTTTTTCCTCGGAGAGTCACGCGCGACAAAGCGCCAGTCGCCCTGTGTCCAATCGGGGAAGGCCGGCATGGGGCGGTGGGGGGGGGAACGTCCGACACACCCGGCTTTTTTTCAATTCAAAACGGTAGAACGTGAACCGCCTCGGGGCCAGCCCCGGAAGAGGCCCGCTCCGCGCCGTCGCGCCCTGCCGGGTGCGCCGTGTCTCGTCCGACCGGGGCCTGTACGCCTCTCCGAAGCCCCGCGGACTTAAGGGCGCCCTCAGGCCTCGGCGCCCTCGTCCTCGGGAGTCTCCTCCGGCGGAACATCGACGAGGGTCCCTCGCTCGGCCAGGTACGCGTACACCTTGCGTTCCCGAACCTCCTGCTCAATCGCGGGAAGCCAGCCCTGGGCTTCCGCCATGCCCCGCATGGTCTCCACATCCGTCCCCTGCCCCTCGGCCATTTCGGCGAGGCGGGCGTCGGACTCCTCTTTCGAGGCCTCCAGCCCCTGATCGTTGGCGACGGCGTCGACAAGGAGCATCTCACGCACCCTCTGTTCAGCCATCGGGCGACCATCTTCCTTCATCCGCTCGAGTTGCTCATGAAGCACTTCGTCGGGGACCCGACCCTGGAATTGCTGGTGCATTGACTGCATCTGGCTTTGCAGCTGCGACTGAACCACCCCAGGCGGAACCTCGAACTCGCAGAGCCCAACCAGGGATTTCATGAGCGAACGATCCAGAGCTCGGGCCGCTTCGGTCTCCCGGGTCTTCTCAAGATCGGCTCGCACGCCCGCCTTCAACTCGTCGACGGACTCATACTCGCCGAGATCCTTGGCCAATTCGTCATCGAGTTCGGGCAATTCCTTCCGGCGCACGGCGACGACTTCGCAGTCAAAAACCGCCTGCTTTCCGTTCAACTCCTCGCGACCGTACTCCTCGGGGAAACTCACCTCCAGCTGGCGGTTTTCGCCCGCCTTGGCCCCCATGAGCTGCTCCTCGAAGCCCGGAATCATCGTTCCGCTTCCCAACTCAAGCTCGGCCCCATCGGCTGATCCGCCCTCGAAGGCCTCGCCATCAATACGACCTACGAAATTCAACGTAAGCGAATGCCCCTCGGAAGCCTCAACATCCTCGGACTCCTCAACGAGCTTGGTCTCCCTCTCCCGCATGCGCTCGATCTCTGCCTCGACTTCGTCCTCCCCCACCAGAACGATGGGCTTGCGCCCCTCCACCTGGGCAAGGTCGGGCAACTCGATCTCCGGCTTCACTTCGACGTGGGCGGTGTAACGGAAGACGCTGCCCGGCTCCGGGCGTTCCGCATCAATATCGGGTTCGGAAACGGGCTTGACGTCGGCACTCTCGATGGCCTCTGCCAAGGTCTCAGAGACCAGCACTCGCTCCACCTGGTCCGGAAGGGTCGCACCGTAGACGCGTTCGAGCACCGCGCGCGGCACCTTGCCCGGCCTGAAGCCCTTGATGCTCGCGGTCTTGCGGAGCTCTCCATAAGCGCGATCGAAAGCCTTGCGTACTCGGCTCTCGTCCACCTCCACGCTGATACTTCGGAGCACCGCACTCGTCTCGCTGCACTCCACCTGAATTTCTTCGTTTGTGCTGCCTGCTTCGGCCATCTCGTTCCATCCTCGCGTCTGCTCGCGCGCTCTGGGGGCATTGATCTAGCGGCCGCCCGTCGTGCCGCCAGGAAATCCCTGACAGATTCGGGTGGGCCCGGTATCACCAACCGGCCCGGGGCGGTCTCCCGCACCGCCTACCTCGCTTCGTCCTGCGGCCGAGACCCGGGCGAGCGCCCAGGGTCTCGATGAGCGCCGGACGATAGCCCCGGCGCCGATTCCGCGCACATGACCCCAGGAGGCCCTGGGCAGGAAAATCGAGAGGGAGAATCGGGAGGGAGGGGTGGGGTGATGGCGGTGGGGTGGTGGCGGTGTGGTG
>JAPKBZ010000043.1 GCA_028823175.1 Myxococcota bacterium
CGCCAGTGCCACCGCCAGTGCCACCGCCGGTGGCGGGGCCCGCGACTTTCCCAGCTTGTCCTTCTTCTGACCCTAATCCATGCCATTCATCCGGGACCTCTAGGGGCCGAGACGCCCGGGGTGAACCACCGGCGCATCCTCAACGCCGACGCGGAACCCGGAAACTGGCTCAGCCACGGCCGGACCTACGCGGAAGAACGCTTTAGCCCACTCCGAGACATCCAGACTAAAAACGTCGACGAACTCGGCCTCGCCTGGGCCTTCGACCTCGGCGAACCGCGCGGTCTCGAGGCCACGCCCCTCGCCCTGGATGGCATCCTCTACTTCACGGGAACCTGGAGCGTGGTCTATGCGGTCAACGGCGCCACCGGAGAACTCCTGTGGAAATACGACCCCCAGGTTCCACGTTCCATCGCCCGGCAAGCCTGCTGCGACGTCGTCAACCGGGGCGTAGCGGCCTGGGGCGGCAAGATCTTCGTGGGCACCCTGGATGGCCGCCTGGTCGCCCTCGACACGGGGACAGGCGAACCGATCTGGAGCGTCATGACCGTGGACCCGGAGCAGCCCTATACAATCACCGGTGCGCCCCGGGTCATCCGCGGCAGGGTCATGATCGGAAATGGCGGGGCCGAGTTCGGCGTGCGGGGGTATATCAGCGCCTACTCGGCCGAAACCGGCGAACTCGACTGGCGCTTCTACACCGTGCCCGGAAATCCCGCCGACGGCTTCGAAAGCGAAACCGTGCGACGCATCGCCAAGACCTGGAGCGGTGAGTGGTGGAAGGTCGGCGGCGGCGGGACGGTCTGGGATTCCATGGCCTACGACCCGGAACTCGACCTCCTCTATATCGGCGTCGGCAATGGATCTCCGTGGAACCGGCGACTGCGAAGCCCGGGCGGAGGGGACAACCTCTTCCTCGCCTCCATCGTCGCTCTGCGGCCGGCCACCGGGGAATACGTCTGGCACTACCAGGTCGTCCCCGCAGAAACCTGGGACTTCACCGCGACCCAGCACATGATCCTGGCCGATATCGAGTGGCAGGGCAGCCTGCGCAAGGTCCTCATGCAGGCGCCCAAGAGCGGCTTCTTCATCATCCTCGACCGAGAAACCGGCGAATTCCTGTCGGCGGAACCCTTCGCCGACATCACCTGGGCGAGCCACTACGATCCGATCACCGGGCGGCCGGTGGAAAACCCCGGGGAGGATTACGCCGAGGGCAGCGTCACCGTCCAGCCCGCGAGCGTGGGCGCCCACAACTGGCAGCCCATGGCCTATGACCCGGAGACGGGCCTCGTCTTCATTCCCTCGATCGAGTCCCGCTTCACCTACAAGGGCCTCGACTCCCTCACCGTCGAAAAGGGACTTCGCAACCTGGGGGTCGATCGCCGGGACAACCCGCCCGGGGACGCGCTCTTCCTGAGCGTCCTCCAGAAGCGCTTGATCTCGGGCCACCTGCTCGCTTGGGACCCCCGCCGCCAGCAAACCACCTGGTCTATCCCCTACCCCCTCGCCTGGAATGGCGGCGTTTTGGCGACCGCCGGAGGTCTCGTCTTTCACGGCAGCGGAGAGGGTATCTTTCACGCCTATCGCTCGGAGGACGGCGAGGAACTCTGGCGCTTTCCCAGCCAGACCGGGATCATCGCGGCTCCGATCAGCTATCGGGCGAAGGGGGAACAGTACGTCGCCGTCCTCGCGGGTTGGGGCGGGGCCTTCGGGCTTGCCTCGGGCATGAAGCCCGCCGAGGGTCCAGCGGGCGGGCGTCTGCTCGCTTTCAAACTCGGCGGGAGGGCGAAGCTCCCCGCGCTCCCCGAACCCGCATCGATCCCTCGGGCCCCCGCCCCCCTCGGACTTCCCGAACCCGTGCTCGCTCACGGCGGCGCGCTCTACGCGAATTACTGCGCCTTCTGTCACGGAGCCGGGATGGTCGCCGGAGGGGCGATCCCCGACCTTCGGCGCCTTGCCCCGGGCAGCCACGACAACTTCCAGGCCATCGTTCGCCTCGGGGCCCTCGAAGGCCGGGGCATGCCCGGCTTTGGGGACATCATGAGCGAGGACGATGTCCGGGCCATTCAGGCCTTCGTCATCGAGAAAGCCAACGAGGACGAAAGCCTGCGCGAGGAACCGGGCTGGTGGCATTCCTGCAAGCGCGCTCTCTACGAATTCCTCAGCTGGCTCTTCATGCTATTCATCGGAGGCACGAGCAATTCCGCCTGAGCCGTTAATCCCCCGAACAACCGGAGGGAGACTCGCATCATGAATACCTCCTATCGCCGAATCGCCGCCTACTTGATGCTGCTCTCGGGGATCACCCATCCCGCCCAAATGCTCGTCTACGGCACCGCACCCGAAATCAGAGGGCCCGCGACGACCGGAATGATCTTCCTGCTGGTGGGAGCGGGGCTGCTCACCCCATGGCGGGCCTTCCTCTGGCTCGCCCTCGCGCTTCCCCTGGCGGGGGGCCTCGGAGCCCTGTTCCGGATCGCGGCAGATGTCCCCACAGCCTTTACCTATTTTCATGCGCTGATCGATTTCGTCGTGGTGGGGCTGGCTGGAGCGAGCCTCGCCGAGGGGCACCCGACCCTGGGCCGCTGGCTGCGTCGCGCCGCGATTGCTCTGGTCGCCGTCGCCGGTGGCGGGTTCATCCTCCTCCTCAGCGCGCTTCGGGACAACCCCGCGCGGCCCTCGGTGGGCGAATTGCGGGTCGCTCGAGGCCCCGAAGCCGACATCGAATATTACGCCGGAGGCCCGCAAACCGGGCACATCGTCGTGCTGCTGCCGAGCTTTGCGCGGTCGGCCGCGGACTTCAACGAATTGGCGACCGCCCTGAACCGCGACGGCTACCGCACCCTCGCCATCCAGCCCCGGGGCGTCGAGGGGTCGGAACTCCCCAGCATGCTGGGCACCCTGCATACCTACGCCGCGGACGTCGACCGGGTGCTGGCCGCCGAAGCGGTCGAGGAGCCCGCCGTCTTGCTGGGGCACGCCTACGGAAACCGGGTCGCACGAACCTTCGCCAGCGATTTTCCCGAACGCACCCGGACCCTGATCCTGCTGGCCGCCGGCGGGGCGGCCCCCACCCCGCCCGAGGTCGGCACGGCCATTCTCCTCGCCGCCCTCAAGATCGTTCCCGAGGCCCGCAGGCGAGAGGCCGTCGACCTCGCCTTCTTTGCCGAGGGGAACCCGGTCACCGACGATTGGCTTCGGGGCTGGTACCCCCGCGCGGGCATCGCCGAACAGAACGCCAGTTCCGCAACGCCCTACGCCGAGTGGGGCGCCGGCGGCGAGGCGCCAATCCTAATCCTCGAGGCCGAGGAAGACGCGGTGGCGGCGCACGGTGGCGCGCAACTCCAGGCGAAATTCCCGAACCGTGTCCAGCTTCGCAAGATCCCGAACGCCGGACACGCCCTCCTCAACGAACGCCCCCAGCGGATCCACGACGGGGTGACCGGCTACCTGGCGACGCTCTTCTAGCCCCAGGGTCCGAGGAACTCATCGTATGAACCCCTGGCGCATGGTGATCAAGGCGGCATCCCTCTGGCTGACGGCCCTCGGCCTGGCGCTATCGATCCCGGCGGTGGCGGCGAACCCGGAGCCCGGGGCGAGTGATCTCGAGGAGGCCGCGGAGAGCGACTCCAGCGAAGCCTTCTTCGCCCAGGCCCGA
Source organism: Myxococcota bacterium (assembly GCA_028823175.1). Lineage (GTDB taxonomy): Bacteria > Myxococcota_A > UBA9160 > UBA9160 > UBA4427 > JAZXM01. The sequence continues at coordinate 3,662 of JAPKBZ010000043.1, forward strand.
AGCCGCGCCCGGGCCCCCGCCACCTCCCTGGCGGAAATCCAGCGCCTGCTGGTTCCCGACATCCGCGTCTATCGGCCCGAGGGCCCCGGCCCCTTCCCCGGGATTCTTTTGCTCCACGGCTGCAGCGGCCCCACCCCGAGCCACGAATCCGATTGGGCGCGCTTCTACGCGGAGCGCGGCGTGGTCACCCTCGCGGTGGATAGCCTCGGCCCCCGCCAACTCGACTGGGAGCGCGTCTGCAACCTCGAAACCTTGACCGGACGCGAGCGCGCCGCCGACATTCTGGCCGCCCTCGACTACGCCCGGAGCCTGCCTTTCATCGACCCCGAGCGGCTGGCCCTCAGTGGCTTTTCCCACGGCGCCTGGACGATCTGGGAATTTTTGCTCCTCGCCAGCGACCAGACTCCTCCCTTGGGTCTCGAGGAATGGCCCCCGGGCGGAGCCCACGGGGTGCGCGCTGCTTTCCTCTTTTATGGCCCGTGCCTGGAAAAATTCAGCGTGCCCATCCCCACCCTCGTATTCCAGGCGGAAAACGACCGCTACATCGACGAGGCGGCCTGCATCGAACACGCGCAGCAACTTCAGCGCGATCCCGTCGTCCAGGGCGGAGAGTTCGAGCTTCACGTCTTCTCGGGAGCGACCCATACCTTCGACCATGCCCAGCCCAATCCGGCCAATCGCGCGGCGGGATCGGTCCACGACCCCCAGGCCACACGGGCCGCCCAGGAAGCCATCGAGCGAGTCCTGAAAACCGTGCGCGCCCCGGCTCGGAACCCGGTGCCCTGAACCCGGGCCTCGGATTGGGAGCCCAGCGGGATCCCGACTACCATGCCCATTGGAAAGCCGCCGACCCCCGTATCCGCGGCGAGGAATCCTGATGGCCCCGCCCACAGCCAGCGAAGCCGTCTTCGACGGACGCCTCACCCGGCGCCAACACATCGCCCTCATCGCAGTCGCCGTCTTGGCCCTGGCGCTGCGGGCGGTCTACCTCTGGGGGCAAGCCCAGCACAATCCCTTCTTCGAAGTCGTGCGGGGGGACGCGTACGATCACCACGCTTGGGCCCAGGCCATCGCCTTCGGACCGGGCATGGACCCCGAGCCCTACTACCGCGCCCCGCTCTACTACTACCTGCTGGCCGCGCTCTATACTGCGGTGGGCCCGAGCATCGTCGCTGCCCGGCTGGCGGGCGCCTGCATCGGCGCCCTCACGGTCTACGCCATCGGCCGCCTGGGGGCAGGGCTCGCCGGATACCGGGCTGGCCTCTTCGCCGGACTCCTGGCCGCCGCCTACTGGCCCGCCATCTACTTCGATGGCGAACTCCTCACCGTGGGCCTCGAGTGTCTGCTCGAGGTCTGCCTGCTTCTCGCCCTGCTCTCCGCTACGCGCCGAAACTCCATGGGGGTTCTGGCTCTGGCCGGGGTCGCCTGGGGTTTGTGCGCCCTCGCCCGGCCCAATTTCCTGGCCCTGGCCCCCGCCCTCGTCGCCTGGCTCTTCATCGCCCTGCCCGGGACCCGGCTCGCCGGCCGAAAATGGTTGGCCAGCGGGGTTCTGCTCGTGGCCGCTGCATCGGTGATCGCCCCCGTCGCCGTTCGCAACGCCCGGCTCAGCGACCCGCCCGTCCTCATCACCTACAGCGCCGGAGTGAACTTTTTTATCGGCAACAACCCCGATTCCGACGGCATCTCGGCCGTCCTTCCCGGCGCGCGACGCTCGCTGCGCGGGGGCTACGAAGACGCTCGCCGGATCCCCGAGGCCGAACTCGGACGCAGCCTCGCCCCCGCCGAGGTTTCGGAGTATTGGCTCGGCCGCGGACTCGACTGGCTGCGCGCGGACCCCGTGGCCTTCGGCAAGCACCTGATCCTTAAGCTGCGTCTGTTCTGGAGCCCGGTGGAGTTGCCCAACAACCAGCCCATTCGCTTCTTTGCCAGCCTCTCTCCCGTCGCCGCAGGCTTCTGGCTCGGCTTTCCGGTCCTGGCCATTTTGGGACTGGCCGGCTTCGCGGTCCTCGCCCGGGACTGGCGGCGCTGGTTTCTCCCGGCGCTCTGCCTCCTGATCTACACGGGAACCGTGGTGCTCTTCTTCAGCAATGCCCGCTATCGCCTGCCCGTGTACCCGCTCCTCGCCGTGGCGGCGGGAGCCGGCTTGAGCCGCGCACTCGGATTCGTTGTCGAGGGTCAGCGCAGGCAACTCGCCCTCTACGGCCTCAGCGCGGGGGTCGCCGCTCTGGTGCTCGCGACCAATCCTCCGAGCGATCGGGATGCCTTGCACCGGGCCAATCGCGGGGAAGGCCACAAGGCTCTGGGCGAGCTCATCGCAGCGGCCCCCCTCGGCGATCGCGAGGAGCACGCGCGTGCTCTGGCGCATTTCGAGAAGGCGGTCGAGCTCAAACCGGGCAGCCCCTACACGCATCTCGCCCGGGCGCGGCAACATTTCATGATGGGACGCACCACAAGCGCCCGCGATGGTCTCGAGGTCGCGTCCCGAAGGTTTCCGAACAACGCCGAAATTCGGCTGGAGTTCGGACGGACCCTCGCGGCCTCGAGCCAGACCGCCGCCGCGCTCCAGCAATTTCAAGCCGCGACCGACCTGCAGCCAGCCTACGCCGATGCCCAACTCGAGTTCGGCTGTCTGCTCGCGCGGAGCCGCAACCCCGAAGCGGCGCTGCTTGCCCTCTCCGCGGCCCGACGACTCGGGGCCGCCCCCCTGCGCACCCACCTGTGCCAGGGCGACGCACGCCTAAGCCAGAGCGACCTCGAGGGCGCGGTGGCGGAATTCACGGCGGCCCGGAAAATTGCGCCCCAAAATGTGGGCGCGCTCCAGCGAATGGCCGACGCGCTTCTCCTCCAGGGCCAGCTCCACCCGGCCAGCGAGATCTATCGGGCCGCTCTGGCCGAGGAGCCCAACCTGCCCGCCGTCAGCCAGAATCTCGCAGCCGCCCTACGGCGAACCGGCCAACACGGCGAACGGATCCGAGTGCTCGAAGCCGCGGTTCAACGCGCCCCCGGCGATCGCGAACTGCTCTCTGCCCTGGCCTTCGCCCGAGCGACGGCCCCAGATCCCGGCTTGCGCCAGGGGCAGCGAGCCCTCGAACTCGCGGACCGCGCGGGGGCCGGGGGCCACGCCGAGGCGGATGTCCTCGATGCCCGGGCCGCCGCCCTGGCCGAACTCGAACGTTTCGAAGCCGCGGCGGCCGTGGCCGTGCAGGCGCTTGAGAGCGCCCGCACGACGCGACCCGATCTGGTGGCGGGCCTTGAGACCCGCCTCCGGGGCTACCGAGCCCGGCGCCCCCACCGCGATCCCTGAACCGGGCGGACCGGGCACCGATCCGGTTCCTTCGCCTCAGCGATTCCCCAAGGCCGCCGGACGGCGCACTTTGCGAAAGCGGAGGAGGGGCAGTCCCTCGGACAAAACCGGCGCGGCCGCCACCGCCGAGCGCAATTGACGGGCATCGAGCGTCGCAGGACCCGCGACGAAAACCCGGTTGTCGTAATCCTCCACCTCGATGCTCAGCAGCCCGGGAAAGCGATGCCCCAGGGCCGCCGAGACCGCAGGCGCCTCATCGAGGGTATTGCTTACCAGAAGACCGCCCCGGGCTAGGCGCCGGGCGGCGAGGTCGAGACCGGGATGCGGAAGCCACCCGGGCTTGTGAACCGCATCCCCACGGCCCACGAAGACATCCTCGACGATCAGGTCGAAGCGGCGCTTCTCCCGGCGAAGCACGACCAGGGCGTCCTCCACGTGCAGTTCCAGCCCGAGGGCGTCGATCTCGAAATGCGCTCGGGCCGCGGCCACGACTTCGGGGTCGAACTCCACGCCGACGATCTCGGCCCCGGGCGCCAGGGCCCGCAGAATCCGCGCCACGCTCCCCCCGCCCAGGCCAAGCACAAGAATCCGCCGCCGGCGGCGCGGGGGAAGCGCCAGGAGCGGGGCCGACAGGGCATCCCAGACGCAACTTGTCCCAGGCGCCTCCTCGCGATAGAGCGAGGCGAAGGTCTCGTCGACGATCAACCGCTTGCCGAAGCGACCGGACTCGACGCGCACCCGGGCCGGCTTTTCGGAGCGAGAGCGGCTCATCGGCCCTCCGTGGAGGCAAACCATCCCGGTATACTGCCGCCGATGACCGAATCACTTTTCGCCCGCCCAAGCCGCCGTGCCGTCCGCGTCGCGCTCCCCGTCCCCATCGACTCCCTCTTCAGCTATCGCGTCCCCGATGGCGAGGCCGCCGTACTTTCTCCCGGCCAGCGCGTACTCGTCCCCTTTTCGGGGCGAAGGCTCACCGGCGTCATCGTCGAGTGCCTCGACATCCCGGGCCAAGGCGATGCCCAGCATACCGGGCCGAACTCCGATTCCCCCGAACAAATCGAGGCCCCCGACCCGATCCGGGAGGAAATCGAAAAAGTCCTGGACTCGCAGCCCGTCCTCTCGCCCGAAATGATGAGCCTTCTGATCCAGGCGGCCGAAGAGGTGCTCTGCCCGCCCGGCATGGCCCTTGCGGCCGCCCTCCCAACGGGTTCATCGCCCCGGCCCATCAAGCGCCTCGCCCTCACGCCCCGAGGCGAGGAGGCGCGCCGGAGTGGAGGCGCTCAGGGAGTGCCCGCCCGGATCCTCGATACCCTCGCGGAGAACTCGATGGAGAGCGGTGCCCTGCTCAGACGGCTTCCCGAAGCCCGGGGGATCGTCGAACAACTCCTCGGGGACGGCCTTCTGCGCCAGGTCGACGCCATCCGGGGGCCCACCGCCCGGGTCAGCCGCGAGCGCGTCGCCCAGGTGGTCGAAGGGGCCGATGTCGAGGCGCTCTGTGCCTCCAAACTGGCCCGGGCGCCCAAGCAGGCGCACCTCTTGCGGGCCCTGGCGAAGAGCGGCCCCTTGGCCACCGCCGGACTCAGCCAGCGCACCGGCGCCCAACCCGCCCATCTCCGTTCGCTGGTCACCCGGGGCCTGGTCGAAATCTTCGAGCGCAGCACCCCGCGCAATGTGCTCGGTCCCCCGGTCCAACGCGAGGCCCCGCTGCCCCTCACCGAGGATCAGGCCGGGGTGCTCGAACCCATCACCGCCTGCGTCCGGGAAAGCCGGAGTCACACCTTCCTCCTGCACGGCGTCACGGGCAGCGGCAAGACCGAAATCTACCTGCGCGCTGTTCAGGCCGCCTTGGAAGCCGGGCGTCAAGCCCTCGTGCTCGTCCCCGAGATCTCCCTCACCCACCAGATCGTAGCCCGGCTGCGCGCTCGCTTCGGTGATGACCTCGCGGTCCTCCACAGCGGACTCCAGCCGAGCGAAAGGCTGGAACAGTGGGAGAGGCTCAGGGCCGGAGATACGCCCATCGCGGTGGGAGCGCGAAGCGCCCTCTTCGCCCCGCTCAGCGATATTGGGGTGATCATCGTCGATGAGGAACACGACTCCGCCTACAAGAACGAGCAGGGCTTTCGCTACCACGCGGGGCGACTCGCCGAACGTCTGTCGGTTCTGGCCCGCTGCCCGGTGGTGCTGGGTTCGGCCACGCCCGCCCTCGAGAACCGCTACCGCGCCGACCTCGGCGAGATCGAACGCGTGGTTCTCCCCCGTCGGATCGGCGGGCGCCCTCTCCCGGCGGTAGAAATCGTCGACCTCCAGGAGGAGCGCCGAAAAGCGTCCCGGGGACGCAAGTTGATCCTCTCCCGCCCCCTGCGCCAGGCCATGCAACAGACCCTCGATGAATCCGCCCAGATCATTCTCTTCTTGAACCGGAGAGGGTTCTCCACCCGCATCTTCTGCTTCGACTGTGGCTTCGCCGAACACTGCCCGGACTGCGATGTCGCCCTGGTCTACCACGCCTCGGAGCACCGTCTGCGCTGCCACTACTGCGAATTCCAGAAACCCCCGCCCGAGGCCTGCGGAAATTGTGGAAACACCGACACCGCCCTGCTGGGTGCCGGAACCGAACGCCTCGAGGAAGAGGTCCGGGCCCTCCTGCCCTCGGCGCGAACCGCGCGCCTTGACCGGGATACCGCCCAACGCCGGGGGCACGTTCGGGCCGTCCTCGACGGTCTCTCGGCGGGGGAGATCGATATCCTGATCGGCACCCAGATGATCGCCAAGGGCCACGACTTTCCCGGCGTGCAACTCGTCGGCGTGATCGCCGCGGACGTCGGCCTCCACATGCCGGATTTTCGGGCCTCCGAGCGCTGTTTCCAGGTGCTGACCCAAGTGGCCGGGCGCGCCGGGCGCGCACAGGTCCCCGGGCGCGTCATCCTTCAGAGTTTTCTGCCCGAGCACTATGCGATCCGGCCGGTGCTCAAGCACGATTACGAGACTTTCTACCGCGAGGAACTCGTCCACCGGTCGGCCCTGGGCTACCCGCCCTTCGGGCGCGTCACCCAGGTCATCGTCTCGGGCGAAGAACTCGAGAAGACGGTCCGGGCGGCCCAGGCCTTGGCCGACCGGGGCCGGGAGGCGGCCGCTGAGTTTTCCGATGCAGGCGCCGCGCCGGGCGCCTGCGAGGTTCTGGGCCCGGTGCCCGCGGCCTTCCCGCGACTGCGCGGGCGACACCGGCAACAGATCATCGTCAAAGGGAAGGACGGCGAGCGCGTGCGAGCGGTCTCCCGAATCCTGGCCGAGGGAGGACGCCGAGCCGAACGCGCGATTCAGGTCGCGGTGGATGTCAATCCCATGGATATGCTATAAAGAGAATCCTTAATTACAGCAGGCACTTAGAGTTCCAACAGACCACAACCCCGAACGCATCTCCCCGGCGCCCCAGGCACCTGCCGGAAACTGGAATCCGAATGCCTCTGCGAGAAATCGTTCAATTCCCCGACCCCCGGCTCAAACGGGTTTGCGAACCCGTGGGCGAAATCACCGACGCGATTCGGGACCTCGCCCGAGACATGTGCGAGGTGATGTACGACGAGCCCGGCATCGGGCTGGCCGCGCCCCAGGTGGGCGAGAGCATCCGACTCTTCGTGATCGATACCGAGTGGGGCGAAGAGGGCGAAGAGCGCTGCCCCCAGGTCATGATCAACCCCGAATTCACCGCCCAGGAAGGAAAGCTCGTCTGGGAGGAAGCCTGCCTCTCGGTTCCCGACTACAGCGCCGAGGTCGAACGCCATGCCCGGGTAACGATTCGGGCCCTGGACCTCGACGGCAAGGAGATCGTCGAGGAGGCCGAGGGCCTCCGGGCCGTTTGCCTGCAACACGAATTCGATCACCTCGACGGCACTCTCTTCATCGACCGCATCAGCCGGCTCAAGCGCAGCCTTTACGTCAAGAAGCGCAAGAAGCAATTGATCGAAGAGAGCGAGGACTAGGCCCCTGCCCTCTCCCGCGCTTCGGATCGTCTTCTTCGGCACCCCCGAGATCGCGCTTCCCGCCCTCGAAAGCCTGCTTGCCAGCCGCCACCCCGTGGTCGCCGTCGTCAGCCAACCCGATCGCAAACGCGGCCGAGGGCGCAAGGAGTCGCCTTCGCCCGTGGCCGAGCGCGCCCTGGCGTTGGGCACTCCCCTGCTGCGCCCGGAACGCGTCGGCGATGGGAACACCGCCGCCGCCCTGGCCGAGTGTGCACCCGACCTGGGCGTCGTTGTCGCATTTGGCCAGTTCATCCCGAAAGCGATCCGAACCCTGCCCCGGCTCGGCTACATGATCAACGGGCATGCCAGCCTGCTGCCCCGCTACCGGGGAGCCTCACCCATCGCCCAGGCCATTCTCGACGGCGAGCGATACACCGGCGTTTCGGTCATGCGGGTTGAAAAGGAAATGGACACGGGTCCCGTGGCCCTCGCCCGACAGATCGAGATCGGCGAGCGCGAAAATACCGGAGAGCTGACCCAACGGCTCTCCGAACTCGCCGCCCAGGCCCTGCTCGAAGCCGTCGAAACGATTGCGGCAGGCCGCGCGCGCTGGACCGAACAAAACGCCGAGCAGGCGAGCCTGGCCCCCAAGATCAGCCGGGCTGACGCCGAAATCGACTGGACCCGAAGCGCCGTGCGTTGCGCACGGCAAATCCACGCGATGGCGCCCAAGCCGGGCGCCTTTACCCGCTTCGCCGACGCCGCGGGCAAAGCTGCCGAACTCAAAATTCTGCGCGCCCGGGTCGAGGGCCACGGCTCCGCGAGGGAAGTCGAGCCCGGCCTGCTCAAACTCGCCGCATCTCCCGAGGACCCCGCCCTGCGAATCGGCACGGGCGAGGGCTGGCTGGTCCCGCTCGAGGTCCAGCGCTCCGGAGGCAAGAGCATGGATCCCGAAGCCTTCCTGCGCGGTCACCCCCTCCAGGCGGGAACCGTCCTGAGCGCCAGTGGGCAGCGGGGGAACGGTTCATGAGCGCAAAGCCTATCCGTCCCGGCGCGGGGCGCGGTCGCAGTCCGGGGGAGAGCGCGGCGCGGCGGCGCGCCGGCAGCCCGACCGTCGCGCGCCTGACCGCAGTCCGAGTGCTTGAGCGGGTCGAGCGAGTCCGGGCCTACGCCGACGTCGCCCTTCATCACGCCCTGGCCCAGAGCAATATGGCGAGCCCCGATCGTCGGCTCACCACCGAGCTCGTGTACGGCACCCTTCGCTGGCGAGGCCGGCTCGATTTCGTACTCGCCTCGGCCCTCGATCGCGAGCTGACGTCCATCGAGCCCCTGGTCCTCACCACCCTGCGAATGGGGGTCTACCAAATTCTCTTCTCGGACCGGATCCCCGACACCGCCGCCGTCGACGAAGCCGTGCGCTGCACACGAGCGCTCGGGGCCGAGCGCGCAACCGGGCTCGTCAACGCAACACTCCGGCGTATCGCCCGGGAGAGCGGCGATCTGGTCTTCCCGACTTGGCAGGACGACCCCCAGGCCCACCTCGAACACGCGCTCTCCGTCCCCAGCTGGATCGCCCAGCGTTGGCGGGCCGATTATGGTTCGGCGGCGATCGCCCTGGCCGAGGCGTCCAACCAGCCTCCGCCGCACACGATCCGTGTCAATCCCCGGAAGAGCTCGCGCGACGCATTGCTCGAAGCCCTGAGCGACGAATTCCCTGAGGCCCACGCCTGCACCCTGGCCTCTCGAGGCATCGTACTCGGACGCCGAGGCGATGCGGGACGAGACCCCCTCTTCCGCGAGGGCCTCTACACCGTCCAGGACGAGGCTTCCCAGATCGTGGTCGACCTGCTCGCCCTCGAGCCCGATTCCCGGGTGCTCGACGTGTGCGCCGCCCCCGGCACCAAGACCACGGCCATCGCCGAGGAACTCTCGGAGGCGGGCAGCGTGCTCGCCCTGGACCGCCACGCCGGGAGACTTCGTCTGGTCGCTCAGGGCGCCCGCCGGCTCGGGCTCCCGGGGATCAGCACCTTGGTCCGGGATGCGACGCGGTCCCTTGCAGACCTGCCCCCGGCCGCCGGAGAGCCGTCCAACCCGGGCGGTCCCGCCTTCGACCGGGTGCTGGTCGACGCCCCGTGTTCGGGACTCGGCGCCCTACGCAGAAATCCCGATGCCCGCTGGCGGGTCCGCGAGTCGGATCCGGCGAAACTCGGCGGCATCCAGTCGAAGCTGCTCGCCCAGGCCGCACGGGTCGTATCGCCCGGCGGAAGCCTCGTCTACAGTACGTGTACGGTGCTGAAAGAAGAAAACGAGGACGTCATCGAGAGATTCCTGGCCGACCGGCCCGATTTCCAGGGGGTCGGTCCATCCTCCCTGCCGCCCGCACTCGCTGAGGTGACCGACCCCAAGGGTTTCATCCGCTGCCAACCCCACATCAACGACACCGACGGTTTCTTCGCCGCGCGGCTGGAGAGGAAAAACTGAGCGATGCCTAGCCTGAAGATCGCACCCTCCATCCTGGCCTCTGATTTTTCGAGGTTGGGAGACGAGGTCCGAGCCGCCGAGGCGGCTGGGGCCGATTGGATTCATATCGATGTCATGGACGGTCACTTCGTGCCGAATATCACGATCGGCCCCGGCATCGTAGAGGCGGTTCGTCGCTGCACGAACCTTCCCCTCGATGTCCACCTGATGATCGAAAACCCCGATCGCTATGTCGCCGACTTCGCTGCCGCGGGAGCCGACATCATCGGAGTGCATGTAGAGGCCTGCCCCCACCTGCACCGGAGCATCCAAATGATCCGCGAAGCAGGCGCGCGAACATGCGTGGTTCTCAACCCCGCCACCTCGCCGTCGTCGGTGAAGTCGATCCTCGCCGATGTCGACCAGGTTCTCGTGATGACCGTCAACCCCGGCTTCGGGGGACAAAAATTCATCCGTGGCGCCCTGCCCGCGGTCAGCGAAATCCGTGCCTGGGCGAACCAAGCCGGGCTCGATATCGACATCGAGGTCGACGGCGGGATCACCCCCGAAACCATCGGGGAAGCCGCCAGCGCAGGGGCCAACGCCTTCGTCGCGGGCACGGCCGTCTTTGGGGCCGAGAACTACAAGGCCGCCATCGACGGACTGCGCAGCCACGCCAAGGTCGACTGAGCCCCCGGCGGCTCACACCCGCAAACGGGTCAGGATGGCGGGCAGAAGAACCAGGTCTGTCAACAGGCAGAGCCCCATGGTTATGGCTGACAGGAAACCGAATTCCTGCAGGGTGGCGAAACTCGACGCCGTCATCACGAGGAAGCCCAGGCAGAGCATCACCGAGGTGATCACGATGGGACGGCCCACCTGCCGGTTGCAGGCCAGGGCCGCCGCCTCGGGCGCGAGTCCGCGCGCTCGCTCTCGCCGGTAGCGGACGAGGAAATGGGCACTGTCATCGATGGCGATTCCCAGGGCCATGCAGCCAATCATGCTCACGGGCAGCGAAAGGGGTGCCCATCCGAGGCCGAGAAGACCAAAGAAATAGACCACCGGAACCAGGTTCGGGATCATGGCCACGAGCCCCAGGCTCGGGGAACGAAGGGCGAGACTGATCAAGACAAAGATCGCCCCAGCGGCAACCGCGATGCCCCGGGGTTGGGCTCGGCTGATCGCGTCGGCGCTATGGGCGAGGAGGATCGCATTGCCCGTGATGCGCGCCCGAGCGCCGTTGGGGAGCGGATGGGCGGCCAGAACCGAGCGAAGGCGATGTTCGAGAGCGATCACCTCCGAGGAGCCCACCGCCCCGGTCCGCACGATAATATTGGCGCGACCATGATCCACGGTCAAAAAGGGACTCAGGTCGTCCTTGGGCAACATAAAGAGCAACTCGGTGATGGCTCCGCGGTCGACCGGCGCGCGCTCGTGGGCGGGATCCCCGGAATGGAAAGCTCGATTGAGCCGCCCGAGCAGGTCGTTGAAGGAGAGCGTTCGGCTCACCCCGCTGACCTGGCCCAGTTCCTGCTCCAGAGCTTCGAGCGCGGCCACGAGTTCTGGATCTCGGAAGCTCCCCTCACCCTGGCCGTCGATGACGACGTAGATGGGCACCACCCCCGCCAGCAGGCGATTGACAGCATCGAAATCTCTGCGAATCGGATCGTCCGGGGCGAAGTAGGAGAGGTAGTCGGTGTCCACCTCGATCCGGGGAAGAGCCAGCAGCGCCAGAACACAGAGCGCGGCGAAGGCGGCGATCACCGATCGCCCGTGAAGAGCGACCCAGCCGCCCAAGTCACCCAGCTTCCGATCCAGCTGCAACCCGGCCCGGGGGCCCGACGCGTGGCGGTCGCGGGACGCAAGCGGGAGCCAGGCCAGACTCGCGGGGACCAAGACCAGCGCCAGTAGGGTGCTGGAGGCGATCCCCAGCATGGAAAAGAGCCCGAGCTGAAAGACGGCCGGCACGTCGGTCAAGAGCAGTGACCCGAAACCGAGCACGGTCGTTAGGCCCGCGACCAACGTGGGCAGCCTAACCTCGCGCAGCGCCATTTCGGCCCCCTCGGCCGAGTTGCGCGCCCGGGGGACAAGCTCCTCGTAGCGAGCGACCACGTGGACCCCGTAAACGCTCCCTATGGCCAGCAGCAGCGGCCCGAGCAAGCCGCTCAAAAGCGTCAGGGCCTCGCCGGCCGCCGCCATCGCGCCGAAGGTCCAGAGATTCGCGACGAGCGCGGTCCCGAGCGGCAGCAGCACCCCTCGCAAGGTCCGAAAAAAGAACCACAGGACCGCGGCCATCACGCACAGGGCCAGGGGGATCAAAATCGCCAGATCGGAGACGATGCCCCGGTAAACACGCACTTTCACATGGGGCCGCCCGGCCACGTGATAAACCTGACCCGCGCCCAAGGCTGCTTCCATGACATCATCGATCGAGCCGTCGATCCCCGACGCGAGAAATGAGGCATCGTCCATGGCCCGAAATGCCACATTGAGCGCGGTGGCTCGGGCATCCTCGGCGACCAGGGTCTGCCGGTAGACATTGTCATCGAGGGCCCGGCGGCGCAGTTCGGCGAGGTCTGCGGGCGCTTCGGGCACCGACTCCATAAAGGGGCGAATCTCAATCCAGTCCTGCTCGTCGCTCCAGCGCAGTGAGGTGGCATCGACCAGGCTCGAGACTCGACGGACCCCCTGAAGACGAGCGACCCTCCCGGACATCTGCTCAAGGGCAAGCAGGCAGCTTGGGGTAAAAACCTCTTCGCAGACCAGCGCCACCGCGTAGACCTCGTCGTGGCCGAAATCCCGAACGGCTTCGCGGTAGAGAGCTGCCGCGGGGTCGCCCCGGGCGAGCAGGGGCTCGGTCGACGGATCGATTCGAAGCCGGAGTCCCAGGGGCTGGCCTTCTATCAGGGCGAGGCCGGCGACCAGACTCAAGAGCCCCACACCTGCGAGTAGCTTCCTCGGGTGGGACGCCACCCAGCCCGGTCTGGCGGCGAGGGCCGCCGATGCGAGCACCAGCAGAAGAATCGCCCCCAGGACCCCGGCGATCACGGGAGGCGGGATCAAAGGGCTCTCCCCGAACCTTGTTTCCGGCAAAAGCAGGGCCCAAACTCATGGCGGGAGTCCGGCTGAGTGCCAATCAGTTGCTGGCCCGAACCTGATTCCGGAGTCGAGCGCTTGAGTCCATGCCCAGAAGGCGGCATACTCGGCCGCCAGTCGGGGCGTGGCGCAGCTTGGTAGCGCGCTTCGTTCGGGACGAAGAGGTCGCTGGTTCGAATCCAGCCGCCCCGACCACCTGCCGTATTTCTTAAGCCCTTACTAAATTGAAACAGAGCAGAGCGCCTGCAAGTAGTATTACCGACACTCTTGGTGGGGGTCATGTGCAACTGCTTCCCCATCTTCCCGTATCCACTTTGGTCGGAAAAAAACGCATACCCGACCACATTACGTTAAACACCTGAGGCGCTTGTCAGGGGAGCGGCAGCTTCGCGGCTAAATATAGGTACTTAGTTACAAGCTCATCATATCGGTCAATTGACACTTCAATTCTATGCTGCCAAGATCATTCGGAAGTCGCCAAAGGCCTCGACCAAGTCATTCCAGCCTCACGGTATAAAGGCCGTACGAACGGAATGACGGCCAAGAGTACCCGGGTCCACTCGTGAGCGCTTTTAGTCTCCCGTAGGGCCAGAAAAATCAGGAAAACGCCAGAATTAACCCCCCAAAAAAAGATCGACGAAGTAGGGAAGACGAACCAAGTGCAGGGTACAAGCATTGAAATCTCCGGTGAGGATAACTCCAGAAAAGGACTCATAGTTTCTTTTTTGATCGGACGGATTTCAGTGGGAGCGGACGAAAGAGAACCGACCCCGCACGCAAGCCAAACTAGAGTCGATCGCGATCGGTCGACAAAAATGATGAAAGGGGGGGCACGATGACTCTGGAAGAAATGGCGTGGGAATTCGCCGAGATTTTCGAAGACCTCGATACGCAGCAAATCAATGAGGTGGTCGCTGCAAACGTCCCCCTCGAAACCCTCGAGTTCTTCGTCAAATACGCCCAGGGCTTTGCGAAGGGGGCGATCATCTCGAACTCGGTTCGAGGGCAGCTTCCCAACCTTCTATTGGTCGGCTACCTGCTAAGAACCTTGGAAGAAAAGCTTGACCCCAGCCAGAGAGACTGATTCGAAGGCACCCATACGACAGCGCGCCATACAGACGGCAAGCGCCCCGGCACCGGTTGGACCCTATTCCCAGGCCATCGCTCATGGCGGGTGGATATTCGTTTCCGGACAGATCCCCCTCGACCCAGCCAGCGGCCAAAGAGTGCCCGGCGAAATCGAGGTTCAAACGGAGCGCGTTCTCGACAATCTCTCCGCAGTGCTTCAAGAAGGCGGGAGTTCGCTGGATCGCGTCGTCCGAACGACGATCTACCTGACAGACCTCTCTCTTTTCCCGAGAGTCAACGCGGTCTACGCCCGTTACTTTTCTTCGGATCCCGCTCCGGCCCGCGCCACCGTCGGAGTGGCCGCCCTCCCCCTCGGTTGCGCGGTCGAAATCGATGCGATCGCGGTGATCGCCGACTGATCAGCCCTTTCCAGCGGGCGGCGAAAAGTAGCGCTCGAGAAGGGGAAGGTTCACCGCGTTGACCACGACGTGGGCCGTGATGGGCGCGATCAGGTTACCGGTCCACTCGAAGAGCCACCCGAAGACCAACCCCGCCGCCGCGGCAAAGAGCGTCCAGGGAAGCAGCGGGCGGCGTGGCACAAAATGGACACAGGCGAAGAGGAAACTTGCCAGCCAGAGCCCCGCGCGAGGCTGCAACGCCCCTCGAAAGAACATCTCCTCGGCGAGACCACTCGCGAGTGCCAGGAGGAGGGCGTTCGGTACGCCCAACGGGCCCATCAACGCCGCCAATTCGGATGCCAGTGCCCTCCCCGTCCGGCTAGCCCAGGCCCAGCCCAGAGAAACCACCACGAGAGCGAGGCCCGCGCCGAGTCCAACCGAAAAATCCCGCAGAGGGCTCACGCCAACGATTTCATCCGCAGCGGAGGCGAAAAGGATGGACTCGCCGTAAAAGCCCATCCTCCAGACCAGGGCCGCAGCCATCATCGCGGCGTAGAAGTAGAGCCCCAAGGAAACCAGGCCAGCGACCGTTCTGCCCGCCGGATTCTCGTCACTCCCAGCTCCGGATTCGGCCATTCTTCTTTCTCCTAACGGGCGGGGATTGACCCCACCCGAATGGGGGGATAGCTTTTTTGTATTCGGTTCGCGCTCGGAATCCGGGCAGTGCCCGCCACCCGCGGCCCTGGACAAGGCGCATCGAAGTTCTCGCCACTTTTTTAATATGGGGTTTTCGCCACATCAAAAAAAGACCGAGGTGCCCGGCCGAGACTTCCTGGCACTCCCACCCCGGGGGTCATCAAAAAAACTGGCTGAGCCCCCACGCGTTGGCCCCGAATTATCCACAGGACACCTTAGAGATTCAGGTTCGGAACCCATCGAACCGAAACAATCCCTAGCGTATACCCCACCCCCATCGGAGCGGGCGGTGGAAGGCAGGAGATCATGGCAGACCGAGTACCGATGACCCGAATGGGCTACGAAACCCTGAAGCGAGAGCTCAGCCGGCTCAAGACCGAGGAACGCCCGCAGAACGTGAGGGAGATCGAAGAGGCCCTCGCCCACGGCGACCTCTCTGAAAACGCCGAATACCATGCCGCGAAGGAGAAGCAGAGCCATATCGCCGGCCGTATCGCTTCCATCGACGACAAGATCGCCCGCGCCCAGATCATCGAGACCCCCAACGGTCCGGTCGACCGGGTGCAATTTGGCGTGACCCTCGTGCTGTCGGATTCCGAAACCGAAGAAACGGTCACATACCGGATCGTGGGCGAGGACGAGGCCGACCCCAAGGCGGGCATGATTTCGGTGACTGCCCCCGTCGCTCAGGCCCTCATGAGCAAGGGAGTGGGGGACGAGGTGACCGTGAAGGCGCCCAAAGGCGTCCGGGAGTTCGAAATTCTCGAGATCCGCTTCGACTAGCCTCCACGAGCGAAGGCGATAGGGTCGCTTTCGGAACTTTCAGAGACTCATTCTCCTATCTTGCGCTTCCGGAGACAGTCTATACAATTCGCGGCCGATTCATGTGCATTCCCCGGTAGCTCAGCTGGTAGAGCAGGCGGCTGTTAACCGCCTTGTCGTAGGTTCAAGTCCTACCCGGGGAGCCACACGACGCCGCGCCACCCTGCTGCACCGCGCCCCACCGCACCACACCGCACCACACCGCGGAAAGCCCCAGCGATCGGCGGCGGCGATTCAGCGCCCCGGCCCTAGCGCGGCCGCCCCGGAACCAGCGAATGCGTCCGAGCGCAGGCCGGGAATCCACTATCATCTGCGGGTCAAGTCACTCGAGATCAAGGAGAAAAGCATGCCCAGCGTAATCGCCACGATCAAGGTCAAAGAGGAGAAGGTCGACGAAGCGCGAACCTTCCTGAAGAACCTTGCTGCGGAAACCATGGCCAACGAAGCCGGAACCCTCGCCTACATCGCCCACCAGAGCAAAGACGATCCCGCGACCTTCATTTTCTACGAGAAGTATGCAGACGATGAAGCCTTTGGAATTCACGGAAAAAATCTGGCCTCGAAGAACGCAGAATTCGCCGATTTCCTCGCGGGTCGCCCCGAGATCACCTTCGTCGACGAACTCTAGGAAAATATCGGCCTAGGCCGTCACTCGGGGCTCGCATGCGAGCTCCGCAGAAAACACGGGAAAGGAAAGCGCGCCATGTCGGAAAATGCTGAGAAGGCCTTCGCTCTCTACAAAGAGGTGGAAGGCAAGGAGTCGGCCACCGGAGACTGGATGGAGGTCAGCCAAGAACTCATCAATCAGTTCGCGGACGTGACCCAGGACCACCAGTTCATTCATATCGATCCGGAACGCGCCAAGGCGACCCCCTTCGGAACCACCATCGCCCACGGGTTCCTGACCCTCTCCCTGTTGACCCACTTGAGTGCCTCGGCAAACCCCGAGAATCCCGACCCCGCGCGCTTCGCAGGTTTGGTGATGGGGGTCAACTACGGCTTCGACAAAGTCCGTTTCGTGAGTCCCGTCAAAGTTGGAAGCCGCGTCCGCGTCAGCGCACTGCTCTCCAAGGTCGAACTCAAGGGAAATGCCATTCAGCAGACCCGAACCATGACCGTCGAAATCGAGGGCGAGGAGCGGCCTGGCCTGGTCGCCGACTGGCTGACCCGCAGCGTCTACGCCTGAAAAGGCTTGCCGCGCGACACCCCCCACTCCGAGGAGGATAGAAATGACGAAGCGAACTTGGCGGCGAGTGGCCCGGGGGACCGGCCTGCTCTTGGGGGGGGTCCTGGCGCTGGGAAGCCACGCCCAGGCGGGCGGCGAACTCCCTCGCAACACTTCCCCGGCCGAAGCGAGGGTCTACGTGATTTCACCGAGTAACGGTGAGACCGTCTCGAATCCGATTACCGTGCGCTTCGGCCTACAGGGCATGGGAGTTGCTCCGGCGGGGGTCGCCCGAGACGCCACGGGGCACCACCACCTGCTCATCGACACCGAACTGCCCCCCCTGGATCGACCGGTTCCCAGTGATGCCGAGCACCGCCATTTCGGCGGCGGCCAGACCGAGACGGTCATCGAGCTGCCACCGGGAACCCACAGCCTCCAGATGCTCCTGGCTGACGAGTTCCACATCCCCCACGACCCTCCGGTCCTTTCGGAAAAGATCGTCGTCCTGGTAGAGTAGAGCCATCACGAGGGCCGATTGGGCGCTCCATCCCATGGAGATGGGGGCGCCCTCTCCCTCGAAGCTCGCCCTAGCCGCTCCCTAGGGCAAAATATCGGGTGACACTCCCGTCACTCTGGGAAACGGCTAAGATGCCCGCCATGAAAATCCGGACTCCCTTGGTACCGGTGTGCCTAGCGCTAGCCCTTGCGGGCTGCATGGGGCCGGGCAAATGGCACACCGGCAAAACCATGCCGCCGCCTGCGGAGTGGGCCGCCGCAGCCCCGGATGTCTCGGCCCCGCCCCCGGCCCGAACCCCCGACATCCCGGGTCGGGAGAAATTTCGCTTTTGCTGCGCCTTCGGCACCGACCTCCGTGTCCGACTCGGCCAGATGCCGATTCCGTGGCTGAAAATCGGGCGGGTGCTGACCGCCGAGGACCTGGGCCCCCACCGCTACGATGGCGCTACAGCGGCCGTCGACGACGAGCGTGAGAACGCCTTTCCCTGGGGCGAGGCAAACGGCCTGATGTACACCTGCCGGGCGGGCTTCCTCGACACGGCCCATATCCGCGAACAAGTCGACTGGGTCGCCTTCTTCGCCTCCCAGATCGATCGCTATCTCACCACGGGCGCTGAAATCGAACTGACTCCCGAAGGCGCCGACCGGCGCCTGATCATCAAGCCGATCCCTCCGGAAGTGATCGAGCTCTACGGTCGCGACGAAGTCGTCCTCGCCGTCGCCCAATGGCTCGCCTACCAGGGCTCCGTCTGGCACGAAATCGCCCAATGGTATGGCTGGTCTCTGGTCAATCTCTACCCGGAATACCTCTCGGGCTTCTCTCCCGAGGACCCCATCTCCAACGCGATCGGCATCTCCCTCCTCTCGGGCGCCAATATCGAGGAGATCCTCGCCAGTGAGAAGGTCTACAACCAGCACGTCGACCAGTTGATCCAAATCGCCCTCGAGGCCGTGCATCCCGTCCCCAGCCAACTCGGCGAACGAGCCGTCCAGGCGGTCGACCAGGTCTGGTGGGATTCTCAGGCCCGCCTGCCCGACAATTCCCTGGTCCGCAGGCGCTACCTCGACATCGATACGACCCTAGAGGCCTGGCTCATGCCCGACCGGCTGGCCTCCCCCAGCCTCCGCCAAGAACTCGCGCAGGAGTGCGGGAGCGACCCCCAGCCCATGGTCTACCGCATTCCCGACGAACTCGGCGGCTACCCCCTATCCAGCTTCGCTACCCTGGAGATAACGCCTCACGGTTTCCCGGCCGAGGAGCCGATCTTCGAGAAATTGGGGCCGACCATCACCCCCGAAGATTTCCCCAGGATCATGGCCGACGTGAGGCAGCAGACTCAGACCGTCCTCGGCGCTCGAGCGCACCTTCCGGACTGATTCCGGCCGCCGGAAATCAGCGGGACCCGAAGACCTCGCGCAGACCGAAATACGCGAAGGAATCCTTCACATTCGAGATCAGTTTACGCACCGGATTCATCGACCGGTCCGTCACGAATTCCATCGAGATCACGACGCGCTCGTTGTCGCCCTCGGCCATCTTCGTCACGCGATGCCAGAGGTTGTCCCCGTCGAAGAGAGTCAGGGAGCCCGGCTGCAGGCGAAAGGAACGTGACTCGACTTCCCGGGAATCGTTCTTTCGATGCAACTCACATTCGAACTGGCAGCTTTCGTTGTCCACCAGGCCAAAGATCACCGTAAAGCGACGCCCCCGATAGAAGGACGTATCGAAGTGCCAGCCGATATGATCTCCTGGCTCGCTGTAGAGATAGAGCGCATAGGTGTGCGGGTCACTATCCGGGCAGTCGAGCAAAGTCGCCCCGGTAATCTTTTCCAGAAATTCGCGGAGCGGCGCCGATCGATAGAGGTCGGCGATCATGTCGCCTTCGCGATCAATGGAATGCCGGCTGACCGCCCCACCCTTCTTCTGTTTCGGAATATGATTGCGGTGAACCCGTGGGCGAAGCCGGCGCAGATCCTCCAGCGCGCCGCCCAGAACGTCTTCGGGCAGGAAGTCCTCGATCACGAGCAGTTGGCCATTATCCTCGTAGACCTGGCGCAACTCGTCCGGATCCCGCTCGGCGAGAGCGGCACTCATCGAATGATCCAGCGTTTCTTTTACAGGCACAATCTGCTCCAGTTACCCATCGCCGTTCCCGAACTCGTTCATTGAAAACGCCCGGAATGACGGCACGGGTGGGGATCAGCAAGCTGCGAGAAGCTCCTAGCAGGTCGAACCATAGTTCCCGCCCGGGACTCCAGCAAGCAATTCCCCGCTCGCAGCTTGCGCCATGGGCAGTTTACTGTGCAAAGGGCTGGGCCATGGAGACTCCCTTGCCACTCGATGCCCCAAAGCGAAATGCGCTGAAACTCAGGGAGCCGCCTCGACCATGGGACGCTCGCTGTAGCTCCCCGGCTCGAAGGGCTCCTGCAACGCCGCTTCCGCGATCATCCCCGCCCGGGGGTTGAAGCGGGGGGCCTTGAGGCCGAGAACCCGACGGTATTCCTTCACGGCTTCCGATCGCTGATCCCGGCTGTCCCTGACCTGGCCGCGCACCAGATACAACCAGGCACCTCCCCAAATCGGCAGGTCCCCCGCCTCCGCATCCATGGGCTCGAGGAGTTCCCAGGCGCGGTCACTCTGCCCCTGGAGCAGAAGAGCCTGGGCCCGCAGAATCCGGGCGAGCCCAAGGCGAGCCTTCGCCTCGGCTTCGGTGGGGCTCGCCTCTTCGAGGGCTAGGGCGGTCTCGATGGCCTCGTCATAAAGCCCGATCTTCAGCTGGACTTCGACCAATTCGGAGTGAAAGAGCGCGTTGCCGGGAAAGAAGGCGTGAAGTTGTTTCCCGGTCTCCAAGGCAGCGGGCAAATCCATGGGGGCATGGTAAGTGTGGACATTCATCAAAATGAATGCCGCCCCCGGCGCATGCAGGCTGCCACTTTCCCGAACGAGTTGAAGGTTCCGAAGCCCCTCCGCTCGATCCCCCTTCGGGACGAACCAGAGCCAGCTCATCCACTTGACCACCTTTGGAGCGATATCGGTGTAGTAGGCATAGAGCCCGAGGGCGTAGCGTGTATCCATCCGATCCGGGTCCAACGCGAGAACGCGCTCGAGGAGTTCCCTGCCGCGCTCGCCCTCGCGTCCCGCCCGTAAATAGTTGCCCCGCACACCGTTGAGGCGGGCCCGATTGAAGAGTGCAGCGCCCTTCTGGTGGAGCGCATCGATATCCGAGGGGTTCGCATCGAGGCGAACGTTTGCAAGAGCGATGGCTTCCTTGCTCGCTGCCAGAATAACCGCGTCGTTGCGAGTGGAGCCTTCGTCGAGCATCAGTCGCCACCAAGCGGTATCGATTTCGCCGAGGGCCGCGGCCCCATCGTCGGGCGCGAACAGGCGCAACTCTTCCCAGATTCCGGCGGCATCGGCGAAGCGTCCGTCAAAATTCGCCCGCATCCCTCTCTCGATGAGAAGGCATTTCTGACTCGCCCGGGGCAGACTTTCGAAGTTCGAACTCGCCACCTCTTCGCCGCAGGCTGAAATTTCCGAGAACCAGGCAACCGCCTCTCCCGCCGAAGCCGGGCCCGCCAAGAGCAGGCCGAGACTCGCTGTCCGGAGCAAAGCCCTCTTCCCCCAGCGAAGCCAACTGCCGGCCGAAGCCTCTCTGGCCCGGCTTTGCCCTGTTCCTGCTCTCACCCCTCACCCCCTTGATCAAATACCCGACCGGCTTTCAAGTCGTCTTTCGCGCCCCGGAAACCTATCATCTCCCGGCTATTGCGGAATCCTTCCTTCGCGATCTTGCGAAGCTCGGCGTCGGAGAAAAAATGGCCGGTCCCCTCGGCGACTATCGCGTCCTCGAACTCACCTCCACCGTCTCGGGCCCGATGGCGGCCATGATCCTCGCAGACCAGGGAGCGGATGTCATCAAGATCGAGCCCCCTCTCCTCGGAGACAAGGGTCGTTTCCTGGGCAGCCAGCGCCGGGGCATGGGAGCCATGTTCGCGGTCTTGAACCGCAATAAGCGGTCGCTGGTGCTCGACCTCAAGAACGAAGACGACAAGAACATCTTGATACAACTGGTCGAGGGCGCGGATGTGCTCCTCGAAAACTACCGGCCCGGCGTAGCGGCAAAGCTTGGCATCGACTACGCAACCCTCTCCAAGATCAATCCACGTCTCGTCTACGCGTCGATTTCCGGCTACGGCCAGAGCGGGCCCTACCAGAACAGAAAGGTCTTCGACCCGCTCATCCAGGCCTCGACTGGGATCGCCGATGCCCAGGGAGGCGATAAGCCACAACTGATGGCGAGCATTGTCTTCGACAAGGTCACCGCCCTGACCACCGCCCAGACCATCACCGCGGCTCTCCTGGACCGGGAGAAGACAGGCCGGGGGCAGCACCTTCCGATTTCGATGCTGGAATCGGCGCTTTATTACGCCTGGCCCGATGTCATGTGGTCTCGCACCCTGATAGGTGACGGTATCAACCACGCGGGTGAAATCGGTCACTGGTTCCAGATCTACAAGGTAAAGGATGGGTATGTCTCCATCGTACTTGTCCGGGACGATGACCTCGAAGTCCTCTCCATCTGGCAGGGGGCAACCCTTCACACCGACGAGCGTTACCAGACCTTCCCCGCCCGTCTGGCACACGCGACCGAATTCCAAGAGGAGTTGGAAACCCTGCTCGCCGACCTCACGACGGATGAAATCTGCGAAAACCTGGACGCTTTCAATATTCCCGTCGCTCGGGTCAACTCCCTGGACGAAGTCCATGAGGATCCCCAGATCGTCCAGCAAGAGAGCCTGATCGAAACGACCCACCCGGTGATCGGGGACATGCGCTACCCCAGGCCTCCCTTCAATTTCGAGGGCCAACCCGCCTTTCCCCGGCGCCATGCCGCCTTCCCAGGCGATCACGCCCGAGAGATCTTGAACGAATTGGCGGTCGATGAATCCGAAATCGAACGCCTTGAGGCGCGCGATCGCGCCACCCAAGAATTCCTCAAGTCTCTCGCGGAGTAAGCGCGAAGCGGAACCGCGAGGGGCGGACCAAAATCTGTCCCGGAACGAGTCGGCGAGGACGCAGAATGGATTCGAAAAAAAAGACCGAGAACGCTGAGGACAATGAACTTCGCGAGAAGCTGAGAGGCGAAGTGGATTTCGCGCCGTGGCAAGCTCTGCGCGCCCACGCCGAGGCCGAGCGACTCTTCCTCGCCGCGTCCGATCTCGATCTCGTCGAAATCGGAATCGCTCTGGCCCGAGACCAGCCTGAACCGGTCGACGAGTGGATCGCGGCCGGCCAACTGGGGCGGCCTTCCGCCCCCCAGCTTGAAAAATGGACCGAGGCGGACGAACAGATCTTCCGCTGCCTGATCGTCGCGCCCTTCGTGCTCGCCCAGGAAACCTGACCGCGCCGTACTCCCCACGTTCCCCGTGCGAAGGGGAATGTCGAAACCGGTCTATTCGCCGGTAAAAACGGGTGGGCGCTTCTCCAGAAAGGCCCTCATCCCCTCGGCCTGATCCCGACTACTGCCGCAGCGCAGGACCGCGGCTCGTTCCGCGGCCAGGCCTTCGGCCAGCGGGGCCTCACCGGCGCCCACGACGCAGCGAAGAACGCCCGCAACGGCGACCGGCGGCATCGCGGCGAGTTCCCGAGCCAGGGACAGGGCGGCGGCCTTGAGTTCCGAAAGCGGATGCACCTCCTGGACCAGGCCGATCCGAAGGGCCTCGGGACCATCGATCTTCTTGGCCCGCAGGATCAAGTCCAGGGCGGCGTCCCGCCCCACACAACGGGTCAGGCGCGCCGTCCCCCCCCAGGCGGGCACAGCGCCCAGGTCGAGTTCCGGGAGCCCGATTTGCGCGCCCTCCGCCGCGGCCAACCTAAAATGACAGGCGAGCGGGAGTTCTAGGCCGCCCCCGAGGCAATACCCGAAGAGGGTCGCGATGGAGGGCTTGTCCATATTCTCGATGGCGGCAAGAACGCGCAGTCGCTGGTCGAAAACCGCTTCGGGTCCGCCCCGGGCAGCCGAACCCGATTGCAACTGTTTGAGATCCATCCCCACCGAGAAATCCTTGTCACCCGCAGCGGTGAAGACGAGGACGCGAATTTCGGGATCCCTGGCCGCCTCCTCCACCGCCGCTTCGAGCGCATCCATGTACTCGAAGCTCATGCGGTTGATGGGGGGGTCGTTGTTGGTGAGGGTCAACACGCCCCCCTCGCGCTCGACAAGAAGTGCCTCGGATTGACTCACGCGTGCCTCCAATCGTTTCGACCCTGACCTACTCGAAGCTGTAGGCGATGCCCAGGCCACCCTGGATCTCAAGCCCTGCCGCGGGCTCGTAATAGCGGCCAAAGCTCGCGTTCAAGCGAACATTGTCGTTGTAGACCGTATCCGTGATATTGCTCGCCGAAACATAGGGAGTGATGCGCCACGCCCCGACCTCGGCCTTCCAGCCCATGCGAAGATCGAGCGTCCCGTAAGCCTCTGTACGCACCGTGTTCGCATCGTCGGCGTAGAAGGCTCCAACGGCGCGCGCCTCTATGCCGGCAAAGAAACCCGAGGGGTGAAGGTAGAGGAGTTCGGCGTAGAAGGTGTTCTCGGGTACGCCGGGCAGCTGATTCCCCGCGAGGTTCTTCGCCCCATTCTCGAGCACATAATCGGTGAATTCTGCGCTGGAGTACGTGTACGAAGTCGTGAGTTCGACCCCGTCCCAGAGTTGCGCGGTCAGCATGGCTTCGAAACCCGTGCGCTCGGTCCGCCCGGCGTTGCGAAAATAGGTCTCGTCGTCAATTTCGTAGGGGATCAGTTCGTCCGAGGTCTTGATATGGTAGAGCGCAAAGGCGTACCGCAACCGCCCCGACAAAAGACCCTTCACCCCCGCCTCGTAGTTGATGGCGCGCTGGGCCTGAAGATTGGGGTTGAACCCGCCGCCTGCGGGATTGCGGAATTCGGTGGTGGTGGGTGGCTCAAAGGACGTCGAAATTCGTAGATAGGGGTTCAGCGCCTGCTGGGGATTCCAGCGAAAGGAAACAGCGGGGCTCCACTCGTTAAAATCGACCCGGCCCGACGCATCGGGCGCGCCTCCGCCCGGGGCGAGATGATCGTCCAAGCGATAGCGGAGATTGTCGAAGCCCAGGGAGAAGGTCAGGGCAAAATCCCGGGGGAGCGCCAGCTCGTCGCGAACGAAAACGCGCAGGCTCGTTACATCTTCGGCCTGATCGAGAGTCCTGGCTCCTGCGCTGGTTCGGGTCCGGTCATCCCATTGGCCCTCGGCGTCAAACCCGACTAGGAGCGAGTTTGCGAGCCCGAAGAACTCGTCTTGGTACTCGTGCTGGACGCTGGCGCCGGCAAATGTCCTGCCGAGTCCGCCGCTCACGCCCACAGGCGGGATCGGAAGCCGATTCGCGAAATCCCGCCAGCCATACCAGGCCGCGGCCGTGGTCTCGTGCTTGTCGCCCGAGCGGCGGCGGTAGCGAAGGCCCGTGGTGACCTGTTTCAGGTCTTCCCCCGCGTCGAATTTCAGGTTATTGGGCGCGGCCTGGCGCCGATCCGCCTGGACTTCGGCTTCCTTGAGGCCTCCCGGGTCGTCGGCGATGGGCGCATCCACAAAATTCAGGATCCCGGTCAGCTCGGAATCCTCGTCGACCTGCCATTCGATCCGGCTGTTGAGCATGGTGTTTTCCATCCGGCTGTGCTCTCGGTAGCCCTCGACCTCCTGATGGGAAAGCCCGACCAGGACGCCCACCGAACCCTCGCGCACCGTCGCCTTGGCGTCGTAGCTGCGGTAGCCGTAATCGCCAAATCCGACCCGCCCTTCGGCATGGCGTCCCTCGCCGATGGCCTGGCTCTCCACCCGGATCACGCCTCCCGCCGCGCTCCCGTAGAGGGAGGACGAGGGGCCCCGAATCACTTCGATGCGGCCGGCGGTCGAGAGCTGCAGGGTATCGAGTTGCCCCTGGCCGTCGGGCAACGTGGCGGGGATGCCATCGACGATGAGCTTGACCCCGCGAAGCCCGAACCGCGCCCGGGCGCCAAACCCGCGGATCGAGATCCGGAGATCTTGGGCAAAATTCTGATCGTTCTGGGTGAATACGCCTGGGATCCGGCCGAGGGACTCGCCCAGGGTGAGTTGGGGCCGGGCCAACTGGATCTCCTCGAGGTCGACGACCCCGATGGCCGCCGGCGTCTCGAGCACGGTGGTCGCCACGCGACTGCCCTGGACGACGATTTCGTCGAGCATGGGATCGAACCCGGGGGATTCCTCGCTAGCTCGAGCGTTTGCCAACCCCAGAGTCAGCCCGCTCACGAGGATCACGAGGAATCCGGGCACAGTGCAGGGGAAGCGTCCAAGAGCACCGAATCCGCGATGAATCACGCGATCTCTCCCGATCAAGAGGGCGAACAGAATAATGGACGAAAAGAATAATGGGCGAATCAATCGCGCGGCAGCATAGCGACTCGCGCGAGCGACAGGGGAGCCCTGAGCGTCCCCAGCGCTCTGCGCGATCGCCAAAAAAGAAGCCCCAGGTCATCCAAAGATGCCTGGGGCTTCCCGGTCCCGATTGTATCGGGTTCGTCTAGTCTTTCTTGGGCTTGAGGCTGCCACCGACGATCTTCTCGCAGCTTCCCTCCGGCATGAAGACCCACTCATTCGGTGCCCCGTCCTCCTTGCCACGGCCGCCGCAACGGTGCTCGGCGTTATGACAATCGTTCATGCCCTTCTTGGCGACGCCGTAGCACTTCTCGTGGCCTTCCCAGGTGGGCTTGGCTTCGGCCTGGCTGGCTGCAGTCGCGAGCCCCAGGGTCAAAACGCTTCCCAGCGCCAATCGAAATGCCTTGCGGTTGCCTGATTCCTTCATGCTTGCTGCTCCCTTTTCGGTTGTCGTGCTCGTGCTCACCTGAATTGGTTCAGAGAACTCGCGGCCTAGATCGGTTCCCCGCCGACCACCCAGCCCCTTTCGAAGAGCACCTCGATCGTAGTCAATATCGGCAGGTTTTCCTCGGGGTTGATCCCCGAATCCCGGCTCTGGCCCTCTGATCGGCGCAGAGCGCCCGCGAGTTCGAGTTGCTTGACGACGGGCTCACCCTCTGAAATCGAAAGAAGAATGGGCCACAAGCTCGGCTCAACAAGATCCGCGTGAATTTCGGCTCCCTGGCGAAAGACAAGGATCCGCTCCCCCGGTGCCCGGCGGTCGAGGGTCCAACCGCCCTCGATTCGACGGTCCTGATGGGCTTCCCAGAGGGTGAGCACCGGATGAGCGGAGGCCAAAAGGGTCGCCGAGGGAGAGAGCAGAAAGCGCCAGCGTTCGGGCTCGTCGGCAATCGCTTGCCCAAGCACCCCCGGCGCATGGGGCGGAGGGGGCCAGGATGCCGAATAGGCGTTGTGAAGCCCCAGTTCCAGGCGGGCCGTATCGGCCAGATAAGGCAGCCGGGAGAGGAAATCCAGACTCGCCACGAACTCCGGAAAGGCGTCACCCACCCGCGCCAGGTCTGCATGCCGTGACGGAATCCCACGCAAATAGAGATTCGCAACGGTTCGGAAACAGTCCTCGCCTACGAGTTCAGCACACACCGGAAAAATCTCACCCAAGGATTCGGTCATGCAATTTCCGACCGCGCTCCGATAGATGGCCAGACTTGCCGGGGCGTCGAGCCTCGGCATGAGATCCAGATTTTCCGCCGCGGCAGCCACCGACGGGCTCTCGGGGCCCTCGGCGTAGAGCGCCTCAGAAAACGCTTGTTGAAGCTCACGAAGCATGAGAAGTCATTCCCCCGCTCCCGGGCTGGGCACCCATCATTATATCCCCCGCCGTTTTCATCTCATCCAAAAGAATATCCAGGGTCGGTACATCCCGGTCCCACTCAACACAAACGGGAACATCAGGAAAGAGACGAACAGCTTCGGCATAGAGATTCCAGACCGGCTCCACCACCGGGCTGCCGTGGGCGTCAACCAAGTAGTGTTCGTGATCATCATGACCCGCCAGATGCATCTGAGCCACTCTTTCACGGGGGAGCCCGCGAAGGAACTCAAGGGCATCGAAGTCGTGATTCCTGGAATTGACGTAAAGGTTGTTGATATCCAGCAGCAGCAGACAATCGGCGGCCTCGAGTACCCGGACAACGAACTCGAGCTCGCTCATATCGGAAGCCTTGAACGCTGCATAGCCCGATGAATTTTCAACCAGCATTCGCCCGCCCAGACGATCCTGCACCTCGCCAATACGCGCGACCAGAGTGTCGGCCGCCTCGTCGTTGAACGGGAGGGGAAGGAGTTCGTGATGGTGACGCCCGCCCGAAGAGGTCCAGGCCAGGTGCTCCGAGAGCCAGGCCGGCTCGAAGCGGTCGACCAAACCCATCACCGCGTCGAGATAGCGGGCGTCCAGGGGATCCGCCGAACCCAGGGACATTCCCACACCGTGAAAGACCAGGGGATAACGCTCGGCGATTAATTCGAGCTGACGAATCGGCAACCCGTCGCCATGCGCATAATTGTCGAGCAAAACCTCCAGCCATGGAACCTGACCCGTACCGGCGAGCAACTCATCGTAGTGGCGACTACGCAGGCCGAGGCCGACCCCACGGATGACCTGTTTTTCTTCGACGCCCGTCATCCTGAAAAATCTCCTCGCGGCCAACAACTCGACCGCGATAAATTAGCGGCCCCTTGTGGTGGGGGCGAATCCCAAGGTCCCGAGACCGCGCCAGCGAAACGCGACGAGATACATCTTCGCGGAGTATTCGAGCCCTCCCGGAAAAATAGATTGGAAATGAGTAGTGTGTTTCGTAGCCCTTCGCTCCGATGCATGCATGGGAGGGCCTGAGGATAGGTCGCATGCCGCGAGTCAAGGGGAAGCGGAAAATGGGAAGCGGGAAAGGGGAAAGGGCAACAATGCAACCGGATGACCTGAAGGGACTCCTCGACAAGCAGGCGATCAGCGAGGTGCTCTACAACTACGCAGCGGGCTGCGACCAACGAGACTGGGAACTCTTCCGTGGCTGCTTCTGCGACGAGGTCGAGATCGATCTCTCGAGTTGGAATGGCAACCCACCCACGAGCTTGCCCCTCGATACTTGGGTGGAAGGCGTCCGCTCCGGACTTTCAGGCTTCGACGCCACCCAGCATCTGAGCGGGAACCACCTCGTGGAGGTGAACGGCGAGGAGGCCCGCGCCACATCGAATATCCAGGCGAGTCATATGCTCGGCCAGGAACGGGTGGTGCTGGGCGGCTGGTACGATACCCGACTGGTTCGGCAGGCCGGCCGATGGCGCATCGCCCGAAGCCAGTTGAATATCACCTGGCGGGAAGGACGCGAGGAACTCTTCGCCGAAGCCGCCGCGCGAATGGTGCCCCCCGGCAACGGGACTCCCTGAAAGTCCGGCCCCTCGTGCGCCCCCGACCACCGGGGGATGCGCCCAATTCCCCTGGGCCCTAGGAAGGTCCCCCCAGACGCACCCGTGCGCCGGGCTCAACCGCCGCCGAGCAATTCGGCCAATCCGCCCGGCCCCAGCAGCTTCCCATTCACGACCGGAACTCCTTGCTCGAACCGAAACTCGATCTGATAGCGCCCGGCTTCCGGCTTCAGAATTCCGGCCCCGATAAGCTGCCCCAGGGCCATCTCACGCATGAACTGAGCCATCGCCAGAATCTCTTCGTCGGGCAGCCCGGGAGCTTCGGCGGACACGCTCTGGGCCAGGAAGAGATCGAGTCCGCCATGGAGGATCGGGGCAGGGATAGCGAATTCGGCGAAGGCTGCGACGGTCGCCATTGCGGTCAACTCCCCGGCGAAGGCCCCGGGATCACTGCCATCGATGGTCAGCAGCCCCGTCGCCTCGAGCCGACCGTCAGGGCCATCGATCTCAAAAGCCTCCACCCGCAACTCGGGCGAATTCGCCACGAGCGCCGGGATCCATTCTCGGAGCAAACTGGCCTCTAGTTCCGCCGACGTGCCTGGATCTTGTTCGGAAACGGCAAGCTGTCCAAGCGCCTCGCGAAAATCGACAAGGGTTCCGAGGTCAATGCCCTTGGCCGCGAGTCGCACGAGCCCCGGCCCGAGAAGGTGGGTCCCCACTTCGAGGCTGTCGACGCTCATGACGAGTCGCAGACGCTCAAGGCGCCTATCCGCACTTTTTAGATCGACCTGCAGACGAGCGCCTCGCGCGATCGCAACGGGCTCGGATAAGCCCGCACTCGAAATCCTGAGGTCACCGAGATCGATATCGATAGCCGAGGAATCGCGCTCATTGGGCGCCCGGCTGGCGTCGAAGGTCCCGAAGCTCGGCGCCCATCCGACCCTCGCTCCCGCGGACGCCTGGACCCAGCCGGGCCCGAGCTCGAAGGTCCCTTCGACCCGGCTACCCGCCTCGCTCAATGCGCCGCGAAAGCCGAGCGTCGACGGGTCGAGGCTGGCCTCGAGTCCGGGCAATCGCAGACGCAATTCCCCCGACTGGACCCGGCCACGACCCCCCCGAACGCCACCCTGTATGGCCAGAACCGCCGTCATTGCCTCTCCCTCAAGGGATCCGTCCGTGGACGCGAACGCCGGCGAACTCGCGTCGAGATCCAGGGTTCCGTCGATGTTCACCCTCACGATCAGATCCACCCCGGGTCCGCCCTCGACGGACCGAACTTGGCCACGCACTCGGGCCAAAACGGGAGGAAAGGGGAAGAAACCCGAGAACCACTCGGAGAGCGCGAGGGGACCGTGGACCCAATCCTGATCGACCTCGAGCAAAAGGGGCGCCCCGGCCGCCCCGGGGAGCCGAAATCGGGCGACCGCGGACGAACTGAAGAGCCCCCGATCAAAGTGCCCCTCAACGAGGTCGATTCCGGGCGCTTCCTCCCGCAAGCGCTCGATCAGCGGCGGGTAGGCGCGCTCTAGGGCAAAACCCACCAGAACCGGCAGGACGAAGAGAACCAGGGCCAGCCCCAGCCCGGCAGCGACGATCAATCCCCTCTTCATAGCTCTCCCCCCCCAAATAAACGGTGTAACCGCCGCACCATATCCCCTCAGCGCCCCCCCCTTCAACCGATAGAGAGACAAATTTCGACCTTTTTCCCCGAGCAGCGGGGCCGAACGAAATTCCGGAGCCGGGGGGAGTTCGTCCGCCGAAGCCTGTATCATCTTGCCATGCGGCGATTCATTCTCGTGCTTCTCCCCGTTCTGACCTTCGGCCTCGTGCTCCCCGCCCTTTCCACGGCTGCGGACAAGGGGTGGGTCCGCGGCGAAATCCGGCTGAATATCCGCACCGGACCCGGCACCCAGTTCAAGATCGTGGGAGTGGCCAAGACGGGCGACGGTGCCGAAATCATCGAGCGCGGAGATAACTGGACCAAGGTGCGCGTGTCCAGCGATGACGGGAAGAATCGCGAGGGCTGGATCCCCGAGGGCTACCTCAACCCGGTGCCCCCACCCACCCTGCGACTCAGCCAAGCCGAGGCCCAGGTCTCACATCTGGGCACCGAACTCGAGGCGCTGCGCCAACAGGCCGAGGCACTGGGCATCACCGCCCGAGAGCTCGGTGAGCAGGAGAGTTCCCAGGCCGCCGAGATCGAGGAATTAACCCGGGAGAATATTCGCCTAAGCGCAGGCGACCGCTACCCCGAATGGATCACCGGCGCCTCGATTCTCGCCGCGGGCATGTTGCTCGGTAGCCTTCTCCACCGGGCGTCAACCCGGCGCCAGCAAACTCGCATCCGCCTCTGAGCCGCGCGCCTGCCTTT
>JAPKBZ010000004.1 GCA_028823175.1 Myxococcota bacterium
AGACCCCTCCCGAGCCGCCGGCCGCCATGAAAGAAGTGGCGCAGTCCGCGAAGCCTGTCGAGCAGACCCCTCCCGAGTCGCCGGCCGCCATGAAAGAAGTGGTGCAGTCCGCGAAGCCCGCTGGGCCAGTCATCGAGCCGGTGAAGACGGCGGACGCGCAGACGGCCATCGTTGCGGCCGGGGATAACCTCTACAGAATCATTCTCGCAAATTACGGAGCCTATAGCGGCGAGCTAGTCGACGTTGTCCTGGAGGCCAACCCCGAGATCTCGAGCGCTGGGCAGATCGCCGTGGGCCAGGCGATTCGCCTGCCTAGGCTGGAGTGATCAGGAACCGGACCGGGAAGAAGTAGGGATGGAGATATAGGTCCTCGTTGGGTGCCCTGTGGATCGCCGAGGGG
Organism: Myxococcota bacterium; assembly: GCA_028823175.1. Classification (GTDB taxonomy): domain Bacteria; phylum Myxococcota_A; class UBA9160; order UBA9160; family UBA4427; genus JAZXM01. The sequence continues at coordinate 401 of JAPKBZ010000004.1, forward strand.
CATGTCAGGCCTCGCCGAGCAGGCGTCGGTAGAGGCGGTTCATCCCGCCAATCCAGCGGTCGTAGTCGTTCGTCTTGCGGCGCATATATTCGAGCACCTCAGGGTGCGTAAGGATGATAAATCGCTCGGCTGCGAGGCCTTCGACCACGATATCGGCAAGCTCTTCGGGCTCCATCATGCCGTCTGCCGCGGCCGCGCTGGTGGCGAGGGTTCCCTCCTTCGCGCCCGGGGGCGGGGCGGTCATCGCTGTCCTGACGGCCTGGGGGCAGAGCATGGAGACGCCGATTCCCTGGTGCTTGTAGGTCATGGCCAGCCACTCGCCGAAACCCACCGCCGCATGCTTGCTCGTGCCGTAGGCGGCGCCGCCCAATTGGTTCAGAAGTCCGGCTGCCGAGGAAGTGTTCATGAAGTATCCGCCCCCGCGTTCGATCATGCGGGGTACCAGGTGGCGGGCCGCGTAGACGTGCGCCATGACATTCACATCCCAGCTGATTTGCCACTCTTCGTTTGGCGAAGCGAGGTCCATGCCGGCGCCGATACCCGCATTGGAACAGAAGAGGTCGATCGGCCCGAAACTGGCTTCGGTGTCTTCGATCACCTGCCTTATCGCGGCCTCGTCCGATACATCGCAGCGCATGGCGGTCGCGCCCACTGATTCGGCCGTCTCCTTCGCACCGGCTTCATTTATATCAACGGCCACGAGCTGGCGCGCACCTGCAGTGTGAAAGCGATGGACAAGTGCTCGGCCGATCCCGCTTGCTGCCCCCGTGACAACGATAGATTTATTTCGGATTTCCATGACTTGAGGATAGGACACTCAAGCCGAGTTCTGTCTGGGTACCCGGGCACGGGCGTTATGCTGAATTTCTAGGGGGAGCCCCCGTCGCGGGACTCGCTTACGCCTCGTCAGAACTCAAGAAAGAAGCGACTTCTTCGAGAAGCGTTTGGTTCCGATAGGGCTTCTGGATGAATCCATCGCGAGCAGGATTCCAGCCTTCCAGCTGATCGAGCGCTTCTTCGGGGTGGCCGCTAGACATGATGATCGGCAGTTCAGCCCGTGTCTTTCGCAGCTCTGACCAGATTTCGACTCCACTGCGACCCGGCATTGTTATGTCCAAGACCACGAGGCTGAGTGCCAATCCGACTTCTTCGACTTTGGCGAGCGCCTCTTCTCCGTTCGAAGCATGGTGAACATTGAAGCCGACTGCGGAGAGGTGTTTCGTCAGAATCGCGCGAATGGATGCCTCGTCGTCGACGACGAGTACGTCCCGATTGCTGAAACGCCCTGGCCCAATCACGAGACCGGCTTCTTTCGAGGATGGGCGGGTATCTTCTTGAATCGGCAGAAAGAAGGCGAATTGGCTTCCGACCCCCAGCTCCGTTTCGATTCTGAGCTGGCCTTCGTGGCTATCGAGGATGCCGCGTGTGGCCGCCAGCCCGAGCCCACGTCCAGTGAACTTCGTGGTGAAGAAGGGATCGAAGATCTTCGTCAACGTTTCGGCGTTCATTCCTCCCCCGTTATCCCGAACTGTAACGTGGACAACCTCTCCCGAAACTTCCCCGTGCTCAACGAGCGCACTAGCTCCACTCATTGGCGAGGGCCTGCCGATTCCTGTGCAGATCTCTATCTTGCCCTCAGCGGCGCCGATTGCGTCGGATGCGTTTGTCAGCAGGTTCATCAAGACCTGACGAAGCTGCGCAGATCCGCCGCGAACGAGCGGGAGTTCCTTCTCTAGTCCGAAGTCAACTTCGATGTTCTTGGGAATCGTGACGGAGATCAAGCTGGCGATGTCACGCACCAGGACAGACAGATCCAGGCTCTCAGTCATGAACGTGGTCTTGCCCGCATAGGCCAGAAGCTGGCTGGTGAGTTCTGCGGCGGTTGTGGCGGCAGTCTCGATGTCGGTCAGTGGTTCTTGTATCGGGGAATCGGGCTCGACACCATCGCGCGCGAGCTCGGCGTTGCCCAGGACCGTCATGAGGAGGTTGTTGAAGTCGTGAGCGATGCCTCCCGCGAGGAGCCCCAGCCCCTCCAGTTTCTGGGACTGAATCATGGCTAGCGACTCTTGCCGCGCCTGCGTGACATCCGTCATTCGCCATGCTCTCCCGAGGAACCCCTGCTCTGTCGTGATGGGCAGTATCCTCACCTCGAGGGTCCTTCCGTCAAGCATCGAGATATCGAACAATTCAGTCCGAGAGGAATCGAAGCTCGGGCCCCTGTGATTCCACATTCGTGCCACTGCTTTTGGAGGCGTCTCGCGAATCATGGGCGCCAAGTATTCTTGCAGTCCATGACCAATATTCAAGATCTCTTCAGTCGACATTCCCCAGAGACTCGCGAAGGCATCGTTGACATAGCGGATCGTACCACTCCGCTCCTTGAAGAGAATGCCCTCTCCAATCGCCATGTCGAGTGCCTGCAGCAATGAGAGGTGCTCGTCGGACTTATCCAGGGCGGTGCGTAGCGCCGTTCGGTCTCTCAGCCGCAGACACAGCCCCGCTTCGACACCGCGGCTCTTCTCGACGACGGAGACTTCGATCAGGATGACGCGCTGAATTCCCGATTGTGATGTGAATCGGTGCTCTTGTCCGTGCCGCTCACTGTGGTCGGCTTCTACGAGGGAAAAGCTCGGAACGGTAAGCTCGAGGAGTTCGCGAATCGGAGCTCCGGGGTTCAGTTCCCCCTGGTCGAAAAGTTTTTCTGCGTTGGGGTTTGCGTAGAGGAGCTGGTAGTGGCGGCTGACGATCAGGATAGGGTCGGCGTCATGGTCGAGCACGCTGGGGAGAGAAATTCGCTCGAGCACGAACAGGTCGCGACGGTCTACCGCGAACAGGAAAAGGAGGCAGCTGAGGGCGTATCCGAGCGCCGTCGGGTCATATGAGAGAGGGACTGGGCTGAACACGTAGGCCATGTTCATCGACATCGGAACAGCAACTGCCGCGACGAGGAACCGGCACTGCGAGCGTATTGTCGGGTCCCGTACAAAAAATCCCTCCCGCGCATGGACGAACATCGCAGCGCAAAGGGCGACGTAGTTGACAGCAGCAGTCGCGTACCAGAGCAGTCCGTACTCGCTTCTCGCAAGGGGCCGTGTTTCGACGAACTGCCCGTGCCAGGGGTTCGTGATCAGGCCGATCCAGAGCAGGGCATTGATGGTGACGAGTACGGGCAGGCCAGACCGAAAGGCGACCTTCCGATAGCCCACCATCTCCGAGAAGCCTCTCGTAAAGAGCCACCAGCCCGGGGCGATCGTCAGGAGACCGGTGTAGACCAGGAGCATTCCGATCCAGCGGATCGTCGAGTTGTTCGGCCAGACGTTGGCAAGCAGGTCTCCGATAGAGAAGATCAGCGCAGAGAAGAAGACAAGGGGGAGCGCCGGCCACAGCGCTGCTGGCGGCCGCCGGTAAAACACGTGGGTAGACAGCGCCACCAACAGGACGATGCCTAGCGAGGTCGCAATTTGTGCCTCAGCCATGGTTACGGAGGGTAGCACGCACACAGGTTGGTTTCTGGCGCAACGTCCGAGGCACAACGTCCGAGTATGGGCGTTATGTTGAATCTCTAGGCGCGAGCCCCGTGCCGGGCTTAGCGCCGATCCGCCACGGGGACCCCGGCTCCATCCTCGAAATCCAGCGGGTATTCGGGTAAAAGGGCTACATTGAAGGCCCTAGAGTGCCCACCCGCTCGACTCGCCGCCGCGAAATCGCATCAACGAGGTCAGGCCATGTCCGAATTTGAGTTCGTAGAGTTGGCTCATCTCAACACCGCGTATCTTGGAACCTCAGCGATGAACGTCTTTTCAATCTTTGTCGCCTACACCCTCGCTGCGCACTTCGCGGGAAAACTACTATCCCGGAATGTTGCGGCATTCGTCAGTGCTGTCTATTCCCTTTTTCTTATAGGTCCCCTTGCCGGCATCGTCATGGCGACAACCGACCTAGAGAACATAAAAGGCGCGTACTTGATCGAATATCCAGCGGGCATCCTGCTTAGCCCGAGCGGGGCCAGTCTCTCGGGGACAATTGCACTAACACTTGCACCCGCCTTATGCGGGTGGCTGGGAAGCCTGGCGTACATGCACGCTGTAGTCAGGGAGAAGGACCGAAGAACGGAAGCCCCGGATAAATCAGTCCAGTCATAAAGTGTTTTCTCGCCGATTCAATTCAGGGTAGGGGCAGCGTCCTTGTCACTTGCTGCGGGATTGGCCGGTTGACTCCACTGGTTCTAGCCAGCGGGCTAGCGTGGGCCGCGCGGTCGCACTCGTGGAAGAAGAATGCAGCTAGTGCAGCTCAGGAGCCAACGGTTGTAGCGCCCACCGGATGAACGTTCGAATACCCCAGCGAAGGAATTGACATGACGATACCCAAGTTGGAAGAGCCCTGGAGATTCTATGTGGAGCCATTCTGCGTCTACGGGAATCTGTACTCTGTGGGTAACCGAGGCGTTTGCAGCTGGCTGATCGATACGGGCGACGGCCTCATGCTGATCGACACCACGTTCCCGCAAACCGTGTATCAAACCGTTGATAGCATCTACCGTCTCGGATTTGCCCCAGCAGACATTCGTTACGTGCTGCACACTCATGGTCATTGCGACCATATGGGTGGGTCACGATCGATGCGTGATCTGACACAAGCGACTTTCTGTATTGGTGCTGAGGACGTTGACGTCTGTGAACATCGGGGGGAGATGTCGGAGGCGGAATTGTACGATATGGAGTTCACCGCCTATTTCACCGTCGACAAGGCCTTGCGCGATGGCGACACGCTCACGCTCGGCAATACCGAGGTGCTCTGTGTTCATACGCCTGGACATACACCAGGGACGATGTCGTACTTCTTCGACATTACTGGCGAGCAGGGTAGCTTTCGTGTGGGAATGCAAGGCGGTCCTGGCATACATACCTTGGTCGACGATTATCTCGCGGCCCACGACTTGCCCAAGTCCCTTCGCGCCTCTTATATCGAATCTGTTGCGCGGCTCCGGCAGGAGCGTGTGGATATCCACCTCACAGGTCATCCAGGGCAGAGCAGCATTTTTCCACGCAAGGCAACGCTCGATGAGGGTGATTCACTCGCCTTCGTCGATCCCGGCAGGTGGCCAAAATATCTTGACTATCTTGAGTCCTGCTTCCGCAAGGAATACCCTGGCTGAGGTTGTTTGGTGGCCGTCCCGGTTCGCAAACCGGCTAGAGAAGCGCGCGCGATCACCGGAGTCGCCTCAACTTCCCCCTGCAGCGGCTTCAGCAGGGACTGCGACTCTTTGGGCCATTTCTGGGCGACCCCAATGCGCGTCTTGGCCCGTCGGGCTTCGTCATCGCGCGATCCGTACGCTCAACGCACGAGCGTCAGGAAGTCAAACGGCTGCGGGGACTTATCGCGCCATTCGGCGACATAAGCTGGTGGCCCGGGACAGAATTGAACTGTCGACACCGTGATTTTCAGTCACGTGCTCTACCAACTGAGCTACCAGGCCACCGCTTTGCGTCCGGGATCATAGCCGCCCACCCGGGATTTCCCACCGATTTCCAGCGCTTTCCGGCTAGGCGAAACCGGGGAAGAGTTGGGGCAGTTCGGGACCGATCTGGGAAGGGGAGGGCGCAAAATAGAGCTCCGCCGGGGCGTTGCGGGCCGGCGGTTGCGGGGGTGCGAGAATTTCGATGCGCTCGATCACGATGTCTTTCAGGGGCCGGTTGGGCTTGCCCCAGCGCCCGTGAAGGTCGGTTTCCGTCGCCGCGATGGCGTCAGAGACTTCGATGCCCGCAGCCACCCGGCCGAAGACCGTGTGCTGGCCGTCGAGGTGGCGTGCGTCGCCCTGCACGATGAAGAATTGCGAGCCCCCAGAGTTGGGGCTCCCGGTATTCGCCATGGAGACGGTGCCTCGGCGATGGGGGGCGGGGCTGAATTCGTCGGGGACGGTATAGCCGGGGCCACCGTCGCCGTCGTTGCCCGGATCCTTGTCGCGTGAATTTGGATCGCCGCCCTGAATCATGAAGCCGGGCAGGACCCGGTGGAAGGTCGTGCCGTCGTAAAAACCCGAGCGGGCGAGCTCGACGAAATTGTCGACGGTCTCGGGGGCGAGTTCGGGATAGAGCTCAAGGAGAATGACCCCCTGGTTTTCGATGTGAAAAAGCGCACGGGGATGCGGACCGGTCGGCCAGGCAAATTCCGGCGGTGAGGTCGCTTGTACCTGGCCGCCCGTTTCATCATTGCCGCATGAAGCCATGATGAGGGTCAGCAGGAGCACAAGTGCCCCGCTTGCATGCCTAGAGCGAGCCCGAGCCGCCGGCCGCATCCTCGCGTGTGATAGGGTTGGATTCATGCAAACCATGGATGATTCATCGGCGGTTTCTTCCGGGAAATTGAGCGTTTTCCGTGCTTTTCCTGGGCTTGTGCGTGCCTGGGCGGAATCGGCCCCGGCGCTCGGAAGCCCGGAGCGACGCTTTGGGGGGGTGATCTCCCTGGCCGGTGTCCTCTTGCTTATGGCGGGTCTCGCTCACGGCGCGGCGCGGGCCCCGGCGGTGAGCGAGGGCGGCATGGTGGTGAGTTCTTCGGCCCTGGCCGCCGAGGCGGGGGCCGAGATCCTGGGCGCCGGGGGCAACGCGGTGGACGCCGCAGTGGCCACGGCCTTCGCGGTGGCGGTGACCCAACCCTTTTCGGCGGGTCTCGGCGGGGGCGCCTTTGCGCTGATCCGCACGCCGGACGGTGAGGTCTACGCTCTCGACGCCCGGGAGACGGCGCCCGCGGCGGCGACCCGGGACATGTATCTCGCCGAGGGGCTCCCCCCGCGGCCCTCGATTCACGGCCCTCTGGCCGTGGCGATTCCGGGCTTCACCGCCGGCATGGCCGCGATGCTCGAGCGCTTCGGAACCCTGCCCCTAGCCCGGGTGCTCGAGCCGGCGATTCGCCTGGCCGAGGGTTTCCCGCTGGCGGGCTTCCAGGCCCGGCGCATCAATGCCCTCAAGGATCGCTTTGATCCCGGCCGCTTCCCCGAGACCGCCCGGATCCAATTTGCTCCGGCTGCCGACGATGGTCGGGCGGATGTGGGTGAGGCGCTCATCCAGGCCGATCTCGCCAAGACGCTTCGGGCCATCGCCAAGGAGGGTCCGGGGGTGGTCCTGGGCGGCCGCATCGGGAAGCAGATCGCCGCCGAGGTGCAGAAGCGCGGCGGTGTCCTCAGCCCCGCCGATCTGGCGGGCTACGCGCCGAAATGGCGCGCCCCCGTGGTCGGGCGCTACCGCGACTACGCGGTCTATTCCTTTCCGCCTCCCTCATCTGGGGGCGCGGTGCTCCTGCAATGCCTGAATATTCTCGAGGGTTTCGATTTGGCCGCGACCGGGCCTGGCTCGTCGGTGAGCCTGCACCGGGTCTCCGAGGCCATGAAGCTCGCCTTTGCCGATCGCGCGGCTTATATGGGCGACGCGGATTTCGTCGATGTGCCCGTGGCGCGCCTGATCTCCCGGGAATACGCCGACACCCAGCGCGCGCGCATGGATCCCGCCAAGGCGATCGAGGTCGCCGCGCCCGGGCTGCCCGTCGATGACGCGGGCACCGCGCATCTCTCGGTCAGCGACGACCAGGGGGGCGCGGTGGGGATCACCATGACGATCAACACCTCTTACGGCTCGGGGATCACCGTGCCGGGCACCGGGATCGTCCTCAATAACGAGATGGACGATTTCTCCATCGCCCCGGATACCCCCAACGCCTACGGGCTAGTGGATACCCGGGGCGCCAACGCGATTGCTCCGGGCAAGCGCCCGCTCTCGAGCATGACGCCCACCCTGCTCGTCGCCGGCGACAAGCCCTTCATGGTGACGGGCAGCCCGGGCGGACCGCGCATCATCAGCACCGTGTTGCTGACGATTCTCAACGTGGTGGATTGGGGCATGGACGTGCAGGCCGCGGTCTCGGCGCCGCGATACCACCACCAGTGGATCCCCGACACCCTACGCGTCGAACCCGAGACGCCGAGGGATGTCACCGAGGCGCTGACGGCGCTCGGGCACCAGGTCGATGTGCAATCGCGCCATTGGTCCGCCGCCGAGGCCATCGTGATCGATCCGGCCAGCGGTTTGCACTACGGGGGCAGCGATCCGCGCACCGACGGCGGCGCCTACGGTCCGCGTTAGGTCTTCACGCCGGCGCGCCTAGCGCTGTGGGTTAGAGATGCTGTGGGTCAGAAGTGCTGCGGGTCAGAGATCCCGTGGGTCAGGATGCCGAGAGTCAGGCTCCCGGCTTCGGCTCTCAAGGGGGCGGGTGGTGACTCCAATCATCGTTCTGGGCCTGCGCATCGGGCATCAGGAACCAGAGCAGGAGGTAGACGAGAATGCCTGGAAAAGCCGCGCTCAGGACCGAGACCAGCACATAAAGAATGCGGACTTGGGTGGGCGACCAGTCGAGCCAGTCCGCGATACCTCCGCAGACTCCCCCGACGATGCGGTCTTCGGATCGGTGTAGCCCCTCGTGGCGCGCCATGCTGGTCTCCTCCCGGGTTGCCGATTTTCTAGCACGGCCTTCGCGCTGGGGCGAAGGCCGCGGGCTCGGGAGCCGCGTCCGCGGCCCCTCAGTCTTTGGAGCTGCCCAGGGATCGAGTGGGCGGGGCGACGGAATAGTGCCCGCTGGCGAGAGGGCGCATCCTGTCGTCGTCGCTGTAGAACGCGACCTTGTAGAGTCCGGGGGGGAGCGGGCTATTGGGTCGCAATTCGATCTCGGCGATTTCGGAGTTTGTGCTCACGGGAAAGCGGCGGAAGAGAATGATCTCGGGGCCCTTCATCCGCGTCCATTTCATGAAGACGCGGTCATCGCGGTGGTCGTCCCGGGAAAAGCGCGCAAAAAGCGTTTCCTTTCCATTGAAGGGCCCGGTTTTTTTGCCGTCGCCCAGATCTCGGGGATCGCTTTCGGTGGAAAAATAGACCTCGCCCAGTCCCGGCGGGCGGCTGCCCGGGGAGCCGAGCAGGTCGGACACAGCGATCTCGGACATGCGCTGGGCCAGGGCGCGCGGGTCGCGCACGTCGCGCACCTCCTCGGCGCTCATATCGGTGATCGTGGCTAGGGCGGCGATGATTTCGTCGTCGCGCAGGGCGTCGATGACGGTGCCAAAAATTTCGCGCGGGTCCTCACCGCTTTGGGCCAGGCCCGGGGGGCTTTCCGGAGCCGCGGGTTCGGAGGCCGGCGCAGGCCGGGGCGCGGGAGCCGTCGCTTTCTGGACCGTCGCCGCCGCAGTCGCCCGGGCCGCGGCGGGTGCCGCGGGGGGAGAGGTTTCCGCGAGCCAGCGCCCCACGCCAAGCCCCGCCGCAAAGATCAACACGGCGAGGGCGGCGAGACGAAGCCCACGCGCCGGGGCACTCACCGGCGCGTTCGCGGGGCCATTAGGGCGGGGGGGATTGCTCAGGGTTCATCTCCCTCGACGAGGTTGGGCTTGAATTCAAAGAAGGTATAGGAACTCAAAGAAGGTATAGGAATTTAAAGAAGGTATAGGCACTCAAGGAAGGTATAGGCGGCGGCCTTCTCGGCGCAAGCGCCTTCGTAAGCCCCGCAAGCCCCTTCACAAACAGGACAGGCGGGCGAGCGGAACTGTGGCAGGGGTACGTGGATCTTGCTCTTACGCCTTCGCAGCTGTCCTTGCAGACTCGGCATCTCGCGCACGGTGGTGGGAATTCGGGCTTCGAGGGTTTCGAAGCCGCGACCGGGGCGGCTAGGGGCCCGGGTGGACCAGGGCTTCGGTATAGGCGTCCATGCGAAGGATGCGCCGAGCCACTCGCAGGACGTCGTCGCCGGAGACGCCGGCGATGCGTTCGGGGTAGGCGAGGTGGTGATGGGGACCCAACCCGAGGAGGCTGTCGATGGCCAGGTGCGCGGCCCGGGTGGCGCTTCCCTGCTGGTCGATGGCGAAATTTCCGATGAGGTTGCGGCGTGTCCTTTCGAGTTCGTCCTCTCCGGGCGGAGCTTCGAGCAGAGCCTCGAGGTGTTCGAAGATGCCGCGCCGGGCCTCTTCAACTTTCTCCGGGGCGCAGCCGATATAGACGGCGAAGAATCCGGGAGCCGCGCCCTCGACGTTCGAGGCGCTGACGGTGTAGGCGAGGCTTCGCCGATCGCGCAAGTCGAGGAAGAGCCTTCCTCCCTGGCCGGCCAAGAGCTGGGAGATCACCTCGAGGGCGACGCTGTCGGGGTCGTGGACCGAAATGCCCCGAAAGCCGACGAGCAGGTGGGCCTGGGCGCGATCCTTAATCTCCTCCGCCCGGCGAATCCCTTCCTCCCGAGTTTCGACGGGCGGGCAGGGCGCGCTGAAGTCGCCAGCGGGGAGTCCTGCCAGGCGCTCGCCGAGTTCACCCGCGAGGGCCTCGCCGTCCACGTCGCCGGCCGCTGCGATGATCAGATTGGGCGCCCGGACCAGACGATCGTGATGGGCGCGAATGCTCTCGGGGCTGAAGGCCTCCACCGTGGCCCGCTCGCCCAGCATGGGCAGTCGATAGGGGTGCTCGCGGAATTCGGTGCGGGAAAAGAGCAGGAAGGTGCGCTGGGCGAGTTGGTCCTCCCGGCGGTCGATGGCCGCGAGGGTCTCGCGCTTTTCGCGCTCGAACTCATCGGCGGCGAAGCCGGGTTCGAGCAGGACATCACGAAAGAGGTCGAGGCCGGGGAGGAGTTTGTCGCTGGTGGCTTCGAGGGTCAGGCCCAGGCTGCTGCGCCCCGAGTAGCCGCTGATATCGGCGGCGAGGTCCTCGACGGATTCGGCGAACTGGGCGGCGCTCTGCTTCAGGGTGCCCCGGCCCCACATCGAGGCGAGGAAGCTCGAGAGGCCCGCGCTGTCTTCGTTCTCGGCGAGTAGGCCTCCCGAGAAGGCGGCTCTGAGCGCGACGACGGGCAGGTCCCGGCGTGGCGCCACGTGGAGGGTGGCTCCGCCCGGCAGGGGGTAGGTCTGGATTTCGCCCGAGACCGAATTCGCGCGCGAGGCCGTGGGCCTTGCGGATGCCCGAGGCCGGGCCGGGCGGGCGGGGGAACGTTCGGTTTGACTTGGGGGCTTGGTGGCGCCGGCTTGCCGGGCCGCCCGAGAGGCGCCGGCTTCCAGGGCGCTCGCCATGGCGGAGGCGTCGACGGTTTCCCCGGGTTGATCGGGAATCAGTGCGCAAGCGGTGAGGCATTCTGGAGCGAGGTATTCCTGGGCGACGCGGAGCAGGTCTTCGGGGGTCGCGCTGGCCAGGGTCTCGAAATACTGGGATTCGCTGCGCCAGTCGCCCCCGATCATCTCGAAGTTGCCGAGCTTGCTGGCCATGCCCGAGACGCTCTCGCGTTCGAAGTGTTCGCTGGCCAGAAAATTCGCCTGGGCCCGCTCGAGTTCCCGAAGGCTCACGGGCTCGCGTCGCAGGCGCTCGACTTCCCAGGCCACGGCTTCGAGAGCCGCTCGGCTGCGCGCCTCGTTGGTTTCGAGTCCGATGGAGAAGAGGCCCCGGTCGTAGGGGGTGTAGGCCGAGCAATCGATGCGGTCCACGAGCCCCCGATCCTCGCGAATACCGCGGACTAGGCGGCTGGACTCGCACTCGCCGAGGACAAAGCCGAGCAGGTCCATATAGGTCGCATCCCGGTCGCGAAAGCGCGGCGCCGGCCAGGCGAGGTCGAAGCGCTGGGCCTCGAAACTGCGGCGTTCGACCCGGGTTCGCAGGCCCTCTTGTCGGGGCTCCACCGGCCGCTTGCGCTGGGCGCCCGCCGGGCGCGCATCGGCAAAGTGTTCGGCCAGCTGGGCGGCTAGGGCCGGAGCGTCGAAGTCGCCCGCGGCCACCCAGGTGAGATTGTCCGGGGCGTACCAGCGCCTGAAAAAATCCAAGCAGCGCTCTCGGTCCAGACCGAGCACGCTCTCCGGGGTTCCCAGGATGGGTAGGCGGTAGGGGTGGACGCTGTAGGCTTCGAGGCTGGTCAGTGCGCCGAGTACCTGGCCCGGCGAGTCCTCAGAGCGGCGGATTTCCTCGATCACGACCTGCTGTTCGCGTTCGATTTCCTCGGCCTCGAAGAGTGAGTGCCGGACCATGTCGGCGAGGACGTCGGCGGCGGTGGTCAGCGCGGCGCTCGGGACGGTGGCGTAGTAGACGGTGGAGTCGAAGGAGGTGTAGGCGTTGACACGCCCGCCGGCGCCCTCGATGCGGCCGGCCACTTCGCCCACGCCCAGGGTCGGCGTGCCCTTGAAGAGCATGTGCTCGTGGAAGTGGGCCAGGCCCTCTTCCCCAGGACGCTCGTCCGCCGAACCCACCCCCGCCCAGACCTGGAGGTTGGCCACTGGAAAGCGGTCGGTCTCCCGGAGCAAAAGGGTGAGGCCGTTCTCGAGCTTGTCGTAGTAGATGTCGTTTTCAGGCACGGAGTCGGCCGAGATTACCCGAGGGAGGATCGGGGCGCTCCCCGCTGGCCTACATTCCCACCATGAAATCCTCCCTGGGCGTGTACGTTCACATTCCCTTCTGCGCCCGGATCTGCCCCTATTGCGATTTCGCGGTAGAGGCCGTGGGAGAAGCCGTGGGAGAAGCGGGGCGAGGAGGCGCGGCTTCGGGGGATTGGCGCGAAACCGAGGACCGATACGTCGAGGGACTGCTCGCCGAACTCGCGTTGCGGGCGGCCACTTTTTCCGGGCGCAGCCTGTCCAGCATTTACTTCGGGGGAGGGACGCCCTCCCTACTGCGCCCCGAATCCCTGGCCCGGATCCGCGAGGCCGTGATGGACGCTTTCCCCCCGGGCCGAGCAAGCCCGGAGATCACGTTGGAGGTCAATCCGAGCACCCTCGAGCGCGAGCGGCTCCCCGCCTTCCGTGCCGAGGCGGGGATCAACCGTCTTTCGGTGGGGGTGCAGTCCTTCGACGACTCAGTCCTCAAGGCCCTGGGCCGGGCCCATGGCGCCGAGGAGAGCCGGCGCACCCTCGAGGCCGCCCGCCGGGCGGGCTTCGACAACCTCTCGATCGATCTCATCTTTGCCGCCCTCCACCAGACGCCCGCGATGCTCGAGGCCGATCTCGACGAGGCCGTGGCCTTCGGGCCCGAGCACATTTCGAGCTATGAGCTCGTCTTCGAAGCGCGAACTCCTTTCGGACGAGCGCTCGCCGATGGCCGCTTCTCGGCCTATCCCGAGGAAGCCTCGGCGAGCATGGTGGAGCGGATCGAGGAGCGCCTCGTCGGCGCGGGGTACCGCCGCTACGAGCTCACCAACTATGCCCGGCCGAGCCATGAGGCCGTTCACAATCGGCGCTATTGGCAGCGGCTTCCGGTCCTGGCGCTCGGGGTGGGAGCCCACTCGACGGATCCGCCCGGGCCCGGTCGCCCCTACGGTGCCCGCCATGGGAACCCTCGGGCGCGGGTTGCGTGGCTGGCCGGCGTCGAGGCGGGGGCCTGGCCGATCGGCGAGGAAGAGAGGCTATCGCGCGCGGACGCCATGGCCGAGGCCTGCTTTCTCGCCCTGCGCTGCGCCGAGGGATTGGACGAAGCGGGCTTCGAGGCGGAGTTTGGTGTCGCGCTCCGGGAGCCCTTTGGCGACGCCATCGCCCGCTTTCTCGGAGAGGGGTTACTCGAGCAAATCGGGCCCGGCCACCTGGCCCTCAGCCGCCGGGGCCGAATGCTGGCGGACACGGTCTGCGCCGAATTCGTCTAGGCGATTCGCTTCACGGGGTCTGCGCCACGAGGAACTCGATCACGCGCTGGGCCGAGGCTTCGGCGGCGGGTCCTTCCTTCCAGTCCTCGACGAGTTCGGCGCCCGGAGCGAGTTCGGCGACCTCCCTGGAAATCGCCTCGGGGTGATAGAGGTCGCTCCCCATCAAGACCAGCATCGAATGGCCGCAGGCACGCACGAAATCCCGGGAGACATTGAAGACGAAATCGCCGTCGAACATGCGGCTTCGAAAGGCTGCCCAGTCGGCCTTGCTGACCTCGGGGCGTTGGTCGCGCAGGTCGTCGGCCCAGGCATCGAACATCGCGTAGAACGCTTCGCGATTCGTGTCGCTTAGGCCGATGGGTTGCAGGAGCACGGCGCCCGCTACCCGTTCGGGAGCCGCTTCCATGAGCCCCAACGCGTAGGGGCCTCCGATGCAGCATCCGAGCACGTGGCAGCGCTCGATGCCCAGGGCGTCGAGCAGGCCGACGTGATCGCCCGTGTAGGTGGCCCAACCGTCCTCGCCGGAAATCGGCGCCGATGAGAGCCCGGCATTGCGCTGGTCCATGGCGATGACTCTGAAATGCCCGGCGAGCCGCTGGATCGGGTTCCAGGGGATGCGCGCCCAGGCTTCGAGGGTGGAATTCATCCCACCCGGGGCCAGCAGCAGGACGGGAAAGCCGTCCCCGTACTCTTCGTAGTGGATTTTGCGCCCTTCGCTCTCCCAGGTCGGCATCGCTCTCCCCCCATCGTCTCTGGCCTTGTAAACTAGGGCAGCGGCGCCCGCACAGCCGCCCGCCGAGTTGGCCAATTGACGTTCTGCCGTCGCGGTGGTAGATACATGCAGTTGAATTTACTCAGGTTTTTCCTGGGTTGAGAGGGTTTATGAGTTCGAGGGGAATAAAAGACGGGTTTCTGTCGGGGCTGAGCGAACGCCAATGCATGGTGCTTCGCGCGGTGGTGACTGCGTATGTTGCCCAGGCGGCGCCGGCGTCCTCGGCCACGGTCTCCCATCTGCTGCCCGTGCCCTTGTCGAGCGCCAGCATTCGGAACACGATGGCCGACCTGGCGGCGTTGGGTCTTATCGAAAAGCCCCACGCCTCGGCCGGCCGTATTCCCACCGACGGCGGGCTGCGTATCTTTGTCGAGCAATTGCTCGGCCCGCAACCGCTGGCTGATTTCGATCGTCGTTCGCTCTCCCAGGAGTGTGAAGAGCTTTCGGGAGAGGGCATGACACGCTGGGTGTCCCAACTGCTCTCCGAGCGGACCCACCAACTCGGCTTCGTGGTGACGCCCCGGGTAGAGCGCGTACCCATGCGCCACTTGAGCTTCGTGCGGGTCGCTAGGGATAAGCTGCTGGCGGTGCTGGTCCCCGAGGCCGGTCCCATTCAGCAGCGGGAAATCGAGGATCTCGGTTCGGGTGACCAAGCGGAGCTCGATGCCGTGGCGGCTCGGCTCAACGAACGCCTGCCCGGGCACACCCTGGGCGACATGCGCAGGCTTCTCGAAGGCGAACTGAGCGATCTGCGCAGCGAGGCGAGAGGCATCTATACCCGGACCGCAGAGCTTGGCCTGCAAGCATTTGCTGCGACGCCCTCGGCGGGGGGAGACCTTGTGATCACCACGCGTTCGGCGCTTCTGAACCAGCCCGAGTTTAACGACCCGGGCCGGGCGCGGGCGATCTTCGAGGCGGTGGAAACCAATCGCCGACTGCTCGAGGTGATCGGGCGGGTTCTCGAGAGTCCCCGGGACGAAGTTCGCGTTTCCCTGGGGGAGGATCTCGATGAACTCGGGCTTCGCCATTGCGCGATGGTGGCGATCTCTTATGGGGCGCGACCGGTCCCGGAAGGTTCTGAAGTGGGGGCGGGGAGCGGGGATCAACCCCTAGGCGTCCTGGGCGTGATCGGCCCGAATCGAATGGACTACGGGCGGGTGATTCCGCTGGTGCATTACTGCTCGCATCTCGTCACCGAGAAGCTGCTGCCCTGAGGGTGGGGGGCGCCGGGCGCCCAAAAGGGAAGAGGAAAAGATGACACCGCCGAAGAAAACAGAAGAAGGGCAGGATGGCCAGACAGTTCAGCCTGGAGACGAGCTCGCCGAAGCTCTGCGGGAGGCCAGTGAGGCCGTGGGCGCCGATGGCCCCGCGAACCCGTCCCCCTCGGGCGGGGAGGGCGACAGCGAGCCGCTGCAGCAGGCCCTCGACGAGCTCCAGGACCGTTTCGTGCGGCTACAAGCGGAATTCGACAACTTTCGTCGACGGAGCCTGAAGGAGCGCCAGGAGAGTTCCCAGTACGGTCACCAGAATCTCGTCAAGGATTTGCTGGGGAGTGTCGATAACCTTGAACGTGCCATTGCTCATTCTTCAGAGGACGCCAATGCCAATATGGAGAGCGTTCAGCAGGGAGTGGAGTTGGTTCAACGCGAGTTGCTTGGAGCCCTGGGAAAACATGGCGTAAAAGTCATCGAGCCCGGCGAGGAGGCGTTCGATCCGGCATTTCACGAAGCCATGGGGCAGGTGCCCAACGCCGCGCTCGAACCGAACTCGGTGGTTCAAGTTCTTCAGAAGGGATACATGGTCAACGAGCGGATGCTTCGTCCCGCAAGGGTTCTTGTGGCTCGGGAGCTCACCGAAGACGAAGCCGGAAACCCAGCGGGATCCGGAGAAACGAAAAACTGAACGCGGCTCCCTTGAAGCCGCGAAGATAACTGAGACGGCGGCAGGGGGGACAACCGGATGGCGGCGGTAATCGGAATCGACCTGGGGACTACGAATTCGTGTGTGGCCTTCATGTCGGGTTCTGCCAGCGAGGTCATTGCGAATAGCGAGGGTTCCCGAACCACGCCTTCGATGTTGGCCCTGACCGAGAACGGCGAAAAGCTGGTGGGTCAGATCGCCAAGCGTCAGGCCGTGACCAACCCCTCCCGGACTCTCTTCGCGATCAAGCGCCTGATCGGTCGCAAATACGCCTCTCCCGAGGTCTCGGCTTTTGCCTCGGTCGCTCCCTTTCCCATCGTGTCGGCGGAAAATGGAGATGCCTGGGTGACTCTCGGCGATCGGGATTGCTCGCCCCAGGAAGTGATCGCCAGCGTGCTCCAGAAAATGAAGGAGACCGCTTCGGATTTTCTCGGTGAGGAAGTCGTCGCGGCGGTGATTACGGTTCCCGCGTATTTCAACGATGCCCAGCGCCAGGCGACCAAGGAGGCCGGGATGATCGCCGGCCTCGAGGTGTTGCGGATCGTCAACGAGCCCACGGCCGCGGCCCTGAGTCACGGTTTCGACGAGAGTTCGGACAAGACCCTGGCGGTTTTCGATCTGGGCGGCGGAACCTTCGATATCTCGATCCTGGAGATCGGGGACGGCGTTTTTCAGGTCAAGAGCACCCATGGTGACACTTATCTGGGCGGAGAGGATTTTGATAGCGCCCTAGTGGAATACCTGGCCAACGAGTTCAAGAGCGAGCACGGGATCGACCTGCGAGGGGATCCGATGGCGCTCCAGCGCCTCAAGGAGGCCGCCGAGCGCGCCAAGCATGAGCTTTCCTCGGTGGATGAGACCGATATCAATCTGCCCTTCCTGGCTTCGGATGAAAGCGGACCCAAGCACCTGGTCATGACCCTGGATCGTGTCCTCCTGGAAGAGCTGACCGCGCCCCTGGTCGCTCGCCTGGAGAGCCCCTGTCGCCGGGCGGTCCAGGATGCGGGGATCGCGATGAGCGAGATCGATGAACTGATCATGGTCGGCGGCATGACCCGGATGCCAGCGGTTCAGGCCAAGGTCGCCGAGATCTTCGGCAAGCAGCCCACCAGCGGAGTCGACCCCGATGAGGTGGTCGCCGCGGGCGCTGCCATCCAGGCGGGGGTTCTCTCGGGTACGGTGGCGGATGTCCTGCTCTTGGACGTGACTCCCCTGTCCTTGGGCGTCGAAACCCAGGGTGGCGTCTTTACCAAGATTATCGAGAAGAACACCACGATCCCGTCGGCCAAAAGTCAGGTGTTTTCGACAACCGAGGACAACCAGGATCGGGTGCAGATTCACGTCTTCCAGGGTGAGCGAGACATGGTGGGGGACAATATGAGCTTGGGGCGCTTCGAGTTGGTGGGGCTTCCTCCGGCGCCGCGTGGGGTACCCCAGGTGGAAGTGACCTTCGCCCTGGATCCCGATGGGGTCGTCAACGTGTCGGCCAAGGATCTGGGCACCGGCAAGAGCCAAGGCATCGTCATCACCGCTTCCTCAGGGTTGAGCGAGGGCGAGGTGGAGCGGCTCGTCGAGGAGGCCATGGCCCATGCGGCCGAGGACGCCGAGGTGCGCGGCAGGACGGACCTGTGCAACAAGCTCGAGGGCCTCGTCTATTCGACCGAGCGCACTCTCGAGGAATTCGGCGGAGACGTGTCCGAGGCCGACCGCAAACCTGTCCAAGACATGATCTTGGTCGCCCAGGCCCGGGTTGCGGAAGGCGAGATCGCGCCCATCGAGGAGTGTATTCGCGAACTCTCGGCCCTGACCTACTCGCTGACCGAGAAGATCTACGCCAGTCTGGATCTCGGCGACGCTTAGACAACCGCCCCCCTCCGCCCCGCCCCCTCCGCACTTCTCGAACCCCACGGGGATACGGGAAAGGTGCGGCCTTCGCGCTCGGCTGCCCTTGACAGGGGTGCCCCTGTGCCGAGGTGACGGCGATCTGCCTGCGGCCCGACTACGGATGACGGGAAACACCCCTTCCGAGGCCGAAGCGAGAACGAGCTGGGACGATCAACTGTGAGCAAGCGCGACTATTACGAGGTGCTGGGGGTCGACCGCGGCGCCAGCGCCGGCGATCTAAAATCGGCGTACAGGCGCCTGGCCATGGAGTTTCACCCGGACCGCAATCCCGACGATCCGGTCGCGGAGGACCGCTTCAAGGAACTCTCCGAGGCCTACTCCGTGCTCTCCGACGAGGAGAAGCGGGCGCGCTACGACCGTTTCGGGCACGAGGGTCTCGGCGGCTCGGGCGGCGCCCAGGATTTCGGCGATTTCGGCGGCTTTGGGGATATCTTCAACGACCTCTTTGGGGACATCTTCGGAGGCGGCGCCGGGGGCGCGGGCGGCCGGCGCGGGCGCGGTCAACGCGGGGCGGATCTCCGGTACAACCTCGAGGTGGATCTCAACGAGGTTCTGCACGGTCTGGTCTCGACGATCGATATCCCCAAGATGCGGACCTGCGAGCCCTGTGAGGGATCGGGGGCGAGTCCAGGCTCCTCGGCGACGACCTGCGATCGCTGTCGCGGCGTCGGCCAGGTGGCGTTTCAGCAAGGCTTTTTTCGGGTCAATCGGCCCTGCGACGCGTGTGCGGGTGCCGGCCAGATCATTCGCGATCCCTGCCGCGAATGCCGCGGGGGCGGCCGAGTCGAGTCTCAGCAGACCCTGCAGGTCAAGGTGCCGCCGGGGGTGGATGACGGAGCGCGGCTGCGTCTGGTGGGCGAGGGCGAGGCCGGGGTGGCCGGAGGACCGTCCGGAGATCTCTACGTCGTGATCCACATCGAGCCCCACCCGCTCTTCGAACGCGATGGCACCGATCTCTACACCGAGGTCCCCGTTCCCTTCGTCCAAGCGGCCCTGGGCTCGCATATCGAGGTGCCGACCCTCGATGGACCGATGGAAATCGAGATGATCGAGGGAACCCAATCGGGGAAAGTGTTGCCTCTTAAGGGTATGGGGCTTCCGCCCCTGCAGCCCCGCATGGATCCAGCCCGGCTGGAAAGGATGCGCGGGGATATCTTTGTGCGAATCTTCGTCGAGGTACCGACGCGGTTGACCGATCGGCAGCGGGCGCTTCTCGAGGACTTTGCGAACGAGAGCGGGACCGAGGTCTCGCCGGTTCATCGGGGCTTCGTCGACAAGCTGAGGGATTTCTTCGACTGAGATGATCCGAATTACGGGCCCGTTGGGGTCTTTCCTTTCTGGTCTGGCGGTGTGTGTGCTGCTGGCGATCTCCTGTGCCGGGCCGGGTGGCCAAGAAAGGGTTCCCGCCGTCGAGAGGTCGGCCTACGAAGCGGCTCTCGCGCACTCGCCTGGGGATCCCGCCGCTTCTGCTGAGGCCCTGGAGGCTTTCCTCCTCGTCTACCCGAACAGCCTACTCGCCGACGACGCCCTCGAAGAATGGGCTCGGCTGGACTTCGAGGCCGGCGACCGGCGGGCTGCCTCTCGTCGTCTCGGCGAGGCGGTCAGCCGCTTCCCCGATGGCAACCGCAGCGACTCCATTCGCCTGCGCCTGGCGGTTTGGGAGAAGGAGGGCGGCTCGCCTGGGGCGTCCCGACGCTGGCTGGATGCCGTTCGCCCCGAGCGTTTGACCGAGGTCGAACGCCGCTATTTCTACCGGCTTCGGATCGAGTTGGCAGAGAACGACGTCGAGCGTCTCGTCTACTTGTCGAAGCTGCGCGCCGCCGTGGTCGAGGAGACCGCGAGCGACTCGGAGGAGCGCGCCTTTCCCGGTGCCGACCCCTCCCGGCGAGTCGCTGAGGTCGACGGACAAATCCGTTCCCTTTTGTTGGGCGTCTCCGAAGAGGATTTGCTGCGCGCCGTGCCCAAGCTGGGGAGCGAGATTCCAGCGGGGCGGATTCGGTTGGTTCTCAGCTGGCGAGCGCTGGTCTCGGGAGACCTCGCCCTGGCGATCTTCTGGCTCGAAGAGGCCGAGCGCTATCCCCTGACCCCTGAGGATCAAGAACGACTGCAGAGCCTGGCCGTTCGCCTCGGTTCGGGCGATCCAGGGGGCGGCGACCTCTTCCTGCCGACCTTTGCCGAGGCCGCCGCGCGTCCCTGGCCCTCCCTCGAGGGTCTCGCGCTTCGGGTGGGCGTGATCCTGCCCCTGAGCGGGCGCTATGCCCCCTTCGGCGAGGAAGCCTTACGCGGGCTGCTGCTGGCCGGTGGCGTCTTCGAGGAAACACTCCCCGAGCCCTTCGAAGGGCCTCCCGCCGCGGTCCTGGGTCCGGTGGCCGAGGGCGAGCCCGCCGCCGCTCCGCTTTTTGTGCCCCCCCCCGCGTTGGCGCGCAATATTCGGGCATTGAGCGATGCGAGCGCCGGCATCGAACTGGTGATTCGCGACAGCGGGGGCAGCCCCGAGCGCGCCGCCGCCGCGGTTCGCGAAATGGCTCTCCAGGAGGACTTGCTCGCGATCGTCGGCCCGATCTTTTCGGCCGAATCCGAGGCGGCCGCTCGGGAAGCCGAGAGCTACGAGATTCCCCTGCTCACCCTTTCCAACCGGGTGGAGATCAGCACCGAGCGCGATTATGTCTTCCGCTTGCGAATGACTCCCGACGACGAAATCGATCGTCTGGTCGACTACGCGATGGCCGAGGCGGGAATGCAGACCTTTGCGATCCTCTACCCCATGAACCGCTACGGGCGGGGGATGCGAAACCGCTACTGGGAAGCCGTCGTCGAGCGGGGGGGCAAGATCGTCGCTGCCGCGGGCTATGAGCCCGATGCCACGGATTTCAAGGCCTCGATTCGAAGCCTGGTCGGATTCGACTTGATCACGGCCAACGAGCGCGTGGCCCTCCAAGAGCGAAGCCGGGCGCTGCGTCGTGGACGCCGACTCGAGCCCGAGGTGGGGGCCCTGCTCAAAGAGATTCTCTATACCCAACTCGGTCCCGACGGCGAAGCGCTTCCGCCGATCGTCGACTTCGACGCGCTCTTCATTCCCGACGATCACGAGAAAATCCAGCTGATCGCCCCCCAGCTCGCCTACCACGAGATTGAGGGTGTCCAGCTTTTGGGCTCGCGGGATTGGAATGATCCGGAATTGATTCGCATCGGCCGGAGCCATGTCGTCGGGGCCCTGGTCTCGACTCCATTTCACCCGGAGAGCCGATTTCCCATCGTCCAGAATTTCGTCGCCGGCTACCGCGAGAGCTTTGGGGGGGAACCGGACGAATTCTCGGCCAGTGCCTTCGACGCGCTCAATCTCGTGCTGACCCAGGCTGCCCTGGACTACGAGACTCGCCCAGAAATCCGGGACGGTATCCGTCGAATTTATGGATTCCCCGGGGTTTCGGGTGTGACGAGTATTCTCCCCGACGGAAACGCCCGGAAGCGGCCTTTCCTGGTGGAGGTCGAGCGCCGCCGTTTCGTCGGCGTCGACTGAGCTCAGCGACCCGTGTGGTGAGATTGGGGACTTACGGGTCAGTTGCCCATGCGCTTCCTCCGGTCGGGGAGAAGAATCTCAGGTGGAACTAAAGTGAGCTCCCCTGCGAGTCGAAGCATTGAGTATGACTATCGACTCTGCTGCTACCGAAAGTTTCCCCTCCGAGCTGCCTGTAATTAGCCTGCGGGAACTCGTGGTTTTCCCCTACATGGCTCTGCCGCTCATCGTCGCGCGGGAGAGATCCATCGCCGCGGTGGAAGACGCGCTGGCGGGGGGCCAGATGATTCTGCTGGTCGCCCAGCGGGACTCGGAGGTCTTTGATCCCCAGCCCGAGCAGCTCTACGACGTGGGAACGGTGGCCGTCGTGACGAGCCGCTCGACGCTCTCGGATGGCCGGCTGAAGGTCCTGATCCAGGGGGTAGGTAAGGCTCGTATCGTGCCTGGAAGCACCCAGGGGCACCGAGTGCGAGTCGAGGAAATTTCAGCCCAGGACGATGCCGAGTGGACGGTTGAAGGCGAAGCCCTCGTCCGTGCGGTGCGCAGCCGGGTCGAGCAGCTCCTCCCCCTGAAGAGCTTGCCCCCCGAGATTCTCTCGGTGACGTCCAATGTCGACAACCCCGGAAGGCTCGCCGACATGGTGGCCTCAAACCTGCGGCTGCGGGTTGCCGAGGCCCAGCAGGTCCTCGAAACCGAGGACTCCCTGGCTCGCCTTCGGCGGGTGGATGCCCTGGTGCGTCGGGAACTCGAGGTGACGAATATTCAGGCCGAAATCCAGACTCAGGCCAAGGAGGAGATGTCCCGGAGCGAGCGCGAAGTCTTTCTGCGCGAGCAATTGCGGGCGATCCAGAGTGAGCTGGGTGAGACCGATGGCGGCGGAAGCGAGGCCGATGAGTACCGGTCCAAGATCGCCGGCGCCAATCTCTCCCACGAAAGTTTCGAGGAGGCCAACCGCCAGGTTCAGCGCCTCTCGACCATGCACCCCGATGGGCCCGAAGCTCAGGTGGTGCGTAATTATCTCGATTGGTTGCTGTGTCTGCCCTGGGATCGTTGTTCGCCCGACCGGTTGGATCTTGTCAGCGCCCGGGAAATCCTGGATGCCGACCACGCTCATCTCGACAGGGTGAAGGATCGGATTCTCGAGTTTCTCAGCGTTCGAAAGCTCCGCAATGATAGCCGCGGACCGATCCTCTGCTTCGCCGGCCCGCCGGGGGTGGGGAAGACTTCACTGGGTCGCTCAATCGCTCGTTCGATGGGGCGTGAGTTCGTGCGCATTTCTCTCGGTGGCGTTCACGACGAGGCCGAAATTCGAGGCCATAGACGCACCTATGTCGGTGCCATGCCGGGACGAATTCTGCAGGCGATGAAAAAGGCGGGAACCAGCAATCCCGTGATCATGCTCGATGAGATCGACAAGCTCAGCAGCAATGATTTCCGCGGCGATCCGGCCGCGGCTCTCCTCGAGGTCCTCGACCCGGAACAGAATCACGATTTCAGCGATCATTTTCTCAGCATCCCCTTCGATCTTTCGCGAGTGCTTTTTATCGCGACGGCCAACCGCCTGGAGACGATTCCGGGCCCACTGCGGGATAGAATGGAAACGGTGCGACTGGCGGGCTACAGCCAAGAGGAGAAGGTCGAAATCGCCTCGCGATTCCTGGTTCCCCGGCAGATCGATGAGAACGGGTTGACGCCCGAGCGGATGAGCTGGTCGGCGGGAGCCATCGAAGGGATCGTGAGCGGCTATACGCGCGAAGCCGGGGTTCGAAACCTGGAGCGTCAGGTCGCCGCAGTCTGTCGGAAGGTGGCTCGGAAGGCGGCCGAAGGGGACGGTTCCAAGGTCTCGATCACCCGCCGCAGCCTGACCCGTTACCTGGGAAGTGCGCCCCATGCTCGCGAAAACGAGGAGCACGTCGACGAAGTCGGCGTCGTCCGAGGGCTCGCCTGGACCGAGGCCGGTGGCGAATTGCTGCCCATCGAGTCTTGCCTGGCCACGGGCAAGGGGATGGTGCTGACTGGACAACTGGGAGACGTCATGAAGGAGTCGGGGCTCACCGCGCTTTCCTTCGTGCGATCGACCCTGCGATCTCTCAACTCGGTCGCCGAGGACCTCTCGGAGAGCGAGATCCATGTGCACGTGCCCGATGGGGCGACGCCCAAGGATGGACCTTCTGCGGGCATCGCCATCGCCACGGCGATCTTCTCCGCGGCCACGGGAATTCCGGTTCGGGGCGATGTGGCAATGACGGGAGAGATCACTCTCCGGGGCAAGGTTCTGGCCGTCGGGGGCGTTCGCGAGAAGGCTCTGGCGGCGCTTCGCGCCGGAGTGTCCGAGGTGATCCTGCCGCGTCAGTGCATGGCCGAGGTCGAGACCATCCCGAAGGAATTGCGGCGGAAGCTGACCTTTATCCCGGTCAACGACATGTCGGAAGTGCTCGACGCCGCCCTGGCCGAGCCGCCGGTGGTCCGGGTCAAAGCCGTTCCGAACCAGGCTTCGAAGCCGTCTCACCTGCACGCCTCGTTCAAGCCGGGCTGCTAGCACTCTTTTACGCGCTCCCGGTTTTCGCCTTCACGCTCTCCCGGTTTCACGCTCTCCCGGTTTCACGCTCTCCCGGTCTCACGGACCGCGGGAGAGGGGCCCTGTTCGTCGGGCCTTGGGCCGCTATCGTGCCCGCATGCCGCGCTTGCGCACGCTCTCGGATCTGGGTGAGGGTCGCCTGATCGACCGGATCGCCCGGGCGGCCGGCCGCCTGGATCGGTCTGGCGTCGTTCTCGGAATCGGGGACGATGCGGCGATCCTTCGGCTTCGCGCGCGCGAGGACTGGGTGACGAGCACCGACGCCACCGTGGAGAACGTGCACTTTCGCTGGTCCGAGCAGGCGGCTTCGTCGGTGGGGCGCCGAGCCCTGGTTTCGAACCTTTCCGATCTGGCCGCTATGGGGGCCAGGCCTCTGGGCTTCACCCTGGCGCTCGCCGCGCCACCCGACTTGGCCCTCGATCGCTTCGATGGGCTGGTTCGGGGATTGGTCCGCGAGGCGCGCACCCATGGCTGCGCCTGGGTCGGCGGAAATCTCGCCCGGGCGGATCAGACGAGCTTGGTGATCTCCATTTTTGGAGCGGTGCCGCGAGGCCGTTTTCTGCCCCGAAAGGGTCTTCGCTCGGGCGATCGCCTTTTTGTCACGGGCTCTCTCGGTGCTGCGAGCCTGGCCCGGGCCGCCTACGAAAGCGCGGGGCGACGAATCCGTCACGTCCCCGTCCCGCGTCTCGCGGCGGGTAGGGCCTTGCTGGGTCTCCCGGGCTTCGCGGCGTGCATCGACATCTCCGACGGGTTACTCAGCGATCTCGGGCATCTGCTCGAGGGGGGAGCGCTCGGGGCCGCGCTCGATTCCGACCGCCTGCCGCTGCCCCGGGGCTTTGGGGCGCGTTGTCGGGCACTGGGTGCGGATCCCCTGGCTCTGGCTCTGGCGGGCGGCGAGGATTACGAACTGCTCTTCGGTCTCCGCCGCCGGGCGGCGGCGGGCTTCTCCGCGGCCGCCTTGACCCGGCGCCTGGGCGTGGCGGTGACCGAGATCGGCGAGGTGACCTCGACGCCGGGAGTCACTGGGGTCCCCAAAGTTGCCTCCTTCTTGCACTACTAATTGCACGACTGAGGTGCGGGCGCTGCTTGGAGGCGAGAGGGGCTGCGTAGTCCTCTCGAAAAGTCCAGGAATACGGGAAAGCTTTGCGGGGGAGACTTAGCAGCCTTCAAGCTGTCGGCCGCCTTGCCGATAAGATCAGGGAGAGCGGAAACGCGAACGAGAAAAGAGAAAAGCCTTGAAGAGAATTTTGATAGCCGACGACGCGCCCTTCATGCGTCAGATGTTGCGCGAGATAATCGAGCCTCTTGGCTACGAGATCGTCGCCGAGGCCGCCAATGGTTTTGAAGCGGCGGAACTCTTCGCTCTCCACCAGCCCGACGTGGTGACCATGGACATGGTGATGCCCAAGGGTTCCGGGGTCGATGCCTGCCGGATGATTCGAAATCGGTTTCCAGCCGCCAAGATCGTAGCGGCGTGCACCCTGGGCCAGGAGGGTCTCGTGCTCGAGGCACTTCGCGCGGGCGCCGCGAATTTCATCACCAAGCCCTACCAGCCTGATGTGGTGGAATCGGTGCTCTCGTGGGTGCTCGAGAAAGACGAAGACGGGGTCGAAGCCCGACCGGCCTGATCCAAGCCGACTCGCTTCCGGGGCGACAAGCCCTTCGCCGGCACACCCGGCGCATCCTGTACGCCCGGCACACGCGTTCTGTTCGTTCGCGTATCCACGCGCGCCGCGCGGCTGTGCGAGCTTTCGAGCCGCGGGCTCTGGAGCGCGGTTCACGGGGGTTTGATATCGTCCTCGGGCGCCTCCGCAGGGTCCGTGGCGGTCGGGGGCTTGTGGCTTGTGTTGTCAGTGCCCTGATCGGGGACTGGATTATCGAGAGGCGAAACGCGACGTGAACGAGAACCGGATGCGGTCATTGCTTTCGAAGGTTCAGCAGGGCGAGATCTCCGTGGATGCCGCCGTCAAGGATCTCTCCCGCCTGCCTTTCGTTGACACCGAAAACGCTCGGGTCGATACCCATCGTGCACTGCGCCAGGGCATTCCCGAGGTGATCTTCGGGCTCGGCAAGACGCCCGCCCAGATCGCCGAGATCGGGGCGGTGCTGCGCGAAGCGGGCCAGCCCGTCCTGGTGACCCGGATCGGCCCGGCAGAAGCGGAGGCCGTCCAGGCCTGTATGGGAGAAGGCGAATACGACGCACCGGCGCAGCTTCTCGCCTACCGGGTCGAGGAGATGGAAGCGCTGGGTCGGGGTTCCATCGCCGTGGTCTCCGCAGGGACCGCCGATCAACCGGTGGCCGCCGAGGCGGCGGGTGTGGCCGAGTTCTTCGGCAACCGGGTCGACCGCCTGCAGGACGTTGGGGTCGCGGGGCTGCATCGGCTCCTGGCGGCCGAAGAGCGCCTTCGGGCGGCTCGGGTTTTGATCGTGGTGGCGGGAATGGAGGGAGCGCTCCCCTCGGTGGTCGGGGGGCTGGTGGACAAGCCCGTGATCGCCGTGCCGACGAGTACGGGCTACGGGGTTTCTATGGGAGGATTTTCGGCCCTGCTGGGAATGCTCTCGAGCTGCGCCTCGAATGTCAGCGTGGTGAATATCGACAACGGATTCGGAGCCGCCTATGCCGCGACCCTCATCAACCGGCTCTAGGCCCCGCTCGGCGAACTCGTCGAAGCGGGCGGGAAACAAGGACCGAATTCTTCACCTCGACCCGTTCTCGGGCATCGCGGGGAATATGTTCGTCGCCGCTCTCCTCGATCTCGGGCTCTCGCGCAAGGATCTCGAGCAGGGCCTCGCCGGGCTCGGTGTCGCGCATTCGCTCAAGCTCAGCCGGGTGCAGCGCGGGAGTCTGGCGGCGCGCTACCTGGAGGTTCGTGTCCCGGGAAGCCGGCGCCCCCGCAAAGCGCGGAAGCCCCGGCCCGGCCATGTCCATTCCGGGGACTCCGGGCATTCCCACGCCGCCCACCCGGGTGCCCACGACCATGGCCCCCATGGCGGCCACGGCGCCGAGGATGGGCACAGCCGCAGTTATTCCGAAATCGTCGACTTGCTCGGACATGCGGAGCTCGAGGACGCGGTTCGGCAACGCGCCCTGGCGATCTTTGAGGCTTTGGGACGCGCCGAGGCTCGGGTTCACGGTGTCTCCCTGGACAAGGTGCATTTTCACGAGGTGGGAGCGGTGGACGCCATCGTCGATGTGACGGCCGCGGCCATCGGCGTCGAGCGCCTCGGGGTCGGGCGAATTACGAGCAGCCCCGTGGCCTTGGGCCACGGCTTTGTCGAGAGCAGCCACGGTCGCCTGCCCCTGCCGGCACCGGCGACCCTTGAACTGCTCAAGGGGATTCCGACGGTGCCCGGGAACGTCGAGTGGGAAACGGTGACCCCCACCGGCGCGGCGATTTTGCGCACCCTGGTCGACGAGTACGCGGGCATGCCCGCGATGACAGTGGAAGCGATTGGTCTCGGGGCTGGGAACGATCGCCCCGGTGCGGTCCCCAACGTTCTGCGTGCCCTCATCGGTAAATCCAATGATGGCCTGGGGCGCGATCGGGTGGTGGTGCTCGAGTCGAACCTCGACGACCTAGTTCCCGAGCATTTCGATTACGTGATGGAGCGCCTCTTCGAGGCGGGCGCCCTCGATGTTTCGATTCAGCACATTCAGATGAAGAAAAATCGCCCGGGGTTTCTGTTGCGCGTGATCGCCCACACCGGGGACCGCATGGCGTTGGCGGGGATTCTCTTCGCCGAGTCCGGCACCCTGGGCGTGCGGAGCCAGGAGTGGGAGCGCCTTATCCTCGAGCGCGAAGAGGGCCGGGTCGAGACTCCCTTTGGTCGCATCGCGGTCAAGTGGGCCCGGGATCCGGACGGCGGCTTCCAGGTTTCCGCCGAGTACGATGCCTGCAAGCGGGCGGCCCGTAAGGCGGGGGTCCCCCTCCGTGAGGTTGTTCGCTGTGCCGAGGCGGCGGCGCGGGAGAAGGGACGCTGAATATGGTTTCTGGGAGCGGGGCGGTGGATGCCTCGGCCTTCGATTTCCCCGGTGCCCCCGAGAGCCCGGTTGGGGTGCTCTGTGTGCATGGCCTCACCGGGACTCCCTACGAGGTACGCCCTCTTGGACTGGCCCTGGCGGCCCGGGGCATGCGCGCTCGGGGTCCGTTTTTGCCCGGCCACGGCACTCGTCCCGAGGAATTGGCGACGCTGGGATACGCGAGTTGGGTGGCTGCGGTAGAGGCCGAGTACCGGGCGCTGCGCGACCGGCACGAGTGGGTGGCCGTCCTGGGTCTCTCCCTGGGCGGGCTCTTGACTCTCGAACTCGCCAGCCGGGAGCATCCGGATGCGATCGCGGTGATCGGCACTCCCCTGGCCCTGCGTCCACCGATCCCGCAACTCGTGCCCTTGGCCAAGTACATCAAGCCGATGCTGGCCAAGCGCGAGGGATCCGATATTCGCGACCCCGCCGCCCGGGCAAGGCACCCCGGCTATAAGCAGATGCCCCTGGCCAGTGTTCACGAGCTCGTGCGTCTTCAGCGTCGGGTGTGCACGCGGCTCGGCGAGGTGCGCTCACCCGCGCTGGTGGCCCACGGGGCCCACGATCGAACGGCGGACCCTCGAGACGCCCAGCGGATCTTTCGCGAGCTCGGTTCCTCGGTGAAGGAAGAACTCATCTGCCCGGAATCGGGCCACGTGGTCCCGGTGGATATCGACGGCCCATGGCTCGCGGAGAGGGTGGCGGATTTCATCTCGGATCAGTTGGCCGAAGCCGGCTTCCGACCCAACGCCTGATCGGGGCGCCCTGCTAATCTTTTGAACGAGGACGCCCCTTCGGGCGCTCCAGCAAAGCGAGTGAGGAGGGGGCAGAATGAGCCGACCGGCGGGCGGTCTCGAGGGCAGGGCGGTTCTGGTAACCGGTGGAGGGACCGGCATCGGCGCGGCCTGTGCGGCCGGCCTGGCGGCGGATGGCGCCGCCGTGACGATCTGTGGGCGTCGGGAAGAGGTTCTCGAAGAGGCCTCGGCGGAGATTGCCAAGAGGGCTGGCTGTGGAGGGAGCGTTCAATACGTTGTCGCCGATGTGACCAACGAGGCGAGCGTGGCCGCTGCCGTCGCCCGGGCGCTCGAGCCCACGGGCCGGCTTGATGGCTGCGTGGCCAACGCGGGGGGGGGTGGGGGGATGGGTCCCTACCCGGTGCTCGATACCGACGAGTTTCTCCGCGTCCTGCATCTGAACGTTCTGGGCACCATGCTCTGTGTGAAGCACGCCGGGCCGCTGATGGTCGCGGCGGGCGGCGGTTCCTTCGTCGGAATGTCTTCCATTGCGGGCCACGTGCCCCATCCCTATTTCGGCGCCTATTGCGTGGGCAAGGCGGGGATCGAGGAGATGATGCGGAATTGCGCGAACGAATTTGGCGCCCGGAAGGTGCGTTTCAACGCGATTCGACCCGGATTCATCGCGACGGAGATCATGGCGGGGGTGCCTAGGGATAGCCCCACCTTCGCGAGCTATCTCGAAAATACACCGATGGAGGGGGTGGGTGACCCCTCTGACGTCGCCGACCTGGCCCGCTTTCTCGTCGGCGATGAGTCGCGTTGGATTACGGGCACGTGCATCAATGTGGATGGGGGGCATCACCTGCGCCGAGGCCCCGACTTCGGCCCCTTCCTAGAACCGGCTCATGGCCGAGGTGTTATGCAGGGCGAAGCCCCGAGCTAGGCCTCGGCCCTTGGCCCGCAGGAAGACCATGGAAGATCGCTGGAAATCAGACATCTGCGATTTCGACGAAGTGCCCGAAGGCGGGGCACGGGGCTTTTCAGTCACGGGCGAGGACGGGACGGCCCTGCGGCTGATCGTTGTACGAATGCCGGGGGGTGTCCGGGTTTACGAGAATCGGTGTCCCCACCGGGGGACCCCTCTGGACTGGGCACCGGACCGTTTTCTCGATGACACGGGCGAGTTTCTCGTGTGTTCGACCCATGCGGCGCTCTTTCGCATCGAGGACGGCGAGTGCGTGAGCGGGCCCTGCCCGGGGGAGTTCTTGAAGGCACGAACGGCGAGGCTGTGCGATGGGCGCCTGTTTCTTATGGGGGCTGCGAAGGATTCGCCCCCCTCCGAAGACTGAGCTAGACAGCGAGGCTAGGGCGTTTCCTGAATTCTCCGGACTCGCCATGTTTCCCCAAAAGGAGCGAGAGATGAAGCGCTTGATTGCTCTGACCCTGATCTCCCTGTTTTGGGTCGCAGCCTCGGCCGTGGCCGAGGAAAAACGCCCCTACCCCGTGACCGAAGAACGCGAAGCCTGCGCCGACTACGCCCCGCTACGCCGACCCTTCTTCGGGGATACCCACGTTCATACGACGTATTCCTTCGACGCCAATGCCCAGGATACCCGCAATACTCCCCGAGATGCCTATCGGTTGGCGAAGGGGGAAAGCGTCGGCCTGCAACCCTACGACGCCGAGGGAAACGCCCTGCGGACGGCGCACCTGCGCCGCCCCCTGGATTTCACGGCCGTGACCGACCACGCGGAGACCCTGGGTGAGGTGCGCATCTGTCGCGACGAGTCCCTTCCGGGAAGCGATTCAGATTTTTGCTGGACCTATCGCCTCAATCCGTCGGCCAGTTTCGCGCCCATGGCCTTCAAGGTTCTGCTCACCCGGGAGCGTTTCCAGTTCTGCGGCGAGAACGGGGAACTCTGTCGGGAACAGACGATGGCGGTCTGGCGCGACATACAGGAAGCGGCCGAGGAGGCTTACGATCGCACCTCGGAATGCGCCTTCACAAGTTTTGTGGGGTACGAGTGGACAGGGACGGCGGCCGGCGGGGTCAACCTGCACCGCAACGTCATCTTTCGCAACGAAAGGGTGCCCAGCTTGCCCCCGAGTTGGGTCGACACGCCCTCCGCCTTCAATCTCTGGGAGCACCTCCAGCGCAAATGCGTCGACGGGATCGCGGGCTGCGATGCGCTCACGATTCCCCACAACTCGAACTTGAGCGGGCCGGGGCTGATCTTTGCTTCCGCAAAGATAGAGACCGTGGAAGATCTGGATATGCCCGTCGACGCCGAAGAGGCTTCGCTCCGCCAACGGTGGGAACCCCTGGTGGAGATCATGCAGCATAAGGGAGATTCCGAGTGCCTCCTCGGTGGGGACACCACCGACGAAGCCTGTGGCTTCGAGAAACTTCCCTATAACAGCTTCGCCGGCGTCGGTCGGATCGCTGCGGATGGGGGACTCGCCCGGCTCGGTCCCGCGCTGGCTCCCGACCGGCGCGG
Organism: Myxococcota bacterium; assembly: GCA_028823175.1. Taxonomy (GTDB): domain Bacteria; phylum Myxococcota_A; class UBA9160; order UBA9160; family UBA4427; genus JAZXM01. Next base: position 31,972 of record JAPKBZ010000004.1, read on the forward strand.
CATGGTGCGCGAGGCCCTGAAAAAGGGGTTGGTCATCGAGGGGCAGGTCGGAGAGAACCCCCTGAAGTACGGGATTATCGCGAGTACGGATACGCACCTGGGTACGCCCGGCTTGACCATCGAAGACGAGGCCAAGGGGCACGGAGGGGCGGGGTCGCGGAACGTCGCGGGCTTGCCCGATGATCTGGAGTTTGGTCCCGGGGGTCTGGCGGTGATCTGGGCTGAGGAGAACTCTCGCGATGCGATCTTCGCGGGCATGCAGCGCCGGGAAGCCTACGGAACGAGCGGGACTCGGCCGGTGGTGCGCTTTTTCGGAGGCTGGGACTACTCGGACGATCTATGCGGGAGCGCCGCCATGGTCTCCCAGGGCTACGCCGGGGGAGTGCCCATGGGGGGTGACCTCGCAAAAGCTCCGGCCGGCGCCGGGGCACCGCGTTTCGTCGTGTCTGCGCTTCAGGACCCGGGCATGCCAAGCGCGCCGGGCACGCCCCTGCAGCGAATTCAGGTGATCAAGGGTTGGGTCAAGGACGGTGAGGCCCACGAAAAGGTCTACGACGTAGCGGGTGGGGATAATGGCGCGAGCGTCGATACGTCGACCTGTGAACGGAAGGGGGAGGGCGCGGGTTCCCTCTGCGCGGTCTGGCAGGATCCGGCCTTCGATTCGAGCGAGAGTGCGTTCTATTACGCTCGGATCCTGGAGAATCCCACTTGCCGCTGGAGCCAGCAGATCTGCGTCGACTCCGGAGTTTCCTGCGACGATCCCTCCACCGTCGGTCCGGGGCTCGAGGGCTGCTGCAGTGAGGCCCATGTGGCCACCGTCCAAGAGCGGGCCTGGACATCGCCGATCTGGTACGCGCCCTGACGCGATCGCGAAATTAGCCCCTTCGTCGCGTCGGCGAATGAGGCTCGGAAGCCTCGGAGGCCCGCCGCCGGGACGCAGCTCCCCGGCCGATCGCGCCGGGATCGGACGTGCGCGCCTCGTGCGCGCCTGGGGCTTTCGCGCCGGTGCGGCGAAGCTGCTGCACGGCTGCCGATCGCCTGCGGCCCGCATCGCAATCCTCCCGGTTCTCCTCAATTTCGACCCGCTTTCGTGCCGATAGGGAGAAAAGGACCCAACCCCCGCGGTGGGGGCATCGGCCAACGGGCCGGTCTGTGATGACCCCGATCGAGGTCCATCGGGACGGCGGCGGTGCGGATGCGGCTGGCGAGAAAAATCGAGAAGCACCTGGGCTTCCGGGGCAAAGCGGGTCCCGGCCCCGACGCCCGGGCACGCCTTTCTCCTGCGCTCTCCTGGATGCTCCTGGCGTGCGGAGTTCCCGTCGGCCTGCTTTGGCTCGGAGTCGATTTCTCCATGGGGCAAGCGGTCGCTCCGGGTACGGCGCTTCCCCTCGATGGGTCTCCCAGGGGAGTCGACGGCTTGGATGTTGTCATTCGTGGCGCCTACATCCATACCATTCTTGAATGGATGACCCTTCTTTCCGCGATCTTCTTCTGCCTCCTGGCCTACGCACGTTTTCGCCTGGTTCGCGACTACTCGCTGCCGATCCTGGGCCTGACCCTGGCACTGGCCGGCTTGATGACGGTCTCTCGTGGGCTCGTTGGAAATGGTCTGATCGCTGGCAATGCGGAGCAGGGGGCGCTTCTTCCACTCGCTTGGGTCACCACCCGAAGCCTGGTGGCGGGGCTGCTGTTATTGGGCGTCGCCCTCGTCATCTGGAACGATAAGAAAAAGCATTTCTATGCGTCCTGTGCGCTTCTCGTCCTCGCCAGCGTTGGTGCGGGCCTGATGGCCGATGGGCTGATCTTGAATTTCATGGGGCCGGAGGGCGCCCCGAACGGAAGCCATGTGGTCGAACGCCTGGCCCAGCCCATCGAATTTTTGCCTGCGCTGATCTATCTGGCGGGAGCGCTGATCATCTACCCCCGTTATCTCGCGGGCCGTTGGGACGCCTTGTCCATCGCCTTTGCGCTTTCGCTCGTGCCTCACCTCGCGGCCGAGTTCTATACGATTTTTTTGTCGAACCAGTTGCTCGACTCGGCTTTCAATATCGCGCATGCCCTGAACACAGTGGCCTACCTGATTCCCGTTGGCGGTCTGCTCTACGACTACTTTTCGACCTTCAGCGAACTGGAGCAGAAGACGGATCGGCTGAACGAGCAGAGTGAAAAGTTCAAAGCCCAGGCCAAGGCCCTCGATCAGGCGCGTAAGAAAGCCGAAGCGGCCAATCGGGCCAAGAGCGAGTTTCTCGCCAACATGAGCCACGAGATTCGTACTCCGCTGACCGCGATGGTGGGCTACGCCGAGTTGTTGACCCGTCCCAACCGGAAGTCGGGCGACCAGGAAGCCTGGATGAAGGGGCTTCGTCGTGGGTCGAACCACCTGCTCGCGCTGGTCAATGACATTCTGGACCTTTCCAAGATCGAAGCCGGGAAAATGCAGCTCTCCCTAGAGCCGCTATCACCTCTCCAAATCGTGCGTCAGGTCGTTCAGTTGATGCGGCCCCAGGCCAAGGAGAAAATGCTCTACCTCTCCCTGGAACTGGCAGGCAATCTCCCCAGGATCATCGAGACCGACCAAGTTCGTTTGCGGCAGGTTCTGGTGAATCTTGTGGGCAACGCTGTGAAGTTTACCGCTACGGGTGGCATCACGATCAAGATGCAGATGCGGAAGCAGGGGAAGGATTCGGCCGTCCTTGAGATTTCGGTGAAGGACACGGGAATCGGAATTCCTGAGGACCAACTCTCGGAGATTTTCTCGCCCTTTACCCAGGCGTCGGAACAATTGCACGAGGGGACGGGACTGGGACTCGATATTTCGATTCGCATGGCCGAGCTCCTGGGAGGCAATCTCTCCGTCCAGTCGAAGCTCGGAGACGGGAGTACCTTCGCCCTGGTTCTGGATGTCGGACCGATTTCGAGTCTTGACATGGTTGAGCCCTCGGAACTGGCTAAAACGCCCGATCCCTCTCTGGCCGCGGATGGCGCCCCTCAAGCCGATCTCAGTCTCGAGGGGCGGCGAGTACTCGTTGTCGAAGATGGCCGAGACAATCAGCGGATACTTCGTTTTCTGCTCGAGGAGGCCGGAGCCGAGGTCGACGTCGCGGAGGACGGAAAGCAGGCCGTGGATCAGGTCGTCGGAAGTTCGAAGCCCTATGACCTGGTGCTGATGGATGTTCAGATGCCGGTCATGGACGGTTATGAGGCGACAGCAGAATTGAGGAGTCGCGGTTTCAGAAAACCAATTATCGCCATCACCGCCTACGCCCTCGCGAGAGATCTGAAGCGTTGTCTGGAAGTCGGCTGCAATGATTTTGTGACGAAGCCGCTGGTTCCAGGACAGCTCCTGAGCACTCTTGAACGGTGGCTCGGGAAGCAGTCTCAATATGCGAAAACCACACCTGCGGTTGACCAGGGAGACGTGAGCCGGGATGCGCGTTTCCAGAAGCTCGTCGACAAATTCCTTTTGACCATTCCCGAGAAGGTCAAGGCCCTCGAGGGTGCATTGAGCGGCAACGATAAGGAGGCCCTGCCGGTTTTGGTTCATCAGCTCAAGGGGTCGGCCGGGAGCTACGGCTTCGAGGAGATCAGCCTCCGGGCTCGCCGGTGCGAGCAGGCTCTTAGCCCGGAAGAAAACGGTGATGAGGCATTTCAGCAAGTGAGCCAACTGATCGCAGGATTAAAAGACCTGATTGCTGAGCAGGAAGAAAAGAAGATCTCGGGTGAGGTCGAGCTGGAATGAAGGTTTCTGCAGCCAAGGGGAACGACGAAATGGTAGGAGCTGGCGAGCCCGAAAGGGTTCTGCTGATCGATGATGACCCGCATATCCATGATCTGGTCTCATTCCACCTGGAAAACCGGGTGGGGGGCGTGATCAGCGCAATGGATGCTCGTTCGGGAATGTCTCTCGCGATTCAGCAAAACCCCTCGTTGATCCTCTTGGATATACAGATGCCCGATGAGGATGGCATTTCCCTTTGCCGGAGTCTTCAGGGACTGCCCGAAACGCGTGATATCCCTGTGGTGTTTCTGACGGGTTGCGAGGAAGAGGCTCAACTGGCCGAGGCCTTCGATGCGGGTGCGGTGGACTACATCAAGAAACCCATTTGCCAGACTGAGTTGGTCGCCCGGGTCGGGGCACGGCTCCGAGCGAAAACGACCCTGGATCGGGTGCGTCAACAAGCCAGGGTCGACGGACTGACCGGGCTCGGGAATCGAGCTGCTCTCGACGAGATGCTGGCCGAGAAGAGCCGGGAATGGGAGAAGGACGGTTTTTGCTTCAGCTTGGCGATTCTCGATCTGGATCACTTCAAGCGCATCAACGATGACCGGGGCCATCAGGCAGGAGATCTGGTCCTCGCTGCCGCTGCCGCCGCGTTTGGGAAGGTGAGTCGACCTTCGGACCGACTCTATCGCTATGGAGGCGATGAATTCGTCGCGATAATTCCCGGCGAGGACGCTAGGGATACGCTGCGAGTCGTGGAGAGGATGGTCGCCGCAGCGAGCGAGATTCGCTTCGACGCCCCTCACGAGGATATCCAGATCAGTTGTAGCGCAGGGGTGGTCAGCCCCGATGCGTCGCTCTTGATCCTCGAGTCTGCCCAGGTCCTCGAATTGGCCGACCGGGCGCTCTACCGCGCCAAGCGTATGGGAAGAAATTGCGCCGTAGCCTACTCGGATTCGATGTGATCGGGCGGGGCGCGCAGGTGACCCGCACAAGTGAGAGGACTTACATATGACATCCCCATCAAAGCCATCTTCGGATAGGGAAATCCGAGTGCTCCTAGTTGGAAGCCTTGGGGAGGCGATGAGCGAGTTTCTGAAGGCCTCCCTCGAGCCTCAGGGAATATCTGTCGCGATCGAGTCGGAGACCCTCGAAGCGATTGGCTCGAGCGCCGAACAAGAGTTCGATTGCATCCTGGCGAGCGCCGACCCGGTCACCCTGGGAGAAATTTTCGTTCGCGGCTCTACTCGTGTACCGGTCATCGCGGTTGTCGAAGAGGGAAGCCAGGGCGGGAGACTCCGTGCCCTCGAATCAGGCGCCCAGGAGTGCTTGGAGGTTCCCTTCGGGATAAGCGAATTGGTCGGTCGAATTCTCGGCCTTGTCTCATCCGATCAGGGCTCTCCATTGACTCGGGAGGATGCGGCCTGGCCGAAAGATTTTGAGTACTCCAGGGAATTGAGGCTGGTGGACCGAAGCGACCGAAGCGTGTGCTTGGCTCGGGGCGAGGATGCGATCCTGAACTGTCTGCTGGCCTCCCCGGGGCGAGTGATCGGTGCGTTGGATTTGGCTCTTAGACTCTGGGGACCCGAGGGGTCGCGCAACACGGAACGGGTCGAAGGCCTGGTCGCCAACCTACGGCGAAAGATCGACCGGGGACATCCCCAGCGGGTGATCCAGGTCGTGGGTTCCGAAGGCTATTCCCTAGCTTCTTCCCGGTATCTCCGGAGCCTTGGGGGGCTCGAGTTGGGCCCACCCGGAGCCATCGATCCGCCGCCCAGACGATGAACCGTTGAGCTCTGTCTTCGGTAACACCAGCGGGAATCAGGACTTAGAACTTTCCCTTCGGCATCGCGTCCGCTCGCCGGGGGAATTTTCCTAAGGCTCCATTGCGCTTCGGCGGCAGCCTCATATTCTGGTGGCACGGTATAGGGACATGCCTTTCCCCGAAGGGGGGCAGGCGAGAGGAGAAAAATGACCGAATTTGAACGAGATTATGTGCGGAAGGCGGAGGGCGAGCAGGCCGGCGACTTGGCCCACTCCGAAGAGGGGTCGATCAGTCGACGGGCGCTTCTTGCGGGAACCGCGGCCTTCGCAGTCGCGGCAGCAGCCCCTCAGGCCATGGCTGGGGACGATCACCACGACCATCACGAATCGAGTGGGGGCAATGGTGATCTGGTTCGCGCCGCGGGTGCCTGCGAGACGACTGGCGAGCTTTGCCAGGCGCATTGCCAGGCGATGTTGGCGAAGGGAGACACAAGCCTCGCGGAGTGTTCGCGATCCGTGCACGAGATGATGGCCGGTTGTTCGGCTCTCATGAAATTGGCCGCAGTCAATTCCAAGCACCTCCCCGCGATGGCCAAGCTGTGCAGCCAGATCCTCGATGATTGCAGGATTGCCTGTGAAAAACATGAGAAGCACGACGAGTGCAAGGCCTGTGCGGAGGCTTGTGAGGCCTGCATCGAGGAGTGCAACAAGGTCGCGGCCTAGTCCGGGCTTCTCGATCCCAGTTTTTTCGAGCAGTTTCTGGAACGAGCAGCGCCTGGAACGAGCAGCTCCTAAAAGGATCAGCCCCTAAAACGAGCAGCCCCTAAAAAAAGACCCCGCCGCGGTTTCCCGCGGCGGGGCTTTTTCTTTGAACTCCGAGTCTGGCGAACAACGTTCGCCAAGCTCGGAAATCGAATCGCCCGTTTTGGGCGAGCCGATCGGCTCTACATCATTCCCGGCATTCCGCCCATGCCACCGGGCATGCCACCGGGTGCCGCAGAACCACCGTTTGCGTCCGGCTTCTCAGCGATCATGGCTTCGGTCGTGAGGAGCAGGCTGGCCACGCTGGCCGCGTTCTGGAGTGCGGTACGGACTACCTTGGTCGGGTCTATGACACCGGCCTTGATGAGGTCCTCGTACTCCTCTTTGGCTGCGTTGAAGCCGAAGGCGCCCTTCAACGACTTGACCTTGTCGACCACGATCGAACCCTCGATGCCTGCGTTCTCCGAGATGAATCGGAGAGGGGCTTCGATGGCTCGAGCGATGATGTTGACACCGGCCTGCTGCTCTTCGGGAAGAGCGAGCGAGCTCAAGGCCTTCTGGGAGCGAAGAAGAGCAACTCCACCTCCAGGGACGATGCCCTCTTCGACGGCTGCGCGGGTTGCATGCAGTGCGTCTTCAACCCGTGCCTTCTTCTCCTTCATCTCGCTTTCGGTCGCAGCTCCAACCTTGACGACGGCAACACCGCCGACCAATTTCGCGAGTCGCTCTTGGAGCTTCTCACGATCGTAGTCGGAGGAAGTGGCATCGATCTGGCTGCGGATTTCGTTGACGCGGCCCTCGATGTCCTTCTTCGTTCCCGCACCATCGATGATGATGGTGTTGTCCTTGTCGATGCTGACGCGCTTCGCTTTGCCAAGGTCCTTGACGGTCACGTTCTCAAGCTTGAGACCGAGCTCTTCGGCAATAACCTGTCCGCCGGAGAGAATCGCCATGTCTTGGAGCATTGCCTTGCGGCGATCGCCGAAGCCCGGAGCCTTGACGGCTGCCACGTTGATCGTGCCTCGGATCTTGTTGACGACGAGTGTGGCTAGTGCTTCACCCTCGATGTCCTCGGCGATGATCAGGAGCGGCCGACCCTGGCGAGCAACCTGCTCGAGTACTGGGAGCAGGTCCTTCATGTTGCTGATCTTCTTCTCGTTGAGGAGGATCAGGGGCTCTTCGAGCACGCATTCCATCGATTCGGGGTCCGTCACGAAATAGGGCGACAGATAGCCACGGTCGAATTGCATGCCCTCAACCACGTCGAGTTCGGTCTGAAGGCTCTTGCCTTCTTCGACTGTGATCACGCCTTCCTTGCCGACCTTGCCCATTGCTTCCGCAATGATCCCACCGATGGTGGGGTCGCTGTTGGCCGAAATGGTACCGACCTGGGCGATTTCCTCGGCGCTGCGGGTGGGCTTGGAAAGCTTCCCAAGCTCGATGCTGATGGACTCGACGGCGGCGTCGATGCCGCGCTTGAGATCCATGGGGTTGATGCCGGCCACCACGAGCTTGCTGCCCTCGCGAAAGATCGACTGAGCCAGAACAGTTGCTGTCGTTGTTCCGTCACCGGCGACATCGGAAGTCTTGCTTGCCACTTCCTTCACCATCTGTGCGCCCATGTTCTCGAAGCGGTCCTCGAACTCGACTTCCTTGGCGACTGTAACACCGTCCTTGGTGACGGTCGGAGAGCCGAAGCTCTTCTCGATGATTACATTTCGACCCTTGGGGCCGAGGGTGACACGAACTGCGTTGGCCAGTCCGTCGACGCCCGCGAGAATTTTCGCGCGAGCGTCCTGGTCGAAGAGAATTTCTTTGGACATTTGTATGCTTGCTCCTGACTACTCGAGGATTCCGAGGACGTCTTCCTCGCGAATGATGAGGTGTTCCTCGCTCTCGATGTTGACTTCGGTTCCCGCGTACTTGCTAAAGAGAATGCGGTCGCCCGGCTTGACTTCTAGGGGGGTCAAATTCCCGTCATCGGCTACTTTTCCGTTGCCGGTGGCGACGACCTTGCCCTCCTGGGGCTTTTCCTTGGCTGTGTCGGGGATGATGATTCCCCCGGCGGTCTTGGCTTCTTCTTCGACTCGCTTGACCAGGATTCGATCCTGGAGCGGACGGATCTTCATGCTCCATATTCCTCGTTGGTATTAGGGACCGGCGAATACCGATCGTTTTTTTTGGGAGGCCTGCGCGGGGATCGCGCGGACCGGGTGTTTTTGGCAGAGGGAGTGTCCGACTGCCAAACGGCTGGCAATCTAGTTCTGGCCGGCAAGAGGTCAACCTCCGCCGGCAAAATAATTGGATTCTTTTGAAACCGGCCGAGCTTCCGATGGCTTGACTTTCGCCTTGATTTCGCGACTCTACGGATCGCCGAGGCGAAATTGCAACGAAAGCCTCATTGGCGCTGGCCCCAGATACGGCGCTGGAGTTCGCTGGGGCGGCTTGAGAGCGACCAAGAGCGACCACAAGAGCGATCAAGAACGACCACAAGAACGACCACAAGAACGACCACAAGAACGACCACAAGAGCGATACAGCCCGAGCGAGACCGAACCAGACCGAACCAGACCGAGGAGAGCGATCCATGGCCCTGACCCGTCGCCAGCGTGAAGTGTACGACTACATCTGCGAGTTCGTCGAGGGAAACGGGTATTCACCCAGTCTCGAGGAGATTGGGGCCCATTTTGAGCTCGCGTCCGTCGCCACCGTGCACAAGCATGTTCAGCACCTGGTGAACAAGGGCATGCTCAGGAAGGCGTGGAACCGCTCTCGCTCCCTTGAGCCGGTTCGGGAGGAGACCTCGGATCTGCCCGAGGTGCCTCTTCTGGGCACGGTCGCCGCTGGGCTGCCCATCGAGGCTATCGAGGACCAGACCGAGCAGATCCGCGTCCCCGCCCATCTGATGGGCCGGCCCGAGGATACCTTTGCACTGAGGGTCAGGGGTGATTCCATGATCGAAGACCAGATTTGCGATGGCGACGTGGTCGTCGTGGAGAGTCGCTCAGAGGCGCGCAACGGGGAGACGGTGGTGGCCCTGGTGGGGGGCGACGAAGCGACCCTGAAGCGCTTCTACAGGGCGGGGCCGATGGTGAAATTGGTGCCGGCAAATTCGACGATGCAGCCCATCGAGGTGCCCGCGGCGGATGTTCAGATTCGAGGCGTGGTTCGGGGACTGATTCGGAGTTATTAGAAAAACTTTGCTAGCTTGATTCCGGTTTCCCCTGGGGCGAGTTGCCGCGAGGACGATGGCCGAACCGCCGATTCGGGTGAGGGTAAAAACCGTCCCTCGGATTATCTGGGTGCTTTCACTCCATAGGCGGGTCGGGTGGGCCTCTCGGCGGGACAGATTTCAGGCAATATTTTCCACCCGCTGGGCGGGCTTTGGACAGGGCAGCGGCGCGGCCGCTGATTAACGATGGGCAAAGCGATGCAAGACGATCTTCTGCGACCGGGCGGCGTGATTCGAGTCACTCGATGCATCCACTTCTCGACCTCTCTTCGCTACTGGCTTGAGGATTTAGGCGAGCAGGAGAACCGCAAGCGTTTCGGTCGCGATGCGGAGCGCCATGGGCACAACTACCGACTGGAGATCACGGTCGCAGGAGAACCCGACCCCGAGACGGGGATGGTCATCAACCTTTCGCAGATCAAGGACGTCGCTGAGCGCGAGATCATGTCGCGCTTCGACCACAAGGACCTGAATCTCGATACCGAGTTCTTCGAGAGGATTCCTCCGACTCCGGAGAATTTCGCCTCCCTGATTTTTCGCCTTCTGGATGGGGCACTGCCCGCTGGGCTTCTGGACAGAGTGCGCCTGCATCAGTCCGCGGACCTCTATGTCGACGTGACCCGGTCATTGCCATGATCTACATGACTCGCCGATATAGTCTCGCTGCGGCTCACGTTCTTGCCCAGCCCGCATTTGCCCAGGATGAGAACGAGCGAATTTTTGGAAAGTGCGCGAATCCAGGCGGGCACGGCCATGACTATATGTTCGAAGTTTCCGTGACGGGACCCTTCGAAGATGAAGTCGGTCAGATCATCGCCCCCGGACTGCTCGACGAAATTTTCGAGGAGACCGTAGCCCGGCGTTTTGCTCATCGTCTACTGAACGAGGCAGAGCCTTTCGGCTTATTGGTACCGACGGCGGAGAATATTGCCCGAGTGTGCCGACAACTCCTTGCCGAAGCCTTGAAAGGCCGAAGCACGGCGGAGTTGGCCCAGCTTCGAGTCACCGAAACACCACGTAATTTTGCAGAGCAGGGAGAGTTGCGATGAGCGATCCGATTGAAGGCCTGGTTACGACCCTCTTGGAGGAATTGGGAGAGGATACGGCTCGTGATGGCCTCAAACGAACCCCGACCCGTGTGGCCGCCGCCATGCGAAAATTCACCGACGGGTATCAGAAGGACCCAGTCGAGATCCTGAATAACGCACTTTTTGAGGTCGATTACGACGAGATGGTCCTCGTTCGCAATATCGACTTCTTCAGCCTCTGCGAGCATCACATGGTGCCCTTTTTCGGGCGAGTTCATGTGGGATATATCCCGAATGGTCAGGTCGTCGGGTTGTCGAAGATCCCCCGGTTGGTGGAGATGTTCTCCAGGAGGCTTCAGGTTCAGGAACGCCTGACGACACAGATCGCCGAAACCCTCGAGGAGGTTTTGAAGCCCAAGGGCGTTGGTGTCGTGATCGAGTCGAAGCACCTTTGCATGATGATGCGCGGTGTGGAAAAGCAGAACTCCTATGCCATCACCAGCTCGCTGCGCGGCGACTTCGAGAGCGACCCCAAGACGCGCCAAGAATTCATGGGGTTCCTGCGACAGAGCAGGGAGGCATTCGTCTAGGGAGGGGCGAGAGAGGAGGCCCAGAAGTTTTTCAGCTCAGGGCAAACTCTTCGCCGACCCATCCCTCGCTGAGGGTCCAGAGGCGACGGGCCGACTCCGAATTCAGAGCGTAGGCGGCGACCCCGCTGATCGAATCATCATCGGTCGCGGGCTCCGCCACGTGGCAATTCTCACAGTAGAGGCCGCCACGATTCTCCAGCGAGTCTGAAGTGGCCGCCCAGACCGAGGTTGCGGCTCCTGCTTCGACGGTCTTGAAGCTGGGGGGAGAATCTCCAGGCGCCGCTCGACTCATGAGATCTTGGATGTCAGCTGGCGTTAGGTAGCGTGCGAGCTCGGTCATGATCATCCCCGGATGGACTGCGATGGCGCGGACTCCAGAGGCCGCCAACCGGCGATCCAGCTCGACGCTGAAAAGGATATTGGCGGTCTTTGACTGCCCATAGGCCACCCATTTATCGTAATCGCGACTCTCGAAGTGGGGGTCCTTCAAGTCGACGTCGGCGAGCCGATGACCGGCGGAGCTCACGTTGATCACCCGGGCGCTCGCCCCAGCGCGCAGGGCCGGGACCAGGAGGCAGGTGAGCAGGTAGTGGCCGATATGGTTGGTGGCCAGTTGCAATTCCCAGCCCCGGGACGTCCTCTCGAAATTACAGCCCATGATGCCCGCGTTGTTGACCAGGATATCGAGTCTGCCGTTCTCATCGAGGAAGCGGGCGGCGCAGCCGCGCACGCTTTCAAGGGAGGTCAGTTCGAGTTCAGTGACGCTGACCTGCCCTCCTGAGCTCCCGGCGCGAATCGTCTCGGCGACGGCTTCAGCCTTCGCGAGATCCCTGGCAGCCAAGGTGACATGCGCCCCGACGCTGGCCAGTGCACGGGCTGTTTCCGCTCCCAACCCCCCAGAGGCGCCGGTGATGAGCGCGTGCTTTCCCGAGAGGTCTCTTCCTCGAACGATTTCGTCGGTGGTCGTCTGTTCATCGAAGTCTTCGGGCAAGATTGAGGCCTCTCGAGAATTTTTCCTGGGTGTACGTTTCAGGAACCGCCGAGGATCAGTTCGGAATTGATGACAAGCTCACCGCGCCGTTCGAACTCGCTTTTCTGCTCGTCGAGCCATTCCTGGACCAAGCGGTTGCGTTTCGCGTTGAGCAGGCCATCGCGGAGAAGACCGGCGGCCTTTGTCGTCTCTTCTTCGCTCGGTTCGATCCGCTCGAGGAGTTCGATGAATACTCGGCGCCCGCTGGCTTCGAAGGCCTGGGGGGCGGTGGGCGCGCCGGTCTGAAGTGCGAAGGCTGCAGCCATGACCTCGGGTGCCCCCCCCAGCCCGGGGATCAGTCCGTCCGAGCGGCGGCTGATGGGGCCGGCGTAATTCGGTGTGAGCCCCTGATTCGTCGCGGCCTCCTGAAGGCTGGCGCCTCCAGTGATTTCGGCGAGAATGGCATCACCCAGCCGGTCTGCCCGGTCGCTCGCAGCGCGGCGAGTTGCATCGCTGCGGGCCATCTCGGTGGCGACTTCCTCGAAGGGCACTACCCGGGCAGGCAATTTCTCGCTGACCTGGACAATGTGGAAACCGAAGGCGCTCTGAACGATTTCCGAGATCTCGCCGGCTTCGAGCGAGAAGGCCGCGTTGTCGATCTCGGCCACGTTCATACCCCGGGCAAAAATTCCCAGGTCACCTCCCTGATCACGGGACCCCGGGTCGTCTGAGACATCGGCGGCAACCGCCGCGAAGTCTTCTCCGTCGAGGATCCGCTGGCGGGCAGTCTCGGCCTTTCCTCGCGTCTCGGCCGTTTCGTCCTCGCTCGCTTCAGGGCCGACCTGGATCAGGATATGGGCCGCGTGAACGCGGTCGGTTTCGCTGAAGCTCTCGATATTCTCCTGATAGCGGAGCTTGAGCGTGTCTTCGTTTTCTGCCCGGAAGGATTGGAGTTCCTCGTCAGAAATATCTTCGCCCTTTGGAAGTATGTTCCTGTCGAGAGCAACGAAGAGGAAGCGGACGGTTTCGAGGTCGTAGAGGGCGAAGTCTCGGACCTCACTCTCGCTGACCGTGGCCTGGTCGTAGAGCAAGCCGATCATTTTTTGGGAGAGGATGTCTCGTTCGACCGTCAGCAGAAAATTTCTCTCGTTGCCGAACTCGTATTGGGTAAACGTCTTGAAGGCGTCCAGGTTGAATTTTCCGTTCTCATCCCGAAAGGAGCTGCTCTGCATGACGAGACTTTGAATTTCTTCCCGGCTCACGCCGAGGCCAAGGTTATGAGCGGATTGGGCGAGCACGACGCCATCGACCAGGCTCCGCAGGGTCTGGGCATCGAGGAAGGGCGCCAGGGCGCGGGCGTCGTAGTTGTCCCCGGCCTGCTCCCGGTAGGATTCTTCCTGTCTTGCCCTCAGGCGCTGGTAGTCGCCCAGGTCGAGGTGAAAATCTCCGAGTTGGATGACTGTCTTTCCCGTGGGGGCGCCGGAGCCGGTCTGGCCGCCGCTGCCCATGAAGAAGACGAAGACCGCGCCGACGAAAGCCACGAGAAGCAGGGTCAGCCAGCGTTGGCCCTTGCGGATCGATTCGAGCATGGAGCACCCCCTGAGTTGGATCTCACTTAAAATTATGATTCAGCACGCCAGGGCCAGACTCTGAGCGCTTCGGCCCCTCGGCGGGGGACTCTAGGCTTCCGTGGATCGCGGCGCGAGCTTAGAGGGCGCTGGCTGGGGGGGGCGGAGGGAGGACGAGGGGCGCTTCGAGCAGCGGGTTCGTCCGAGTCCGGCGATTCCCGAGGTCGTGCGCTTGAAGGTAGGGGGTCTGACTGTTATTTTCGCGCAGGATCCCAGTTTATAAATCAGCTTTCAATTCGGTAACTTAGGGAAAAGCTGGACCGAGGCGTTTTTCATTCGGACCGCGACGGGCCTTTTGGCCGTAGCGAGGGGCAACGGCTCCCGACTGCGGCCCGGGCAGACCGTACGGGCGAGCATAATCGAAGGAGTTCCCAGCGTGATATTCGACAGGATTCTCGGCTGGTTTTCCAGCGACCTTGCCATCGATCTCGGTACGGCGAATACCCTCGTGTATGTGAAGGGCCGTGGGATCGTCGTCTCCGAACCGAGCGTGGTGGCTGTCTCGAAGGATGGTCGCGGACCCGACAAGGTTCGCGCCGTCGGCAAGGCGGCCAAGGAAATGCTGGGCCGCACCCCTGGCCATATCGTCGCGATTCGCCCGATGAAGGATGGCGTGATCGCGGACTTCGAGATCACCGAGGCGATGCTTCGTTATTTCATAACCAAGGTTCACGATCGGAAGAGAATGGTGAGGCCTCGTATCGTCATCGCCGTTCCGTCGGGAATCACCGAAGTCGAAAAGCGCGCGGTCAGGGAGAGCGCGATGCTCGCTGGAGCGCGCGAGGTCTACCTGATCGAGGAGCCAATGGCTGCTGCTATTGGTGCGGGGCTCCCGGTTACGGAACCCTCTGGCAACATGATTGTCGACATCGGGGGCGGGACCACCGAGGTCGCCGTGATTTCCCTTTCGGGCATCGTCTATTCGAATTCTACCCGTGTGGGTGGTGACAAGATGGACGAGGCCATCATCAACTACGTAAAGCGCAAGTACAACTTGCTGATCGGTGAGCGGACAGCCGAGTTGATCAAGATCAAGATCGGGACGGCCTATCCCACCGAGACCCAGATTCACATGGAGATCAAGGGGCGCGATCTCGTCGCGGGTGTCCCCAAGACCCTCGATATCAAGTCCGAGGAGGTCAGGGAGGCCCTGGCTGAGCCGATCAACGCGATCGTAGAAAGCGTGAAGATGGCTCTCGAAAGAACGCCTCCCGAACTCTCAGCGGATATCGTCGATAAGGGAATTGTGATCGTTGGTGGCGGTTCGATGCTGATGAACCTCGATATCCTGCTTCGCGAGACGACGGGCCTTCCCGTGATGCTCGCTGAAGATCCGTTAACAGCAGTCGCGGTGGGGACGGGGCGCTGCCTCGACGAGCTCAAACTCCTGAAGGATGTGACGATTCGCTCCTAGGGTCGCTGCATTAAGGGTCGGGCGGTATTCTCCGCCCCTTCGGAGTTCGCCCCTTCGGCGAACGGGGAGCCATGTTCGGATTCCTGAAGAGAATGAGCGCGCCCATCGTCCTTGGTGCCCTAATTCTCGCGGCGCTTTCGTCGCTCGTGGGGGGTCGTTCGGCAAGAGACGGCGAAAATCTGCCCTGGATTCAGGGCCTTCTCTTGGATGTTACGGTTCCTTTTCAAAAGGCTCTGGCTGTGCCCGGGGATTTGATTGCCGGAGCATGGGATTCCTATATCGACCTCGTCGACTTGGGATCCGAGAACAGCAGGCTCCAAGCGGAGTTGACTGACCTGGAGCAGGTCAACCTCCATTTGAGGGAAGCCCTTGTCTCGAGCGGTCATCTCGATCGTATTGTCGAGATGCGCGATAAGTTCGAGGTTCCCATGCTGCCCGCGGCGGTGGCCGGCCTGGACGTGAGTCCCTTCTTCCGTTCGATCTTGATCGATCGCGGGAGCCAGCACGGGGTTCGGGCGGGGCACCCCGTGATCAACCACGAGGGGGTGGTGGGGGTCGTAAGCCGAACCTCGAGCCACGCCGCCAAGGTTCTGTTGATATTCGATCGACAGAGCGCCGCAGATGCGGTGATCCAGCGAAGCCGCACGCGTGGAACGGTTCGGGGCCGGGGTACGAGTCAGCCGAATTTCGAGTACGAGGCGCGAAGAGGGGACGTTGAGGTGGGCGATGTGGTGCTGACTTCGGGGCTTGGAGGCGTCTATCCAAAGGGCTTGAAGTTGGGGGAAGTGACGGAGGTCGCCGATCTGGGGGGTAGCCTGATGCAGAGCGCCTCCGTCAGCCCAGCGGTCGAGTTTGGCCGCTTGGAGCAGGTCTTCGTGATCTTGCGCCGGGGAACAGGGATGGAACTTCTTTACGAAACCGGAGAGTTCGTCGACCCGGGTCCCTCGCCTCGGCAGGGGGCCGAAGCCGGAGCGGGCCAGCCAGGAGAGGCGGGCTCTTAGTGAAGACTTTCCTGACCCTCTTATTGGCGGGCCTGTGTGCCCTGATGCTCGAGGGGGTCCTAGCGAGGGTCTTTTCGCCTCCGTGGTGCCCGGATCTCGGATTTCTCGTCGTGGTCTCGATTGGTCTGTGCCTCCGAGACCTGATCCCGGGTCTGTTCCTTGCGTACCTCTTGGGCTCGTCCGTCGACGTGCTGTCAGGATCTCTTGCAGGCCTCCAGGCCCTGCTTTGTGTCATCTCCTTCCTGAGCGCATTCTTTGCGGCCAGCCAGCTCAACCTGAAGAGTACGCTCTCATTGATGGCTTTCGTGGCCTCGCTCAGCTTCGTCTACGGCATTTCCCTTTTCGTCATCTCCAGTCTTTTTGTCGAGAACATCGATCTGAGCTGGCGCTGGGTTCTGGAAAATTCCCTGCATGCGTGGATCAACGGTTTGACGGTTCCCTTTGTGGTCGAGGGGGTTGAGCGGCTCGTGGCCTGGTCGGGTGATGACGACTCTCAGGAAAGATCTCTCTATATAGAGTCGCCCATGAGGCCTCTGTGATTGGGTTGAGGCGCACAGACGAACGGTTGCCGGGGGCCGAGGAGGCTCCGAGCGAGCTGCGCGTTGGGCTGATCGCGGTTGTCATGGTCATGGCATTCGTGATCTTCGTGATGCGCCTCTTTCAATTGCAGATACTGGAAGGAGCGGATCTGGCCAGTCGTTCGCACCGAAATTCCGTGCGTACGCTCCGTCTGGAGGCGCCCAGGGGCGATATCGTCGACCGCGAAGGTCGCCCATTGGCGACGACCCGGCCCGCCTATCGGATCAGGGTAATCCCGAACGAGCTTGGGAACGCTGAACGCGAATACCGTGTGCTCGCGGAGTTCCTCGAGCGGGATTCCAGTGAATTTTCCGAGGCTGTGGGCACGCCTAGAGGCCGCCGGCGGTTTCAGCCCGTCGCTCTGGCAACGGATCTCAGCTATTTCCAGCACGCCCAAGTGGAGAGTCACCGATATGGCCTCCCGGGAATCGTGACGGATACGACACCCCGGCGTCATTACCCAGGAAAGGCGAGTGCCGCTCACCTGCTCGGATCCATCGGGGAAATCGACTCCAAGAAACTGGCCCTCGATATCACTCCCAAGTATCGGGCCGGTGATGTCGTCGGGAAATCGGGGCTCGAGTCGGGGCACGAGTCGCATCTCCGGGGCAAGGTGGGCGGTCGTAATATCGTCGTGGACGTCGCTGGGCGTGAAATCGAGGTCATCGATGAAGTTCAACCGATTCCCGGTGGTCGTATCGTTCTCACCCTCGACCTCGATCTTCAGCGTTCCGCCGAGGACGCCTTTCGTTCGGTGCCTGGTCGCCGGGGTGCATTGGTGGCGCTTGACCCTCGAAACGGGGAAGTGCTGGCGCTGGTTTCCGAGCCCGCTTATGACCCGAACGAGTTCGCCGGTGGGATCGGTTCGGAAGCCTGGGAGGGCCTGATCTCCGATGAGAGCAGGCCCCTGCGCAACCGTGCTGTTTCAGGGCAGTACCCTCCGGGCTCGACCTACAAAGCAGTGGTCGCGACGGCGGGGCTTTCCGAAGGCGTGCTCGACCCGGAGGAGGAGGTCTTCTGCCCGGGTGAGTTCAAACTCGGAAGGCATACCTATCGTTGCTGGAAACGGGGGGGGCATGGAAACGTCGACCTCGACGAGGCCATGCTGGGCAGTTGCGATGTCTATTTCTACAAGCTGGGGATAGAACTCGGTGTTGATACGATCGCCAAGTACGCCAAGAAATTCGGGCTGGGTCGCGAAACGGGCATTGAGTTGCAGGGAGAGATGCCAGGACTCGTACCCAGTCGTGAATGGAAAGAGAGGGCGAGAGGAGAGCGCTGGCTGAAGGGGGAGACCGTTTCGGCTTCAATCGGACAGGGCTTCAACCTTGCGACCCCACTGCAGTTGGCCCAGGCCTTTTCCATTCTCTCCAATGGTGGAACCCTGCACCAGCCCCGCCTGATCAAGCGATCCGAAGCATGGGATGGAAGCGCGCGCGAGATTCCGGACGAGAAGCCTTTTGAGGTGACTGATTTGGACCCGCAGGTGCTTGCGAGGATTCGTCAAAGCCTGGTCGCTACTGTGCAGGCGCCCCGGGGCACAGGAAGGGCAGCGCGGGTGGAAGGGGTTGTCGTCGGAGGGAAGACGGGCACCAGCCAGGTCGTCAGCCTAGAGCACGTTCGGGGCCTAGCGCCCGACCAGATCCCCCTTCGGTACCGTGACCACGCGCTATTCGTCGCCTTCGCACCCGAGGAGAATCCCGAAATAGTGGTGGCCGTGGTGATTGAGCATGCGCTGGGGGGTGGGGGCGCTTCGGCGGCACCCATCGCGCAAAAGGTCTTAACGACGTATTTCGAGAAGCACCCCGTTGGCGAGGGAGCGTCCACCACCGCCGGCTTGGATCTCGAGTCGGGAGAAGTTCGCCATGACCCGGCCATGCCGGAGGAAGAAGAATCGTGAGCCAGTTTGACCGCCGGGCTATTCAAAACTTCGATTGGGTTTTCCTGGCCTTGATCCTCCTGCTGCTCCTACTGGGATTGATTAATCTTATGTCCGCAGCGGCGGCAGGGGTGGAGGGGGGATTTTCCGGCGTCGTCCGTCGCCACATTATGGTGATGGGCGGGGCGCTTCTCGTCATGGGACTGAGCGCTGCGGTGGACTATCGCCACGCGGAACGTTTTGCCCCCATCATTTTTCTGGGGGCCCTTTTTCTTCTTGCCCTGACACTCGTGGTCGGAGTTATGACCCGCGGCGCCCAAGCCTGGCTCTTCAAGGGAGGCTCCTTTCAGCCTTCTGAATTCGCCAAGGTGGCCTTGGTCATCATGCTGGCCCAGTATTTTCATCGGAATCCTCCGAGCACGATCCGTCGTTTACGGGAATTGGCCGAACCCTTGATGATCGCCGCGCTCCCCATCGGACTGATTCTGCTCCAAAGGGATTTAGGGGTTGCCATGCTGACCCTGCTGGTTGCCCTGACCTACCTCCCGCTCTTCCATATTCCGCTGCGCGCATGGGGCGGCGTCGCGCTTCTTGCGGTGGCCGGATTGGCAGCGCTTTGGAGTTTTGGACTCAAGTCCTACCAGAAGCAGAGGATTCTCGATTTTCTCGAACCGGCGCGAGACCCTCTCTCCTCGGGTTACCAGGCGATGCAGTCCAAGATTGCCGTGGGCTCGGGCGGGTTTCTGGGTGCTGGGTGGCAAGAAGGAACCCAGACCCAGTTGCGCTTCCTGCCGACCCAACATACGGATTTCGTATTTAGCGTTCTGGCTGAAGAATGGGGATTCGTCGGTAGTACTCTCGTCCTCTTCCTCTTCTTTGCCATGCTCCTGTGGGGGTTGTGGATTGCGCACAGCTCGAAAGACGGATTCGGGGCGATGCTTGCCATTGGTCTCGTCGGGACGCTCTTCTGGCCTGCGGCCATCAACATTGCGATGGTCCTCGGCCTTGCCCCGGTCATCGGTGTCCCCCTGCCGCTCTTCTCCTACGGTGGGTCTGCGCTGATGTCCGCCGCGATTGCGTTGGGACTGCTCCTGAATGTCTCGATGCGCCGGTACGTATTCTGAAGCCAGGGAGACCTGTAGTGCTGGACCGGGCAGCCTGGTGCCGGTATGATGCCCCACTGCCCATATGTGGACCGACAGTCCATGCTGGATGAGGAGTTCTGAGATGAGCGCACCCTGGATTACGTATCGCCCCGAATTAAAGGTTCTCGATTGCACGATCCGCGATGGCGGGTTGGTCAATGAACACGCATTTGACGATGAGCTGGTTTCCGCGGTCCACCAGGCCTGCGTGAAGGGCGGCATCGACTACATGGAAATCGGTTACAAGGCGTCAAAGAAGCTCTTCGCGCCCGGGAATTTCGGAGATTGGAAATTCTGCGATGAGGATCACATGCGCCGTGTGCTCGGCGAAAACGACTCTCCGCTGAAGATCGCGGCGATGGCCGACGCCGAAAAGACCGACTACCACGAAGATATCCTTCCCGCTGACCAAAGCGTCCTCGACGTGATTCGGGTAGCGACCTATGTCCATCAACTCCCCGTTGCCGTCGAGATGATCAAGGACGCGGCGGATAAGGGCTACGAGGTCACCTGTAACCTGATGGCAATTTCAATCGCCCAGGAGGCAGAGATCGATCAGGCCCTCGAAGTCCTCAGGGAGACACCGGTCGGAACGGTGGTGGTTGTGGATAGCTTTGGTGCTCTCTACGGCGAACAGGTCGGTCGCCTAGTCGACAAGTACAGGGCCGCGCTGGAGGGAACGGGCAAGGAAGTCGGAATTCATGCCCACAATAACCAGCAGCTCGCCTTCGCGAATACGATCGAATCCATCGTGCACGGCGCCAACCGAATCGACGCAACCGTCGCGGGAATGG
Source organism: Myxococcota bacterium (assembly GCA_028823175.1). GTDB lineage: Bacteria > Myxococcota_A > UBA9160 > UBA9160 > UBA4427 > JAZXM01. Next base: position 52,479 of record JAPKBZ010000004.1, read on the forward strand.
GCCGAGGGGCTGGCAATTGCCCGATGGAACTCCTGATCGGTTTTCTGCGGAACCCCACCTATCGCCTGAGACCCTTCCTCGAATTGCTCGAGCAGTATTTCGTCCCTCTGCAGGAAGAGCTCAAGTGGGGCGCGCTGGTTCCCTACAACATTACAGGCCAGTTGAATCAGCATCCCCGCAGCGCCATCGCATTGGTCGAAGGCGAGGAGTGCCACAATTACGTCGAGTTCTACGACAAGATCGTCGCTGATCTTTGAGACTCGGGTGGGGACGCCCCGATTTTCGGGTCTAACCCGAGGCGGTCGGCGTCCAAGCTCCGCCCGGCTCTGGATTGGTGGGAGTCGATTGCATGACTGAGCTGAAGATTTCGAGCTGGATCGTCGTCTCGATGACTCGGGGCGTCGCATGAACGCGCCCTCCGCCTCTTCGCCAAAGGGCCGAGTGAGCGCCGAATCGGGCCGGTCCGATTCGAAGGTGGCCGCCTTCTTCGACATGGATAAGACCTTGATCGCCGAGAATTCGGCTTCGGTCTACATGAAGAGGCGCTACCGCGACGGGAAGATTGGAGCCGTTCAGCTGGCTCTTGCCTATCTTCGCTACAAGTTGGGCCTGCTTGATCTCGTCGAGTCAACTCGGGGGCTGATGGTGCCCCTGGCCGGTCGGGAGGTGGTGGAGGTCTGGGCCGAGGGGCAGGCGCTGTGCGAGGAGTCGATCTTCTCCCTGGTCTACCCGGGAGCCGTGGAGCGCGTTCGCCATCACCAGGCCCGCGGCGATCTGGTCTGCATCGTTTCGGGTTCGATGGGTTTCGTCGTAGACCACGTGGCAGCGCACCTTGACATCGATCACGCGATCTATACCCGGGTCGAGGAGAAGGCGGGGCGCCTGACGGGCGAGGTCGTCGAACCCCTCTGTTACGAGCGGGGCAAGCTTTACTGGCTGAGGGAGTTTATCCAGGAGCACGAAATCGATCTTTCGAAGAGCTGGTTCTACAGCGACTCGATCACGGACCTGCCTCTTTTGGAGGAAGTGGGGCACCCGGTCGCAGTCAACCCAGACCCGCGGCTCTATCGCCTAGCCCGACGGCGTGGCTGGCCGATCCGACTCTTCGACCTCGACCACTCTCCTCCGCGCAAAAGCCGGAAGAAGATCTCTACCGCCCCCAGTATTCGCTCCTAGTTTCTGGGGGGTGCCAGGGCCCTGAAGGGTGGCTGGGCCAGGGGCGAAGATCAGAGAATCTTCTCGGCCATTTCCACAAAATTGGCCTTCGGCCGGACCCCGATGACCTGATCGACGACCTGCCCGTTGCGGAAACTGAGGACTGCGGGAATGGATCGAATTCCGAAATTTCCCGCGACCTGCTGAGAATCGTCGACGTTGACCTTGACGACCTTGACGCGCCCCTCGTAATCGTCCGCGAGGTTCTTGATGATTGGCGCGATTTGCCGGCAGGGTTGGCACCACTCGGCCCAGAAATCAACGATGACCGGCGTTTCGGACTTGAGCACTTCCGAGTCGAAGTTGCTGTCCGTGACGTCCAGAATTTCTGCCATACTGGGGACCTCCTAGGGTTCGATGTGGCTGCCTAATATAGCAGGCCGGGTCCCAGTGTCGCCGCCGGGTAGGGATTGGAGGGCGCCGACGCGTTACTCTGGCCGGGGCCAGGGGGGCACTCGATGTTCTCTGAGAGCCACGGAGGGGTGCATATGGGGCGAGTCGTTTTGTTGGAGGGCGACCTCACCGAGCAGTCTGTCGACGCCATCGTGAACGCGGCCAACACGTCTCTCTTGCTCGGTTCGGGGGTCGCGGGGGCGATTTGTGAAAAGGGAGGGCCAAGTATTCAGGCGGAGTGCGACGCCCAGGCCCCCATCCCACTCGGGGAAGCGGCCCTGACGGGTGCCGGGCAACTGCCGGCCCGCTTCGTCATCCACGCAGCGGGGATGCCCCTGGGCGGGAGCGCCGAGGAGGCGACTGTCCGCGCCTGCGTTCGAGCCAGCCTCGCTCTGGCTGCGCGCGAGGGCCTCCTGAATATTGCTTTTCCGGCCATTGGGACCGGTGTAGGGGGCCTGGCGCTCCAGCGCTGCGCCGAGATCTCTCTCGAAGAGGCCCGGGCCCACCTCGAGGGGGAGACCCAGCTTGAGGAAATCCGTTTTGTCCTTATGGGTGAGCCTTCCTATCGGGTTTTCGAAATGGTGAACGATGCCGCCCGGGTAGCGGAGCAGATGGCTCGCATGGAGAAAGGCCGCTGAAACGTCCCCCGGTGGCGGCCCGCACGGGAGGCGAAGGTCGACGAGTCGAGATCTCGCGCTCTATAGTGGGGAATCAGGAAGGGTGTATGCGATGATCGAATTTCAGCAGACAGCGGCGGCGATTTATCTGGCCGCCGGAATATTCTCCCTGCTCGGGCTGGCCTTGCCGGCGCCCTGGCTTGGGCGTCTGGGCGTTCGGCTCTTGGCCTTGGGCGCTGGGGTCCAAGGGATCGCTTTCGCCAGCCTCCACCGGATGAGCCCGGTTCCCGATTTGACTGACCTTCTCTATACCGTCTCCTTTTCCGCCTGGGCCGCGGTGCTCTCACTGCTCCTTCTCATGTGGCGGTTGCGGATCTCGGGGCTGACCGCTGCCGTCGGGCCTCTGGCCTTCTTGGCCGTTTTCCTGCCGAGCCTTGGCGGCGTGCCGATCGCGGATTCCGGGGCGCCACTTTTGGAGGGCGCCGTGCCCCATGCCCATACCTTGCTCTCGAGTGCCGGGCTTGGGCTGCTCGGGATTGCCGGTCTGGCCGGAGTCTTCTACCTCGCCGAACACCGGCATTTGAAGAGCAAGAGGTTGGTGGGTCGTCGATTGGCTCTGCCTTCTCTCGAGGCCCTCGACAAAGTGGATACCGCGGCTCTGGTGGTGGGCTTCCCGTTGCTGACCCTGGGCCTGATCACGGGCTCGGCGTGGCTGCATGCTTCGAGTGGCGAGTTCTGGGTTTGGACCCCACACGCGATTTGGACGTTGGTGGGCTGGGGGATCTACGCAACGATGGCATTCGCGCGTTTTGGGGGCGGACAGAGCGCTCGACAGGCCGCTGCTTCGTCGGTGGGCGGCTTTGTCTTCCTTTTCTTCGCAGTCGTTGGTGTGGAATTGCTTAAATGAAAATCGTCCTGCTCGGGATGAATCACCGAAGCGCCCCCGTCGAAATCCGTGAACACTTCGCGGCAGAAGAGATGACGCTTCCCGAGGCCGTACAAGATCTGGCGGCTGAGCCTGAGGTCTCGGAATGCGTGGTGATCTCGACCTGCAATCGTGTCGAGGTAGTGGTTGCCACCCGGGAGCCCGAAGGGGCCCGGGCGCATCTCGATGATTTTTTCAGTCGGAAGCTGGCGAGAGGCGAGTCGCTTCCGGGCCCGGGGAAACTGGCCGACTACACGTATTTTCACGCGGACGAAGCTGCTGTCAGCCATGTTTTCAGGGTGGCCTCAGCCATCGATTCGATGGTGGTGGGCGAACCCCAGATTTTGGGTCAATTGAAGGACGCGTATCGCTCCTCCGTCGAGCACGGCAGCTGCGGTCCGATCCTGTCACGCCTGTTTCAGCGAGCTTTCGCGACCGCGAAGCGGGTGAAGAACGAAACTCAGATCGCGCAACGTCCGGTTTCCGTAGCCCGGGTCGCGGTCGAGCTGGCACGACAGATATTTGAGGGGCTTAACGACAAGAAGGCGCTGATGATTGGTGCTGGGGAGATGATCGAGGCAGCTCTGGTCGCCCTTCAGCGCGAGGGGCTGGAGTCGCTTCGGGTGGCCAACCGAACCCGGAGCCGCGCCGAAGCCCTGGCCGGGCGTTTCGGAGCCTCGGCCCACGATCTCGATGAACTCGACGAGCTTCTGGTGGACAGTGATATCGTGCTTTCGTGCATCGGGGGTACTGGTTATTCGTTGGACCCTCGCCGTGTGGCCAAGGCGCTCAAGACTCGCAGGAACCAGCCGATCTTCCTGATCGATATCGGGGTGCCTCGAAATATCGACCCCCGGGTCAACGATCTCGACAGCGCTTATCTCTATGATATCGACGACCTCCAAGAGATCGCCTATTCGAACGCAGAAGAGCGCCGCAGAGAAGCGGTTGAGGCGGAGAAGATCGTCGCTGAAGAGCAGGAGCGATTGGCGAGTTGGATGGTTTCCCTCGCGGCCGTGCCGACGATTCGGCATCTTCGTGAGCGTGTCGACACGGTGCGCCAGCAGGAACTGGAGCGCTCTCTCTCGAAACTTGCCCTCTCTGATACTCAAGTCGAAGGCGTGTCTGCCCTGACCCGATCGATCGTGAATAAGATTCTTCATCATCCCCTGGCTCGACTCGGCGCCCAAACCGATCGAGAGGAAGGGCTGGCCGTGGTCGAAGAGGTTCGAGCGCTTTTTGCCCTGGATGATTCAGGAGCCCGCGAAGGCGACGGCGACCCGCCCGAATGAAGGATATGCGTCGATGAAGACCGTTCGAGTGGCCACCCGAGGAAGTGATCTTGCGCTCGCCCAAGCCAATTATGTGGCGGCCCGGATCCGCGCCGAGCTCGGGCACGACGCGGAACTCGTCATCGTCAGCACCACCGGAGACCGAATTCAGAATGTCTCCCTCGCGAAGATTGGCGGCAAGGGCCTCTTCATCAAGGAAATAGAGGAAGCCCTGCTCGACGATCGAGCCGATGTTGCGATTCATAGCGCCAAGGATCTGCCCAGTGAGATAGCGCCGGGCCTCGAGTTGGTGGCCTTTCCCGAGCGTGCCGACCCCAGGGACGCGTTGGTGGGGAAGGCGGGAACGGCGAGCGTAGAGACCCTGCCTCGGGGTGCCCGGGTTGGAACCGGCAGTACCCGGCGGGCTGCCTTGCTCCTGGCGACTCGGCCCGATCTAGAGATCGTGCCCCTGCGTGGGAATGTGCCGACTCGCTTGGCGCGGCTCGAGAGCGATCAACTCGAGGCGGTGGTTCTCGCCTGTGCAGGCCTTGATCGTCTCGGCCTCGATTCGGCGATCAGCGAGCGCATTTCGCCGGATCTCCTGCTGCCCGCAGTCTGCCAGGGAATGTTGGCCCTAGAGAGTCGGCAAGGTGATCCCCTGGGCCAGGACCTCGCGCGTCTGAGCGTGCCCGAGAATCTCGTCGCGGCGAGGGCCGAGCGCGGATTTCTGACCCGGCTTGGGGGGGATTGTACGGTTCCCCTGGCGGCGCATTGCGAGATTCAGCCCCAGGGTGGAGTCCGTCTGCGCGGTCTGGTTTCAAGCCTGAGCGGAAAGGCAATCGTGCGGGCGGAGATCGAGGGAGCGGCGGAGGAGGCGGCGAGTCTCGGCCGTATTCTGGCCGAGCGCGTCCTCGGCGATGGGGGTGACGCGATCCTGGAAGAGCTTCGACGCCACGCGGCGGCAGAGGATCGTCCGTGACTCGCCGGGCCGATCGGGGACGTTTGATCCTGGTGGGCGCTGGCCCAGGAGATCCCGACCTGATTACCGTGCGGGGCGCCACTGCCCTTGGGCGAGCCGACGTTGCCCTCTACGACGAATTGGCGAGCGACGAAATCCTGGACTTGCTGCCCCGCCATGCCGAACGGATCAACGTGGGCAAGCGCGGGCACGACGAGCCTACCTGGTCTCAGGAGGCAATCAATGAACTGATCGCCGAACGGGCAGGGCAGGGCCAGGTGGTGGTTCGGTTGAAGGGGGGAGACCCTTTCATCTTCGGCCGAGGCGGAGAGGAGGCCTCGGCTTGCGTGGCCCAAGGGATCCCTTACGAGGTCGTTCCGGGGGTGAGTTCCGCGCTGGCGGCGCCCGCCTACGCGGGTATCCCCCTGACCGACCGACGCTACTCGGCATCCTTCGCGGTGGTGACCGGCCACAAGGATCCTGGCGGCGTGGCCACGGCGACACGCTGGCGCGACTTGGCGCGCGCAGCGGATACCCTGGTCATCCTGATGGGGATGCGAAACCTGCGCTCGCTGCTCGCCGAGATCGTCGCGGGGGGAACGCCAGAGGCGACTCCTGCGGCCGCAGTCATGAATGGCACCCGGGCGGAACAGCGCGTGGAGCTCGCCACCCTGGAGACCCTGGCAGACGCGGTGGAGGAAAAAGGGCTGGGGGCCCCCTCGGTGATCGTGATCGGTGAGGTCGTGGCCCTGGGCAAGACCCTTGCTTGGTGGGAAGCCTCCCCGCTCTTCGGCTTGGGGGCCCTGGTGAGCCGGGCCCCTCATCAGGCCAGGGAATTGGCGGCGGCTCTCAGGGCAGCGGGGGCGATTCCCTCTTTTCGCCCGCTGATCGATCTCGTCGCGGTAGAGGATCCTGCGGAGCGGGCGGTGATCGACGCCAGCCTGGCGCGTTTGGCCGATTACGACGACCTGCTTTTTACCAGCTCCAATGCCGTGCGCTTTTTCCTCCACCATCTCGAGCGACTGAAGCTTGAGGGCTCTCTGCCGACCCTCACTGCTCGCATCCTTTGCATCGGTCCGAGTACGGCACGGGCGGTGACGGCGGCGGGGCTCCCGGTCCACTTCATGTTGTCCGGCGGGCGAGGCGATGCTGATTACATGCTTTCGGAGCTGCTTCGCTCCCACCCGCCCCGTGGACGCCGGGTTCTGATCCCCCGTTCGGATATCGCACGAGATGTTCTGTCCCGGGGTTTGGCGGGCGCGGGTGCCGATGTCGATGCAGTCACCCACTACCGGAATATTCGCCCGGAAGTCGATGCGGCGGCCCTGCGCGCTGACCTGATTGGGGGAGCCCTGCCGCTGCTCCCTTTTACCAGCCCATCGGCGGTGGAGCACTTCTCGGAATTGCTTGATGAGGCGTCCCGGGCCGCCTGTCAGCGGTGTATCATTTCGGCCATAGGGACGACGACGGCGGGGGCACTCGAGCGCATCGGGCTAGCGCCCGATGTCGTGCCCGAGCGTCCAGATGTCCGTGAGATGGTCGAGGCGTTGGAGAATTACGTCGCGAAGGGACGAGAGACCGGAACTCTGCCGGCAGGGTGGGGGGAGGAGAGGAAATGAGTTTTCCGAGAGACCGTCTGAGACGATTGCGGGGAAGCGAAACGTTGCGACGAATGGTGGCCGAGACTCGGCTCTCGCGCGACGACCTCCTGCTTCCGCTCTTCGTCGTCGAGGGTGCTGGGGTGCGAGAGCCCATCGCTTCGATGCCCGGTGTTTTTCGCTTTTCAGTTGACCGCGTGGTCGAGGAAGCTCGGCGGGTCTGGGATCTGGGGGTGCCGGGAATCATGCTCTTCGGCATCCCGGACGTGAAGGACGCCCGGGGAAGCGGTGCCGACCACGCCGATGGGGTCGTCCAGAGAGCGATTGCGGCGATCAAGGCCCAAGTGTCGGGACTTTGTGTCATCACGGATGTCTGCCTCTGTGAGTACACGGATCACGGTCATTGTGGGCTCGTGGAGGGCGAACGGGTCTTGAATGACCCCTCGGTCGAGCGCCTGGCTTTGACGGCGCTCTCTCACGCCAGGGCGGGCGCTGATATGGTGGCCCCCTCGGACATGATGGATGGCCGGGTAGCGGCGATTCGCGCGGTACTGGACGAGCACGCTTTCGAAGAGATTCCGATTCTTTCCTACGCAGCCAAATATTCGAGCGCTTTCTACGGCCCCTTTCGGGATGCGGCGGAGAGCACACCTCAATTTGGAGATCGTCGGGGATATCAGATGGATCCGGCCAATCGCCGGGAGGCGATGCGGGAACTCCGTTCGGATTTCGAGGAGGGGGCAGATATCCTGATGGTCAAACCGGCCTTGTCCTATCTCGATATCATTGCCGAGGCGCGCCAATCCTTCGATGTCCCTATTGCGGCCTACCACGTTTCCGGTGAGTACTCGATGATCAAGGCCGCAGCTGCCAATGGCTGGATCGACGGAGAGCGCGCCATGCTCGAAGCGATGCTTTCGATCAAGCGGGCCGGGGCGGACATCATCCTCACCTATGCGGCAGCCGATTTGGCCGCGCATCTCGATGCCTGAGCCTCTCGTCTTACTCGGATGGGGCTAGCTGTGGGCACGATCTACAAAGTCGTCGAGTTGAGTACCGTGGGCGAGGAAGAGATCGAAAAGGCCTTGAACGAGTGGACCGCCCAAGGTTGGGCTTTTGACACCATGCAATTTGCCATGCGCGAGAGTTCCAAGCGTCCGGCCATGGCTTTCCTGACCTTTACTCGTGAAGACGGAGACGCGGCCTAGATCCAGGCCAGGGTCTGGGCCCGGTGCCCCAAACCAAGAGGGCCGCTTCCCCGAGGGTTGGGGAGCGGCCGCTTGTTTTCGTTGTGTCCTGGTGATCAGGCGCTGGTGGGTTCGACCCGGTCGCCTCCCGGCAGAACGGTCTCGATCTCTTCAACCGAACTCGCGGGGGCCGAGGCCTTGGCCGTCTTTTTTGCCGGCTTGGAGGCGGGCTTCCTCTTCGAATCCGAGAGCTTGACTCCAGCCGCCTGGGCGACGCTCTTAATCGTATTTCGCACGAACGTGACGAACTCGGCAAGGTCGGGGATGACGTCGGGATTGGCATTGAAGCCCCAACAGACCTTTCCGTTGTAGCTCATCAACGCGATTCCCAATCCCATCTCGCCCAATAGGGGGACCTGGGGAAAGAGGGAAATCAGTTTCGCACCCTGGAGATAGAGCGGGAATTGTGGTCCTGGCACATTCGTCACAATTGAGTTGATCGGGCCACTGACCGATTGAGCGCCCAGGGAGAGCAGGCTGGCCGGAGCGGCCTCAGCGACTTTCATGATCATTTCGACGCCCAGGGCCTGATTGGTTTCTTTCAGTTCCTGGGTGGTCTGGTGAATGCGTTGGAGTTGAAGCAAGGGATCGGCTTCATCGATGGGAAGCCCGATGACCCAGGACGAGACCCGGTTGCCCATGCGGCCCTTCTCTTCCTCCTTGCGAATGCTGACCGGCGCCGAGATTTTAAAGTCGAGATCTTCTGGGCGCGCACCCCGCATTTTGAGAAAGTCGCGAACGGCTCCGGTCACGACCGTAAGAACCACATCGTTGACCGAGCAACCGAGTCCCTTGCGGAGGGCCTTGATGTCGGCGAGGGGCGTTTCGAGCCAATCAAATTTTCGGTGTGGGCTGGGCGGCCCGTTCATCGGTGTAGGACTGGCCTTGAGCCCTTGGCCGAGTGTTTGCCAGAGGATCTTGGCCCGCGACGTAACCTCCGTGGCCAGGTCCTCGGTCTCCGCGACGAAAGCGTTCAGTCCCTTGAGAATCTGGAGAGGCAGGCTCGTGCGCCTCAGGACTTCGTCTCGCAGGAGTTCAGAGTTCGGCGGTGCCGGTCGGGGCACGAAAGTCGGTGCTTCGACGATCTTCGGCGAAGGGTTGTCGGACATCATGATTTGGGCAATGCCAACCCCTGAGGCGCCGTCGATCATGCAGTGATGAATCTTGGTGATGACTGCAAAACGATCGTTCTCGAGCCCTTCGACGATCCACGTTTCCCAGAGCGGTCGAGTTCGATCGAGGGGCTGGGCCATAATGCGGGCGGAAAGTTTCTTGAGCTGGTCCTCGGTTCCGGGTTGGGGAAGGGCCGTGTGGCGCACGTGGTACTCAAGGCTGAAGTGCCGATCATCGACCCAGACGGCGTGGTTTTCGAGGGGGATGAAATGCAGCTTCTGGCGATAGCGCGGGATCAGGTGCAGGTAGCTCTCGGTTGCACGCTTGATCTTCTCGAAATCGATGCCCCCGTTTTCACCCCTCAACTCGGCGGCTTCGTAGAGCATGGTCGAAGACACGTGCATGTGACAGTTGGGAGTCTCCATCAAGAGAAAGCTGTTGTCTTGGGCGGAGAGTCGGTCCGAGTACGTTTTGGTCATGTTTTCCTCTATTTCTGTGAGTCCGTATCCCTCGCTTGATCCGCTCGTGAAAGCGGGATTCCCGAGGGTTGCGGGTGTTCTGCCCAGGTCGCCCGTGCCACTCGACTCACCGGCCCCGGGGCAGATAAGTGCAGGAAGGCAGAGCGGACGGGGATGGGGATGGGGATGGGGGCGGGGGAGGGGGAGGGGGGAGGGTTGGCTTGGGAGGGATCCGCAGCCGCATCCCCAGGCGATACAACCGTCGCTCGCGGGAATGGAAAGCGAGAGGCAGTCTAACCGAGGCCCTACTTGCGTCAATGTAAAACGGTGTACTGCATCAACGCGATGCAGTGAGAACGAGAGCTTCGGGAATTATGCAGCCATACTTTTAGTGGATAGCCGGGAGCACCTCACCGACGACCTGTTCTAGCGATGCGATGCGTTCGCTCTCGCTGGCTCCTGGTACCTGGGGGCGAACCACCAGGAGGTTCATACCCAGGGTTCCTGCGTACTCCGCCAGGCGTTCCTTGACGGCCTCTGAACTGCCGACGATGACCCGCTGGCTGGCCGGGGCGGCGACGGCTCGTGCAACGGCGGCGGGCAGCTTGGCGGCTGAGCCGCCCTGTCGCCCCTCTCCCTTGAGTGCCTCCATCACTCGGCGGCAAGCCGAGGGATTGTCCGAGACGAAAACTGTACGCATGATCGGAGTTACCCAGCGACCCGGTGCGGGGGCTTCGCCCATGGCCTCTCGGTAGCGATAGAGATTTTCACGAATTTGTTCAAACGTTTCGATTGGAGAGGCGAGATAGGGGAGCCCTCGTCGAGCGGCCTGGGCCAATCCCTTGGGCCCGAATGCGGCGACGGCCAGGGGGGGATGGGGGGATTGATAGGGCGGAGGGCTGCGCGCCGGCGCGGCTTCCCGCATGGATTCGAAGAGTGTGCCCTTCAGGCTGACCTCTTCTTCTCGCCATGCCGAGAGGATCAGGTCGAGTGCGGCGTCGAAGCGCTGGCGTTTGGTGGCGGGGTCGATGCCGAAGGCCGAGAAGAGGGGTGCCCGAAATCCCCGCCCCAGCCCCACGATCACCCTTCCCCGCGAGAGTCGGTCGAGGGAGGCGATCTCTTCGGCGATTCGAAGGGGGTTGTGGATGGGGATCAGGAGCGATGTCGTCGCTAGTCGGATCCTTTTCGTGCGCGTGGCAAAGGCGGCGAGGGCAAGCAGTGGTGACGTGTTACCCCCTTGCGCGAAATGCATTTCGGGCATCCAGACCGAGTGAAGCCCCGCCCTGTCTGCCCGCTCGACCCAGTTTCTCGCCGCCTCCCACTCCCGGGTGTTGGACGATCCGCCCACCGAGATGCCCAAGCGCAAGCCGTCGATGCCCCAATGCTCCAGGGCCTGCGCCCGGGTCGTGCCCGGCATTTTATGGACGACCGGATTATTCATATGAATTCCTCCCCCTCGGTTCTCTGGGTGAAACCCCTAGTGCGTAGGGGAGAATGGTCTCGAGCATATCGAGCTTGGCTCCCAGTGTTTGGCCGAGTCCTGAGAGGAGCCCGATGACGCGACCGAGTAGGACCAAGTGCTCGGGCACGCGCACGACGGGGTTTTCCCGAATCATCCGGGGCAGCTCTTGGCCTGCTTCGCGCACGACTTGCGGATCCACGTAGCTCTGGTTGCGCAGTCGCTTGGCCATGTCGAGGAGGATCGACGCGATCGACTGGAGGGCCTCGGCGGAATTCGTTCGGGTTTCGAAGCCCAGCGCGACCAGCGCGTCTCCCATGGCTTTGGCGTTGCCCTGGAGCAGAGCCCCTGCGAACTGGACGGTGCTCTGTCGAAAGGCCGGCGGCAACTCTTTGGCAAGCCCGAAGTCGAGAAAGACGACGATTGCCGGGCCATCGTCTTTTTCTGGAGGGAGGACCATGAGGTTGCCGGGGTGGGGATCGGCATGAAAGAATCCTTCGACGAGAATCTGCTCGCAGTAGGCTTCGAGAAGGGTCTGCATTACGGAGCTGGGTTCGATGCCCGCTCGTTCAAGCGCGGAGCGATCGCTGATCTTTATGCCTTCGACGAAATCGCTCACGAGGACCCGGGTTGTCGTGAAGTCCCAATAAACCCGAGGAATTCTGAGATCCGCCCGTCCTTCGAAGAAGCCCGCGACACGCTCGGCATTGATGCCCTCGCTGCAGAAGTCGAGCTCCCTGGGCATGTGCTCCGAGAGTTCACCGATTAGGGGCATGAGGTCGAGACCGCGCTCAAAAACGCCTACGGCTCGAAATAGGGCACGGAGGTTGGAGAGATCCGAATGAACGAGGTCGCGAATTTCGGGATATTGCACCTTGACCGCCACGTCCCGGCCATCATGGAGCCTCGCTCGGTGAACCTGGGCGAGGGAAGCCGAGGCGACGCTCTGCTCATCGAATTCGGAAAACGCTTGATCCAGGGGCATCCCGAGTTCGCGCTCCACCACGGCCCGGATTTCGGAGAAGGGGCGAGGCGGGACCCTGTCCTGGAGCTTGGAGAGCACTTCGATGTATTCCGGCGGCAACACGTCCGAGCGGGAGCCAATGAACTGGCATCCCTTGAGCACGAGGCCCCGCAATTCGACGGCCACTTCGAAGATGGCCTCGGCCGAGCGCCGGTTGAAACGTTTCCATCGTGCCTGCATCTCCTGGGGAGGCACGCGCCGGGCGGCCCATTGATTGGCCTTGATGCCCAGGTAGATCCGGCCGAAGGTCGAAGCGATGCGACGCGCACGGTGAGCCTGATCTGCGAGCAATCGAATCCTGAACCGAGCCATTTCCGCCTCCAAGGCCAATCTACCCCAGGCCGGGGTGAGCCGGGGGAGCCTATCCCGCGGAAGTCAGCCCGCTGGTCATCGAGAGTTTGATCGCCGCTTGTAGGCGTCTCTCCCGCAGGGCCCAAGCGCTCGGGCGCTCGGGAGACGCGGGTCGGCTCGGGGCTGAACGGCCTGGGTCCGGGAGTTCGTGCGCTTTTCGCTTCACGAACCCCCTATTCCTCCCGTATGGTGATCGTATGAGGCAAGTTGGTGAAATCATGACCCCCCGGGTGGTGGCGATTGGAGCAGAGGATCGGCTCCTGACGGTGGAGGACATCATGACCCTGGGGCGGTTGCGCCATTTGCCGGTGGTGCGCTCAGGGGAACTCGTCGGGGTGATTTCCGAGCGCGATCTATTGCGCGCTTCGCCCTCCTGCCTCGAACTCCAGGAGGTGGATGAGCGCCGGAACTTCCTGAATTCCATCGAGGTATGGCAGGCGATGTCGAGCCCCGCCATCGTGGTTGACGCGAAGGCCTCGCTCCACCGCGCCGTAGAGCTGATGCTCGAGGAGGAAATCGGCTGCTTGCCGGTGACCGACGACACGGGAGAACTCCGGGGCATGCTCAGCCGAGGGGATGTCTTCGCGAGCATGGCGCGAGAGGGCTGACCCCCTGCGGGACGGATTCAGCGAGGCGAGGGCCTGCCCGGACCGCCAAATTGCGCCTCCCTCCGGGGTATCGTATCCTACGGGGGTCCCATCCCACCTTCCTGCGAACTAGCCCGGGGGGTGGAGAGGGTCGGCCGGTGCTCATTCGGCGGGCTCCTCGGGGAATTTGAGACCACTCAATGGGCGGGCCGGGTCAACCGGACCCAAGGCGAGGGCGAAATGACTGACACGATTCTGGTAGCAACCGATGGTTCCGCAGACGGCAACGCAGCAGAGCGACTGGGCGTGGGCCTGGCGGGCCGCTTGCAGTGCCGGGCGACGGGGATCACTGTGATCGAGGATGCCAAAGTACAGACCCCCGACAGCCCCGGTCTGACGCTCCCTCCCTATCCCGAGCCCGACCTGACCGCTTTTTTTCGCGCCCGAGCCGACGCGCTGGCCTCCCGATTCGCCGAGCGCGCTCGGGCCGAGGGCCTGGACTCGGGCTGCGAGATCGCCCAGGGGCGGGCCGACGATCGCATCGTTGAGAAGGCCCAGGGCTTCGATCTCCTGGTGATCGGCCGCGATGGCCGACCGGCGGACGGCAAGGGAGCGCTGATCGGTTCGACCACCGAGTCGGTCATCCGCAAAATTTCGCGCTCCACCCTGGTTGTTCCCTTCGGGGTGTCTCTGTCGGGTCCCATCGTTCTGGGTTTCGATGGTTCACCGGGGTCCCGGATCGCGGCGTCGAAGGCCGTGGAACTGGCCAACAAGTTGGGCGAGTCGGTTCATGTCTTCGTTGACTCCAAGGACAAGGGGCGAGCGGTGGCGCGTTTCGAGGAGGTGCGGCAACTGCTTTCGGGGCTTACCCAGCCCATTCGGGAGACCTCGTCGACGCTGGGCCGGCCGGACGTCAAGATCGTCGATACCGCCCGGGAAGCGAAGGCAGGCCTGATCGTCATGGGCGCCTACGGTCGCAACCGGATCACCGATTATTTCCTCGGCAGCAACGCTGCGGCCGTGGTTCGTACGTCGCCGGTCTCCGTTTTGCTCGCCCGCTAGAGGCGGGGGAATGGATGACGCGCGGCGAGGGGATACGGGCGAAAGCCCGGTGCCGGATTTTGCGGGTATGCCCCTTGCGCGGATTCGAGCGGCGGTTGACGCGCTCGGGAGCGAAGACCAGGCAATGCGCTGGGCCCGGGCACTCCAGGCCGACTCCCGTGCTGGGGCACGCGCCCTGGGCGGTCGGGTGGAGCGCAGGGTGGGTGCCCAACGGGCCGACCGGCTTCGGGTGGCGGGGCTTTTCGAGATTCGCGCTGGGCTCATGTCTGCGGATTGTTGCTGGATCGCGGGGGTCGACGAGGTCGGCGTCGGGCCCTTGGCCGGACCGGTGGTGGCGGCGGCGGTGATTTTGCCCGAGAGCGTGATATTGCCCGGGCTAGACGATTCCAAAAAAATATCGAAAGAAGCGCGAAAGCGACTGGATCGGGCGATTCGCGAGCAGGCCGTCGGCTTCGCGATCGGAGAGGTGTCAGCGGTGGAAATCGACCGGATCAATATCTACCGCGCCGGCCTCGAGGCCATGCGAAGGGCTGCGGCCGCGCTCCTGAAAAAGACCCGCATCGACCATTTGCTGGTGGATGCCCGAACGATTCCCGATCTCTCCCTTCCCCAGACAGCCCTGATACACGGGGATTCACGGGATGGTTCGATCGCAGCGGCTTCCATCGTTGCCAAGGTCTATCGTGATGGCCTGATGGAGAAACTCGAGACGGAATACCCGGGTTACGGGTTGGTCCGGAATATGGGCTACGGGACGGCGGAACACATGGGGGCTCTCCGGCGCTTGGGAGCCTCTCCCGCACACCGCCAATCCTTTGCCCCGGTGGCCGCGGCCCTCGGGCGCTAGGGGATCGATATGCCGCGCTTTCGAGTCGAGCCTGAGGATTTTTGCGTCGATGAGATCCCCCTCTACGAGGCCAGCGGTGAGGGCGGACACACGTTCCTGCGCATCGAGAAACGTCTGGCGACCAGCGATGGTGTGGCTCGGCAACTCGCGGCCGCCGCCGGGGTGCCCGCGCGCGACGTCGGATACGCGGGAAGAAAGGATCGCGGCGCGGTGACCACTCAGTGGATGTCGGTGCCCGATCTCGATCCGCTTGAGGCGGTGGACCTCCAACTGAAGGGGGCTCGGGTTCTCGAGGCGACCCGCCATCCGCACAAGTTGCGAACGGGGCAGTTGCGCGGGAACCGTTTTCAGATCCGTGTTCGGGAGGTCGATGCTGCGGGGGAGCAGGCGGCACAAGACGCCCTGGCCCGCATTCTGGCCGAGGGCATGCCCAACCGCTTCGGAGCTCAACGCTTCGGGAAGAGCGGCCGCAATGCGGCAGTGGGTCGGGAACTGCTCGCCGGCCGACGCTCGATTCGAGATCGCCGGAAGGGGCGATTCCTGATCTCGGCTCTCCAATCCGAGGTTTTCAACAGGGTTCTGGAGGAGCGCTCCCTTCCCTTGGACGCGGTTGCCGAGGGAGATGTTGCCCAGGTGGTGGAATCGGGAGGGCTCTTCATCGTCGAGGATTCTGCCGTCGAAAACGAGCGCGCCCGCGATTTCGAGATCAGTGCCACGGGCCCGATCTTCGGAACCAAGATGATGGCCGCCTCGGGGGAGGTTGGACGTTGGGAGTCCGAGATCATGCTCGCCATGGATATTCCAGTCGGCGAAGACCTGAAGGCTCCCCGGGGTATCCGCTTGCCCGGTGCTCGCCGGGCTCTTCGCGTCCGCCCGCAGGGGCTCTGCCTGGCCCGGGAGGAGGGGGCTCTCCTGCTCGAATTCGGCCTGCCGCCTGGCAGCTACGCGACGGTTTTACTCGCGGAGCTCTTTAGCGGCTTGATCGAAGGCGGCGGCTGATCCGCCACCCGTGAAACCCGGCGGAGACAGGGTTATGCTGCGCGTTTCGTCGCTGGCGAAGGCCCGAGACCCCCTGCAAAAAAGGACGTCCCCATGCCCATTCATTCAAGTCTTGCCGAACTCGTTGGTAATACTGCCCTGGTTCGACTGAACCGGGTGGCCGAAGGGCTGCACGCGGAAGTCATCGTGAAGCTCGAGAGTAGGAACCCCTGCAATAGCGTGAAGGACCGCATTGGCCTCGCGATGATCGAGGCCGCCGAGGCCGACGGACTGATCACGCCCGGCAAGACGACGATCGTCGAGCCGACCAGCGGCAATACGGGAATCGCCCTGTGCTTCCTGGCCGCGGTCAAGGGGTATGACTGCGTCATTATTATGCCGGATACCATGAGTCCCGAACGCCGTGTGACCATGCGTGCCTTCGGGGCCAAGCTTGTGCTCACCGAGGGAGCCAAGGGTATGAAGGGGGCGATCGAAAAGGCGATGGAGATTCATGCTGCCTTGCCCAATTGCTTCATGCCCCAGCAATTTCGCAACCCCGCCAATCCCAAGATTCATTTCGAGACCACTGGGCCCGAGATCTGGAACGATACTGACGGAGAGGTCGATGCCTTCGTGGCGGGGGTAGGTACGGGAGGAACCATCACGGGGGTCTCCAGGTACATCAAGACGAAGAAGGCCGGATTTGAAGCGATTGCCGTCGAGCCCGCTGACAGCCCCGTTCTCTCAGGCGGTTCACCCGGGCCCCACAAGATCCAGGGCATTGGAGCCGGCTTCGTCCCGGATGTTCTCGATCCCGACCAGGTCGATGAGGTCATCTCGGTGACCAACGAAGAAGCGGTTGAGACCGCCCTCCGTCTCGCGCGGGAAGAGGGGATTCTGTGCGGGATCTCCTCGGGGGCCAACGTTGCGGCTGCACTCAAATATGCGGCCCGGGACGAAAATAAGGGGAAGAAGATCGTCACAATCGTGTGTGATTTTGGCGAACGCTACGTGCAAACCGTGCTTTTCGATTCGCTCCGTTACGACGGAAGCGACTCGGTAGAGGCCTGAAGCGAAGATGTCCGAGGGATCGAAGGATCCTCGTTCGCCCCGTTTGTCAGGGGAGTCTCCGCCCTTGGTTGGGGAGGCGGGCCCCGTACTCAGGACGTTTGGGGAGGCTGTCCCCCAAATCCATGCTTCCGCCTGGGTGGCGCCTGGGGCGGTGGTCGTAGGCGATGTGGAAATCGGCGAGGACTCGAGTATTTGGTACGGCGCCGTAATCCGCGGGGATGTCCACCAGATTCGGATAGGCGCCCGGACGAATATCCAGGACCAGGCGACGGTCCATGTGACTCGTGGGCGCTTTGCTACTTCGATCGGAGACGAGGTGACGGTGGGACACCGCGCCGTGGTACACGGATGCCAGATTCGGGCGGGCGCCCTGGTTGGGATCGGAGCCATCGTTCTCGACGGAGCCGAAGTGGGGGAGGGCGCGCTGGTAGCCGCGGGAGCCGTTGTTACCCCGGGCAGCAAAATCCTGGATGGGCAGCTGGCGGTGGGGATTCCCGCCCGGGGAGTGCGCTTCTTATCCGATGCCGAACGTGAATTGCAGGTCCAGCGGACACTCGGGTACGTCGAGACGGCGAGGATTCACGCTCGCGGGCGAGCTCTGGAGCGCGAGGAACTCGTAAAGGGCGACGGTCGGGTCTGATGGCGGAAACCGGAAACGGAGATGCTCGCGATCCGAATATGACAGAGGAGAAGGTCGGGCGCGCCCAAAGGAAAATTCGGTCGCGCCGAAAAATCCTCGATGCGGCTAAGGTTGTTTTTTTTCGCGACGGTTTCATGGCAGCCAACCTCGATGAGGTGGCCGAGAATGCGAGTGTCGCCAAGGGGACGCTCTATCGCTACTTCGAGAGCAAGGCCGATCTCTATGTCGCCGTGCTGGCGGATAATGGCGACGGTTTTACCCAGCGCTTGGAGGAAGCGGTCGCAGGAGGTGAGCGGGGGCTGGAGAAGCTCGAGCGCTTGAGTCAGTTCTACTATGACTATTGGGTACGCCACCCCGAATATTTTCAGATCTTCTGGGCCATCGATAACCAGTCGGTGATCGGCGAATTGCCCCCCGAGGTCATTGCCGAAGTCTCCAAGCTCTGGGAGCAGAACCTTTCCATCCTCAGCAAGGTGGTGGAGCGAGCGATGGAGGAGGGTGACCTTGTCGATTGCGATCCCTGGGAGGTGGCCCAGATTCTCTGGACCACGGCGAATGCCCTGATCCAGGCCGATTCGATTCGCCCCCGGCGCGAGCTGCGCCGTTTGCCCTTGGAACAGGTTTTTCGGCACGCCATCCGCTACCTGCTGAGAGGACTGGCGGCACCGGGGTCGAAGCTTTTCGGCTAGGGCCGGCCCCCAGTCGCCGCTCCCCGAGTTTTTAGTCCACCCTCATGCCGGGAAGAATTCGGTAATAGCTCCCCAACGACGTCGCGATGAGGGCGAGTAGGGCGCTGGCGAGGGGGCTCGTCCCGGAGCGAGCCGCTTGTCGGGCGGCCTCTTCCTGCTCTGGCCCGGGCGGTCTGCCGAGGAGCGCGACCAAGTCCGGCAGGATCTGCAGAAAGGCAAAGAGGAAGAAGAAAAACACGAGGTAGAGAAACCCGATGGTGAATCGCGGCCGGAATGGCGGCGGGCTGCGTCTCGGAATATCAGATCTGGGTGTATTCTTTTTCGTCGACATGATGCCCAAGGCTAAAGCTGGCTGAGGGCCTGGTCAACGCCATCATGCGCTCATCTCGGGAATCGGTACCATGGCCCCATGAGCGGAAAAACCAAGAATGAAGGCGAGCGCCGACTCGTCATCATCGACGGTGCGAATGCAATCTATCGTGCATTTTTCGCACTTCCCCCCAGTTTGCGGGCACCTGACGGCACGCCCACCAACGCATTGCTGGGCTTCGCCAATATGCTGACGAAGATCCTCCGTGAGGAGTCGCCGACCTGGGCGGCAGTTGCCTTCGATCCGCGCGGTGGAAGCTTTAGGAATCGGATCTTTGAGGGATATAAAGCGAATCGAGATGCCCAGCCCGAAGATCTCTCGCGTCAGATCCCACTGCTGGCAGATCTCCTTGAGGCATTTCAAATTCCGCTGTTGGAGGTGAAAGATTTCGAAGCGGATGATGTGATCGCCACGCTCGTTGGCACGGTTCCAGCCGACGCTTTCGTCAGCGTGATCTCCACCGACAAAGATCTGATGCAACTCGTGACCGACAAGGTCCAGCTGGTCGATTCGGGCAAGAACCGACGCTATGGGCCTGCCGAAGTCGAGGCCCGCTTTGGAGTTTCGCCCGAGAAAATTCTCGACGTGCGGTCACTGATTGGCGATCCGAGTGACAATATTCCCGGGGTCAAGGGCATCGGCGAGAAGGGCGCGGCTAAGTTGATTCTCGAATGGGGCACCCTGGAAAATCTCCTGGACAATGCGGATCAGGTCAAGGCCAAGCGCGCCCGGGAAGCGCTGATCGAGCAGCGCGCTGAAGCAGAGCTCTCAAAGGAACTTTCCACCCTGCGATACGACGTCCCGCTTCCCCAGCAACTCGACGAACTGGTCCTGGGTGAAGCTGATCCCGAGAAGCTCGCTGCTTTCTACCAGCGCATGGGTTTCACCACCTTGCTGGCGGCATTGGGCGGGGAGAAAATAGCCGTGCCCCCCGATGGCGGGGCGGGGACTTCGCGTCCCAGCGAGGTGGTCGTCGAACAGGTGACCGAGGCGAAGGATTTTGCGGCGCGGATCGCGAGCATGTCGGGCCAGGAGCCCCTGGCGATCCAGCTTCTGTGTACGCCGGGAACCGCAGTCTCGGCTCGGCTGGTGGGCATGGCCGTCGCCGCTAGCCAGAACGAAGCGATCTACGTGCCCGTCTTGGGCGAAGATTGGCCGGCCGAGGCTGGGCTGACTCCCGCTGAGCTGGTCGAGACCCTGGATTCGGCCTGGGCGCCGGGGGGCGAGGCGGGCCGCATCTGGTTCGCCTTCGACGCCAAAAAAACTCAGTCGATCCTGGGGGAACTCGGGCTGCCACTGTCCGATCCCGTCGACGATCTCGAAATCGCCGGGCAGCTGCTGGACCCCGGCGGCGCTTCAGGGCTGAGTCCCCTAGCGATCAAGCTCGCGGGTCTCGAAGTAGCCACCTGGGAGGCGTTGGCGGGCCGGGGCGCAAAGGCGACGCCGCCCGAGGCCGTCCCGGTGGATGACGCGGGGAAATGGGCGGGTGAGCAGGCGGCGGCACTCTGCGCCCTGCGCGGGGATGCGGCGAAGCGAATCGCCGAGGATGGATTGGAGGCGCTCTACCGCGAGGTCGAGTTGCCCCTGGCCGGAGTACTCAGCCGAATGGAGCGCTACGGGGTGCGTATCGACGAGGGGACCCTCGGGCTTTTGCATACCGAATTCCGAGGCAAGCTCGATGCCCTGGAGACGAAGATCTACGAGCTTGCGGGCGAGGAGTTCCTGATCAGTTCGACCAAGCAGCTTCAGGTGATCCTCTTCGAGAAGCTCCAGCTCCCGGTTTTCAAGAAAACCAAGACCGGATATTCGACGGCCGAGGCTGTTCTCGAGCAGCTGCGCGCCCATCACGAGCTGCCCGGCTATATCCTCGACTACAGGAAGCTTTCAAAACTCGTCAGCACCTACGTGGACGCATTGCCTCCCCTGGTCTGCCCCCAGACGGGCCGGATCCACCCGAGTTTTCATCAGCTGGGCGCGGCTACGGGTCGCATGTCGGCCTCAAACCCCAATGTTCAGAATATTCCGATCCGTGGCGGCGAAGGGGCCCGCATTCGCGAGGCGTTCGTGCCGGCCGAAGGGCTGACTCTGCTGGCCGCCGACTACTCCCAGGTCGAGCTCCGAATTCTGGCGCATTATTCGGGAGATGAGAGTCTCATCGATGCTTTTACGAGTGGGCAGGATATCCACCGCAGAACGGCTGC
The DNA here is from genome assembly GCA_028823175.1 of Myxococcota bacterium. Lineage (GTDB taxonomy): Bacteria > Myxococcota_A > UBA9160 > UBA9160 > UBA4427 > JAZXM01. Next base: position 73,556 of record JAPKBZ010000004.1, read on the forward strand.
AGAGGTTTGGGGGGTGGAGCTTGACGCGGTGACCGACGAGCAGAGGGCACGGGCCAAGGCGGTGAATTTCGGGATCATCTACGGATCGTCGGCTTTCGGTCTGGCCAACCAGTTGGGGATCGCCACGGGAGAGGCTCAGGAGACCATCGATGCCTATTTCGATCGCTACCGGGGCGTGCGCGGATTCAGGGATGAAACGATTCGTCGGGCCGGGGACGAGGGCTATGTGACCACTCTCCTCGGGCGGCGGCGCTACCTGCCGGATCTCGCCAGTCGCAACCGCGTGCTCCGCCAGGCCGCTGAGCGGATGGCGGTGAATACTGTCATCCAGGGGTCGGCGGCCGACCTCATCAAGCGGGCGATGGTGGATGTAGCCGCTTCCCTCGCCGAGGGTTCGACGAGTGCTCGTCTGATCATGCAGGTCCACGACGAGCTGGTTTTCGAAGTAGCCGAGAAAGACGTGTCGGGCCTGACCGAGTTACTCCGCGAGCGCATGGAGAACGCCCTGGAACTGAAGGTGCCTACGGTGGTGGATTTTGGGGTGGGGGCCAACTGGCGCGAGGCCCACTGACGAGCCCGGCCGCGGTTCCGCTCGGTGCCGATTTCAGCCCCCGGAATCTGCGGTTTCGGCCTCGGGGCCCGGAGGTGTGCTGGTCAGGCGGTCGTTGAGGTACCCCTCGGGCAGGGCGACGCGCTGGCTTCCTCCCTTTTTGCCCCGCTTGACCCGCATCGCTGCGGGCGGGAAGGGGACATCTCCCGAGGCGTCGGCCAGCGCTTCCCTGAGTTGATCGAGGTTCTGGACCTGAATCAGCGCGGAGCGCCAGCGGGCACTCCCCGGGAAGCCCTTGGTGTACCAGGTGGCGTGCTTACGAAAGGAGAGGAGCCCCAATCGCTCGCCGAACCAGTCGACCAGTCGCTCGGCGTGTTCGAGCATGGTCCGACGCACTTCGCCGAAGGAGGGAGGGTTCGACGGGGAGCGTCCTCCGAAGACATCGGCGAGGTCCCGAAAAAGCCAGGGACGACCCAGGCAACCCCGGCCGACGACGACGCCGTCGCAGCCCGTTTCCCGCATCATCCGGAGGGCATCCCAGGCTTCCCAGATATCCCCGTTGCCTAGGACGGGAATGCTGGTGACGGCTTGTTTGAGCCGCGTGATGGCCTCCCAGTTCGCCTGACCGGAGTAGAGGGCGGCGGCGGTTCGGGCGTGGAGAGCGACAGCCGCGCAGCCCTCATCCTCGGCTACCCGCCCGGAATCCAGGTAGGTGAGCAGGTCGTCGTCGATCCCCATGCGGAACTTGATGGTGACCGGGATCTTTCCGGCTTCGCGCACCGCTGCTCGCACGATATTGCCCAGCAACCGGGGACGAACCGGAATGGCGGCCCCCCCTCCCTTGCGAGTGACTTTGCGGACAGGGCAGCCAAAATTCATGTCGATGTGGTCGACCCGGTCCTCGGCTACAAGGAGGGCGACGGCTTTTCCCACGTATTCGGGGTCGACGCCGTAGAGCTGCAGGCTGCGCGGAGATTCCGAAGAGTCGAAGTCTGCGAGCTTTAGGGTCTTGGCATTTCGCTCCACCAGGGCCCGGGCGGTGATCATTTCGCTGACGTAGAGGCCGGCCCCGTACTCCCGGCAGACGGCTCGGAAGGGAGAGTTGGTAATCCCCGCCATCGGGGCAAGGACGACGGGCACCGGCAATTCGATGGGCCCGATCCGGACGGGAGCGAACTCCCCGTCGGCTGCGGGCAGGACTCCCTGATTGATCTCTCCTACGTATTCTTCGTCCACGGCACGAGTGGATACCCCATTCGTCCCCGGGTGGGCGAGTGTTGTGCGAGTAAAATCTCCGACCCGTGGGGGACAAAGGGCTGGATCTATCCGAATCTCTTGATTATTTTCTTGAATCCTCCATTCTGGGGGCCGCCCCCCGCGCGCCCGCTATGAAAGCCCTGGGAGGGCCTATGGCCAAGCAGAAAGTCGCCTACGACGAGAAGGCGATTCAGACCCTCGATGCGCTCGAGCATATTCGACTACGCACGGGGATGTATATCGGCCGCCTGGGCGACGGGAGCCATCCGCAGGATGGCATCTACGTCATGCTCAAGGAGGTGGTGGATAACTCCGTCGACGAATTCATTATGGGCGAAGGCCGGCGTGTGGAGATTTCTCGCGAGGGCGAAACCATGAGCATTCGTGATTTCGGTCGCGGCATTCCCCTGGGCAAGGTCGTCGAGTGTGTCAGCCAGATCAATACCGGCGGCAAGTACAACGACGATGTTTTCCAGTTCTCTGTGGGCCTGAACGGCGTGGGGACGAAAGCGGTCAACGCACTCTCCAGTGGTTTCGAAGTGACGAGTTGGCGTGACAAGAAATTCGTTCGGGCTGACTTCGAGCGCGGGAGGCTTCTCAAGGAGAAGAAGGGAAAGGCGAACGCGGCCGAGGCCAACGGGACTTTTATTCGTTTCACGCCGGATCCCGAAATCTTCGGCGAGTACACCTGGAACGAAGATTTTATCGCGCATCGACTTCGCTATTACGCCTACCTCAATAGTGGGCTTTCTTTGGCCTACAACGGGAAGACTTACCGAAGCAAGAACGGTCTCTCCGATTTGCTAGGCGACGAAATTGGCGAAGAGCCGCCGCTTTACGACATCGTTCACTGCCGGGAAGAGAAACTCGAGTTTGCCTTTACGCATGGGAATGCGTACGGGGAAACCTATTTCTCATTCGTGAACGGGCAATACACCAACGACGGTGGGACACACCAGAGCGCCTTCCGGGAGGGGGTCCTCAAGGGCGTCAACGAATTCGCGAAAAAGAATTTCGCGGGCGAGGATGTACGGGATGGCATCGTCGGCGCGGTTTCCTTGAAATTGCAGGATCCCGTCTTCGAAAGTCAGACGAAAAACAAACTGGGGTCGACGGATGTGCGCTCGTGGGTCGTGCCGGCGGTCAAGGAGCAGGTGGTTCGCTGGCTGCATGAAAATTCGGATGTCGCCAAGAGCTTGCTCGAAAAGGTTTCCAACAATGAACGGATTCGAAAAGAGTTGGCGAATATCAAGAAGGACGCGCGTGAGCGAGCCAAGAAGGTTGCCATCCGCATCCCCAAGCTCACGGACTGCAAGGTTCATTTTGACGATGCCAAGGGCGACCGTCGAGATGAGAGCACGATCTTCCTTTCCGAAGGTGATTCTGCAGCAGGCGTGATCGTTCCTACCCGGGATGTCTATACCCAGGCGATCTTTTCTTTGCGAGGAAAACCGCTCAACTGCCATGGACTCAAGCGCGATGCCATCTACAAGAACGAGGAACTCTATAACTTGATGAGAGCCCTGGGGATCGAGGATGGGATCGAGGGCCTCCGGTATAATCGGGTGGTGCTTGCCACGGACGCCGACGTCGACGGCATGCATATCCGCAATCTTCTCTTGACCTTCTTTCTGCACTATTTCGAAGAGCTTGCGCTGAAGGGCCACGTCTATATTCTCGAAACCCCGCTCTTCCGAGTTCGAGACAAGAAGGTCACGGAGTATTGCTACAACGAAAAGGAGCGGGATGAAGCGATGGCCCGGATCCGCTCGGCCGAGGTGACTCGCTTCAAGGGACTTGGCGAAATTAGCCCCAAGGAGTTCGGCCAGTTCATTGGAGAGGGGATGAGGCTTCTGTCGGTCACAGTGAACAGTATCAGTGAGGTCTCCAAGACCTTGGAGTTTTTCATGGGAAAGAACACGCCTGCCCGGCGCGAGTTTATCATTGAGAACCTTCTGACGGATGTCGCTTGAGGAGTAAGAATTAGCGATGGCCCACCTCGAAGCTCTGATGCAACGAAATTTCCTCGAGTACTCGAGCTATTTCGTACTCGACCGCGCTATCCCGGAACTACGCGACGGGCTCAAGCCCGTGCAGCGCCGAATCCTGCATACGCTCTTCTCGATGAGCGATGGTCGCTTTCACAAGGTGGCGAACGTGATCGGCGAGACCATGAAATTGCACCCCCACGGCGATACTTCCATCGGGGATGCCCTGGTTGTCTTGGCGAACAAGGACTACTTCATCGAGAAGCAGGGCAATTTTGGAAACGTGATCACCGGCCATCGATCGGCGGCTTCGCGTTATATCGAATGTCGCTTGACCGATCTCGCGCTGGATACTCTCTTTCATAAATCGCTGACAGAATTTGTCCCGAGCTACGATGGCCGCAGCCCTGAGCCGGTCCGACTGCCCGCGAAGCTTCCCGTAATCCTGATGCTGGGTACAGAGGGCATCGCGGTGGGGATGGCGACGAAGCTTCTTCCCCATAATTTGGTGGAACTCTGGGAGGCCCAGGTCGCGATTCTCGAGGGAAAGGGGGTGGAGCTTTTCCCCGATTTTCCCCAGGGCGGGCTGATGGATGTGGACGCATACGAGGATGGTCGTGGCAAGGTGGAGGTGCGGGCCCGGGTCAACGTTCGTGACAAGAAGCATGTGGTCATCAGTGAGGTCCCCTACGGAACGACGACGGAGAGCATTATCGCCTCGATCGAGGCCGCCGCCCAGAAGGGTCGGGTCAAGGTTTCGTCTATCGATGATTTTACAACGGATCACGTTGAAATCGATTTGACACTGGCTCGGGGAGTCTCCGCCAAGGAACTGGTTCCCCAGCTTTATGCCTACACGGATTGTTCTGTTTCGATTTCCTCCAATCTCACGGTCATTGACGACAGAAAACCGGTTCAGTTCACGGTGACCGATATTATCGAAGCCCTCACCGAACAGTTGCAAAACCAGCTCAAGCTCGAGCTTGAGTTCGACCGGAGCCAGATGGTCGACAAGCAGCACTGGCTGACTCTCGAGCAGATCTTCGTCGAAAAGCGTGTCTATAAGCGTATCGAGGAAGCGACGACCGAAGAGTCAGTTCGCGACGAAGTGATGAAGGGCATGGCGAAGTTCAAGAAGCTTTTTATTCGGCCTATGGTGGCCGACGACGTCAAGCGGCTTCTGGAGATTCGGATTCGTCGGATTTCCGCCTTCGATATCGAGAAGAACCGCCGGGATATCGACGAACTGAAAGCGCAGATTGAGGGGGTCGACAAGAAACTTCGGAACATGAAGAAGACGAGTATCGGCTACGTGAAGGCGTTGATCAAGAAATACGGAGACCGCTTTCCGCGGCGAACCGAAATTACTCGGATCAAGGCCGTCGATAAGAAGGCCGTTGCCCGCCAGAATATCAAGCTCAGCTACGACAAGGATTCGGGGTTCTTCGGGAGTGATGTGCGCGGACAACAGTTCAAGATGTCCGTCTCCGAGTACGATCTGATTCTGGGGATCGCTTCGGACGGCACGTATCGCATCATGCCTCCTCCTGAAAAAGTCCTCTTCAGTGGAAAGCTGCTCCATTGCGAAGCCTTCGATCCGAATAAGGGGGCTGAGTTTACGGTGATCTACCGGGATAAACAGAAAATTGCTTACGGAAAGCGAATTCGGATCGAGAAGTTCATTCGAAACCGGGAATACCAGCTCATCAAGGGCAAGGCAGGGAAGCTCGACCTGCTCCTGGAAGGGGATGCCCAGGGTACGCTGAAAATGGATTTTGTACCCGCCAAGCGCCAGCGGCTGAAAAAGGCGACCTACGATCTCTCCGAGCTCCAGTTCGTCAGTCCGACGGCCAGGGGATCACGGCTCGCGCCAAAGGCGGTGTCGAAGATGAAACTCGACACATCCGCTGTGAAGAAGTCCGCGGCAAAAAAGCCAGCGGCGAAGAAGTCACCCTCTCCGGAGCACTCGGTCGACGACGATGGGCAGGGGAAGCTTCTCTGAAGCCGTGCGCGGGTTGCGCGGGTTCAGGGGACGATGCAGTCCAGCTTGTCGATGGCGTGCACCGGCGGGTTGCTCCCGCTCAGTAGGCCGGCGATGGCGCCGTAGACGAGTTGCTGCTGCTTGACGCGCCCAAGGCCTTCGAAAACGCCCGCCTCGACTCGAATTTCGAAATGCCCAATTCCTCCGGGGCTGACCTCGATCTCCGCGCCAGGAATCGCTTCGAGAATGGCCTCCCGAATCGTTTCCGCGATTTGGACGCTGCTGAGATTGGCCTGGACTTCAATGGTCATTCGGGTGAACTCTCTTTGTACGCCGCTTGGAGGGTTCAGTAGCGGGGAATTTCGGGATCGACTGTCAGCGACCAGGCATCGATCCCTCCCGTGACGTTGTGAAGGTTGGTAAATCCCTGGTCGGTAAATTGCTGCCCGGCATTGACGCCTCTGGGCCCGTGATGGCAGATGAATACGATCTTCGTCTGCTTGGGCAATGCGCTCAGCCGCGCATATTCGGTCTCATCGAATAGGACGGCCCCGTCGATCCGGGCGGTCTCGAATTCGCTCGGGGTTCGAACGTCGATGAACTCAAAATCGTCTCCGCTCTCGAGAAGGGTCTTGAGTTCTTGAACGCTCATTTCACCCAGGGTGGGCGCGTTGGGATTGTCGACCTTGAAGCCCCGACCCTCGGCGGTTTCGACCAACTCGATGGTAATGCCGTTGGCTCGATCCGTACTGAAGGGGTCGACCATCAGGGTGACCCCGTTGGATTGTACTTCGACGTCCATTGCGCTCCTGGCAGCGACAGAGAGACTGGTTTGCCAATCCTTGCTGACGGAGAGGTGGAGGTATTGATCGGGGCCGCCGTTCTGGGCGGAAGCTTGGAGAAGAGCCTCTGCTGTATCGTCCCCGATATGGATTTCAGGAACGATCGACGGGGTGCGTTCGACTCCGAAAGTGCCAAAGAGTTCGCCCCCGTCGGCCATCTCGGTGATGATGTCACAGCCCCCGATGAACTCGCCGTTGACGTAGAGTTGCGGAATCGTCGGCCAGGACGAGTAGAGCTTGATGCCCTCTCGGACCTCACCATCGGACAGAACGTCAACCGTTGCGTAGTCGTCGAGGTAGTTGTCCAGGATCGAAATCACGCGAGCGGAGAACCCGCATTGCGGGGCTTGGCGGTTGCCCTTCATGAAGAGCAGCACGGAGTGGCTCTGGACCAGTTGGTCGAGTTTTTCGCGGATCGGATCTTCGAGGCTCGTCATTGCTGATTGCTCCTGGGCTGAGCGCGCGCAGGTCTACCCTGGCGAAGCGCGCCGGAAACACGACCAGCTTAGCAGCGGACGTGTGAGCTGGAAACCGGGGCTGAGGGGGTTGACCGGGCTGACGGAGCTTAGCTGGTCAGCTGAATGAGGTCCGCGAGGATCTGGACAGCCTCGAGTTGTTGGGGTGAGGGCGGGTCCTCGTCGGACTCGTCGGGCTCGGAGCCCTGGGTGTCGGCCGTTGCCAGATTGTCGGTCTCATCGCCCGAAGGGGGGGGCGATGCCTTGGCGTTCCCCTCCTCCTTGGCTGCGTCGTCGTCGCCCTTGTCCTCTTCCTCGGCCGCCTCTTTCTCTTCTTGTTCCTTGATGAGTTCGGCGAGGTGGACGACGCCATTGCGCTCGTCGGTTTTTGCGACTCGCTCACGAATTTTAATCAGGTCTTCATTGATTTCGACTCGTTTGTTGGAGCGAAGGGCGAGTTCCTGGATGAGCGCCGGAGTAATCGGCTGCCACGCGGGCCCGTCGTCCTCGGTGGAGTCGGTAATTTCGAGGAACGACGTGATGGATTGGGTCGGCAGCGAGTAGGTCTGGTGCGCTTCTCCGAAATCATCGGTCCCGAAAATCGAGGGGATGATGACATCCGAGGCGACCCCGGCGTGCTGGGTAGAGCGACCTCCCGGCCGGAAGAAGAGAGCCGTGGTGACCTTGAGCGCGCCAAGGCCCTCGGGCAGGGGCACCATGCTCTGGACTGTCCCCTTGCCGAAACTGTGGTCGTCTCCCACGATGACGGCCCGGCGATAATCCTTGAGGGCGCCCGCCACGATCTCGGAAGCCGATGCGCTGACCCTGGAAATTAGGACGACCAGAGGGCCGTCCCAGGCAATGCGGGAATTGGGATCCCGGAGGACCTGAACCTGGGAAAAGGTGTCGCGGGTGGCCACGATGCCGCCGTCTTCAATGAAGAGTCCCGCGATATCCACTGACGTTTCGAGCAGGCCCCCGCCATTGCGCGAGAGGTCGAGGACGAGGCCGACGGCCTTTTCCTTCTTGGCCTCCTTGAGGAGGGCGGCGACATCGGAGGAACTCTGACGTCCACTGGGGTCGTTTCCGCCGTAGAAAGAGGGTAGTTCGAGTACGGCGACCTTCTTCTTCTCGCCCTTGATCTCGACTTCTTCGAAGCGAATCTTGGCAGCTTGCTCCTCGAGGTTGATCTTGTCCCGGACGATGCTGACCTGGAAACGCTCGGTGGTTTCGCCTTGCCGAAGCACGGTCAGGTTCACTGTCGTGCCGCGCTTGCCCCGAATAAGGCGCACGACATCGCGTAGATCCATGTCGATGATATCGACGGGTTCTTCGCCGTCCTGGGCGACCGCGATGATCTTGTCCTGGGGTTCGAGTACTTTGAGCCCGGCCGCTGCGCCTCCCGGAATGATCTTCTCCACGACGGAGTAGCCGTCCTTGGTGGAGAGGGCGACCCCGATCCCTTCCAGGGAGAGCCCCATGCTGATCTGGAAATCCTCCAGGACCTCCTGGGATAAATAGTTGGAGTGGGGGTCGAGGGCGGTGGCGAAGGCGTCGAGATACTCGGCGTAGAGATCCTCGTTGGTCTTTTCCTTGGCCCGCCGGGTCATCAACTCATAGCGGTGGGTCAGCTTCTCCCTGGCCTCGGGGAGGGCCATGTCGGAACTCGTATAATTGGACATCTGGAAGTGGATGAGTTTGCTGACGAGTTCATTTCGGGCTTCGGCGTTCGGAGAGAAGGCCCGCTTGTCCGGATCGATGATGAGAACCGCATCGGTGTCGAGTTCGTAGTTCTCGTCGGCCAGCATCTCAGTGGCGAATTTTTGCAGGGCCTCGTAGCGGGTCACCTGATCGGTTTGGATCTTCAAAAGAGCCGAGCAATCGTCGTCGCGGATTTGCTGGATGATCGCCCGCAGTTGCTTCTTCAGCACAGCGACCTCTGCAGCGAGATAGAGGCTCTTGGAGGCGTCGAGACGCTTGACGTAATTGTCGACGATTCGCTGGCGAAGCTCGTCATTTACGTAGTGGAAGCTGATGTGCTTGTGCAGCAGCGTTCGGCTGAGCTCCGGAATTCGGGAGCAATTCAGCCGGGGTTGGCTTGAGGCGGCCTCGGAGGCGCCCGCGCCGGCCAGGAAGCCGAGGGCGATGAGCAGCCCAGCAGCGATTCGGAGGTGCTTGATGCGTGAGTTCATAGGTTCGGATGATAACAGCACGGGGATCCGTCGTCTGGAGGCTGGCTCAAGATTCCGCGCCCTGCGGAGCCCTCCCCATAGGATCGGGCGAGGGGCATCGCGACTGAAGTTTTTCCCGATTCTGCCCCTCAATTCCGCAGCTGCGGGAGCACCTGCTCGGCAAATAGCCGCGCGGGGACCCGGGTGTCCCGGCCAAAGAATTCCATCAGGAAGCTGGTGCAGCCCAGGCTTCGGTGTCTTTCGATGCATTCGACGACCCTCTCCGGGTGTCCCCAGATTCCGTGCTCCTCAAGACTCGCGCCCATATGGCCCCCATAGATTTTGTTGGCCTTGGCTAGGGACGCTCTGGCTGCCTCCTCGGTTTCCTCGAGGATGACAACGCATTGTTGGGAAATCTGGATTTCCTCTGGATTCCGGCCCAATTCGTCGCAGCGCTTGTGCAGGGCCTGGATCTTCTGGCCGAGTTGAGCCTGGGTGATGGCCATATTGTTCCAGATGTCTGCCTCCCGAGCGGCGATTCCCATCAGGACTCGTTCCCCGGTCCCGCCGATCAAGATCGGCGGCCGCCGTGGGGGCTTGGGTTCGCAGAGGGCCTCCTTGACTTGGAAATGCTCGCCCTCGAAGGTTGTGGTCTCTTCCGTCCACATGCTTTTCAGGATCTGGACGTATTCGTCGAGGCCCCGCATGCGCGAGCCCAGGGGCGGAAAGGGATTGCCGTAGGCTTCGAACTCGGGTTGGAACCAGCCCGCACCGAGCCCCATGATTACCCTCCCGCCCGCGATGTGGTCGATGGTGGCGACCTGCTTGGCGAGCATGGCGGGGTTCCTGAAGAAGGGCGGCGTGACTAGGGTGCCGAGTTGCAGGTTCTCGGTGACGGCCGCCACAGCGGTCAGCAGGGTCCAGCCCTCGAGGATCGGAATCCGGGGGTTGGGAACGCCGTAGACGTGGTCGCAGACCCACGCGGAGTCGAAGCCGAGGCGGTCGAGTTCCACGGCGCAGGCCTTCGACTCGCTCCACTCGCGCTTGATCTGGGGGAGGGTGACACCGAAATGAAGGGGGTGGGCCATGGGATTCTCCTCGGGCGTGGCGCGGGGATGGGTTGGTCATGGGGTGATCGGGGATCGAAGAGCGCGTTGGGCTCCTCGGCTCTGTCGTTCTCGGTGCCGTGTTCGACGGAGATCTTCGCCGAAATCGCCGGGCCTGGAAAGGAGGCCGCGTGCGGCTATGAGCGCCCCCGAGCCCACGCTCTTCCGCTATCCTCGACACCCGCCCGTGATCGCCCCGGCCGTGGCGCGGGGAGAACGGGCGGAGCCCCCTTCCCTTATTTGGCCCCCCTCCTTATTTGCCCCCCCCATTGATTCCCCCCCCCCCCACCGAGCCCCAAGAGGCGGAGACCTGCGTAGCCGTGTCCGAATTCTACTACCAGCCGATCTTTGAGTACGGCGAGTCCAGTACTCCCTTCCGGAAGTTGACCTCGGATCACGTATCGATCGCCGAGTTCGAAGGGCAGAGAATCCTCAAGGTGGCCCCCGAAGGGCTGAGTCTTCTCGCGCGCGAGGCCATTCGGGACGTTTCATTCCTGCTTCGGCCCGCCCATCTCGAGCAGTTGGCGTCGATTCTCGACGATCGCGAGGCTTCGGACAACGACCGGTTTGTGGCCCTTGAGTTGCTCAAAAACGCGAACGTCGCCGCGGGCATGATCCTGCCCTCGTGCCAGGATACTGGGACGGCCATCGTCGTGGGCAAGAAGGGCCAGAACGTCTTTACGGGAGGGGGCGATGCCGAGGCCTTGGCCCAGGGGATCTACGACACCTACGCCCAGGAGAACCTTCGCTATTCCCAGAATGCGCCGCTCACGATGTACGAGGAGCGGAACACGGGCTCGAACCTGCCGGCGCAGATCGATCTCGAGGCCACCGACGGAGACGAGTACAAATTTCTCTTCATCACCAAGGGAGGCGGTTCGGCGAACAAGACCTTCCTCTTCCAGGAAACGAAGGCGCTGCTCAACCCCGAATCGTTGCTGAAATTTTTCTCCGAAAAAATCAGGCTTCTGGGGACGGCGGCTTGTCCTCCCTATCACCTGGCCGTCGTGGTTGGGGGAACCTCCGCCGAGGCCACCCTGAAGACGGTAAAACTCGCGAGCTGCCACTTCCTCGACGGTCTGCCGAGTGAGGGCAATGCCCATGGCCGGGCCTTTCGCGACCGGGAACTCGAAGCCGAGATGCTCGAGTTGACTCGGAAGGTGGGAATCGGTGCCCAATTCGGGGGCAAGTATTTCTGCCACGATGTCCGCGTTGTCCGCCTTCCCCGGCACGGGGCTTCCTGCCCGGTGGGGATCGGGGTGTCGTGCTCGGCGGATCGTCAGATCGTTGGGAAGATTACGGCGGAGGGAATTTTCCTCGAGCAACTCGAGACCGACCCCGCGCGTTTCCTGCCCGATCTCTCGGGCGTCGAGTTGGGTAACGAGTCCGTGGCCATCGACCTCGACCGCCCCATGGACGAGGTCCGGGCGGAACTCTCCCAGCACCCGGTGACTACGCCCCTCAGCCTCACGGGGACCCTGGTGGTCGCCCGGGACGTCGCTCACGCCCGTCTCAAGGAGCGGCTGGACGCGGGAGAGGGCCTGCCCGAGTACTTGAAGAAGCATATCGTCTACTACGCCGGGCCCGCGAAGACACCCGAGGGATACGCGTCGGGTTCCTTCGGGCCCACGACGGCGGGCCGCATGGATTCCTACGTGGATCTCTTCATGGAGAACGGCGGCAGTTTAGTGACCCTGGCGAAGGGCAACCGATCCAAGGCCGTCACCGATGCCTGCAAGAAGCACCGGGGTTTCTACCTGGGCTCCGTGGGCGGCCCGGCGGCGATTCTCGCCCAGGATTGCATCAGGCGGGTCGAGGTGCTCGAGTTTGAAGAACTCGGGATGGAGGCTGTTTGGAAGATCGAGGTCGAAAATTTTCCCGCCTTTATCATCGTGGATGATAAGGGCAACGATTTCTTCGCCGATCTCTGAAGGGAGTCTCTGTGGGGCTGATCGAGATCGCCGAGCTGGACGACCCGCGCCTCGCACTCTACCGGGATATCAAGGATCCCCAGATGCGCCGCCGCGAGGGCCTCTTCGTCGTGGAGGGGCGCTTCACCCTGCGTTGCCTGATCGAGGATTCGCCCTTCGCTCCCCTCTCGGTGCTGGCGAGCCCCCCGGCTCGGCTCGCGCTGCAGGATGTTCTCGACGAACTCGACGCCGAAGTTCCGATCTACCAAGCGCCCAACGAAATCCTTCAGGAGTTGGCGGGTTTTCACCTGCATCGGGGCTGTCTGGCTCTGGGACGCCGGCCGGACGATTTCGGGCTCGATGAGCTGGTCCGGGCGGCAACCCGGGCGGATGGTTCCTCTCTGCTCGTGGTGCTCGAGGGCCTGACGAACCACGACAATGTGGGCGGAGTTTTTCGGAACGCGATGGCGCTGGGGGCCGACGGGGTGCTGGTTTGCCCGCGCTGCTGCGATCCCCTCTATCGCAAGGCGATCCGGACCTCCCTCGGCGGCTCGCTCTGCGTTCCCTTCGCGCGCGCCGACGATTGGCCGGCGGGGCTTCGCCAACTCCAGGCGGCGGGCTATAGCGTGGTCGCTCTGGATCCCGAAGGCGAGTCCATCGCGGCGGCGGCGAGTCGGGGCCTGCCTCGCCGCAGCGCCCTCGTGCTCGGAACCGAGGGGGCCGGCATCAGCGAAGCGGTCCTGGAACTCGCCGATTTGCGGCTCAAGATCGGCATGGCGTCCGGGGTCGACTCGCTCAACGTGGCGACGGCTTCGGGGATCGCCCTGCATTATTTTCGGGAGGCTCTCGAGACGTGCGCCCCCTCCTGATCGTCAAGACCGGCGATACCCTGCCCGAGGTGGCCGCTCGGCGCGGCGATTTCGACCGCTGGATTCGCGAGGGCCTGGCGCTTTCGAGCCTTCCCATCGAGACCGTCGAGGTGCATCGGGGGCAGCCGCTTCCCCCGGTGGAATCGGTTGCCGGGGTGGTGGTGACGGGCTCCGCCGCGATGGTCTCGGAGCGCGAGGTCTGGAGCGAGAGCGCCGCCCGCTGGCTCAAAGGCGCCGTCGCGGCGCCGGCCTGGATTCTGGGGATCTGTTATGGGCACCAATTGCTCGCGCACGGTTTGGGGGGGCGGGTGGGCCCGAATCCTCGGGGCCGCCAGATTGGGACCGTCGAGGTCGATCTCGAAGCCGAGCACGATCTGCTGCTCGGCCGGCTGCCCGCCCGGGCCCGGGTTCAGGCGACCCATGTCGAGGTGGTGCTCGAGTACCCGGACGGAGCCGTTCCCCTCGGTCGCAACGCCATGGATCCGCACCACGCGTTCCGGCTGGGCGAGCGGGCTTGGGGGGTGCAATTTCACCCCGAGTTCGATGCCGATATCATGCGCGGCTACATCGATGGGCGGCGTGACCTGATCGCGGGGGAGGGGGGAGACCCCGCGGCGCTCAAGGCCGCCTGCCGGGATTCCCCCGATGGCCACACCCTCCTCGGCCGCTTCGGGGAGCTCGTCGAAGCCGCGGAGAGCGGCTCCCCCACTGCCTGAGCGGCCGCCACGGGGCCGACTTTTTCCTTTCTCGGAGGGGGGCGCCTGATTCGGGCCGGGGTCGGGCTCGACGGTGAGAGTGATTACTCTTAGAATAGTTGGATGGAATATCGAGTCGAAGAGTTGGCCACGGCGGCCGGAGTCCGGGTGGATACGGTTCGTTTCTATCAGTCCCGGGGACTGCTCCCCAAGCCGGGTCGCCGGGGCCGGGCCGCGATTTACGACGCCGAGCACCTCGCGCGCCTGCGCCGGATTCGCTCCCTGGTGGGGGAGGGGTTCAGCCTCGCCCAGATCGGGCGCGTGCTGAACGAGGATCCCCACGGCCGGGAGGGGAACCCGATTCTGTCGGGGCTTGCGGCCCAGAGCGCGGTCCAGCAAACCTACTCCCGGGCCGAGTTGGCCGCCGAAGTCGGCATTCCCGAGGCCTTGGTCCAGGCGGTGGAGGCGGCGGGCCTGGGCGAAGCCCTGGAGATCGACGGCGAGCCCCGCTTCGTCGAAGCCGACCTCGAAATGGCCCGAGCGGCGCTGGGGATCCTCGGCGCGGGTTTTCCCCTAGACGCACTTCTTTCGCTCTCGATGCGCCATGCGGACCATGTCCGCGACGTCGCCGACGCGGCGATCGATCTCTTCGACGATCATATCCGGCAGACCGAGGCCGAAGACGCGGCGATCACCCAAGCCTTCCATCGGCTCCTGCCCCAGATTACTCGGCTGGTGGCATTGCATTTTCAGCGCACCCTGGTGAACCGCGCCCTGGATCGGCTGGCGGCGAGCGAGGCCGATCGCAAGCAGAATCTCGAGCGGGCCTTGGCCGCCACGCGCTCGAGTCGACTGGAAGTGGAATGGCGTTGAACCCAGCCGACTCGCCGATCTCCACCGACCTGGATGCGGTCCTGGACGAAGCGCTTGACGAAGCGCTTGACGAAGTGCTGGACGAAGCCCTGGACGAGGCCCTTTCGGAATGCGCCGAACGCGCCACGCGCAGTGGGGCCGCGCGCATCCTTTCCGTGGGGCTGTCGGCCGGGAGCATCGATCCCCTGGCCGCTTACGCGGGCTTCGCGACGGCAGAGCGTTTTTTCTGGGGTCAGCAAGCCCGGGGCTTTTCTCTGGCGGCGCGAGGGGGGGTGGCGGCCATCGAGGATCCGGGCGCCGTTTCGGTCGCCGACGCGATCGCCGGGGTGGGGGATTCCATCGCCGCGGTCTTTGCGAGCGTCGACCGCGTGGGCCCCGCCGATCCGCTCTTCGTCGGGGGCTTTGCCTTCGATGGCCGGACGGCCGGGCAGGGCGAGTGGCAGGCTTTTCCCGCCGGTCGGATGGTGCTTCCCGAACTTCTACTGCGGAACCGAGGCGGAGAAACCACGGCGACCTGCAACCTGCGAGTGGAGCCCGGTGCGGGCATCGAGGCGCTTCGAACGCGTCTCGGCGCCGAACTGGAAACCCTCCGCGCCCTGAGCGAGGCGGGTCAGGGCGCGGGTGTATACGACTCCGAGCCCGTTTCGAGCGCGCGGGGAGCCGAATACCGAGTCGTGGCCGACCGCGCGCACCCGGTCTTCGAGGCGCAGGTGGCTTCGGCCCTGGAGGCGATTCGGGCCGGGGACCTCGAAAAAGTCGTGTTGGCGCGCTCGCTGCAAGTTTTTAATCCCGGCCGTTTCGCGATCCCGGGTTTTCTGGCCCAGCTGGGCGCGCTCTATCCCCACTGCACGGTGCTCGCGGTGGGTCGCGACGAGGATACCCTGGTCGCCGCCTCCCCCGAGCTTTTGGTTTCCCTCGATCAGGGGGAAGTCGAGGCCTGCGCCCTTGCGGGCTCCGCGGGTCGGGGACGCAGTCCGGAAGAGGATGTCGAGCTCGGCCTGGCCCTGCGCGAAAGCAAAAAGGAGCAGGCCGAACACGCGGCGGTGGCCCGGAGCATTCGGGCGGCCCTGACTCCCTGGACCGAGAGTCTCGAGGAGCCCGAGGCTCCCGAGCTCATGCGCGTGGCGGGGATCCAGCACCTGACGACCCCCTTCCGCGGCCGGCTCACCCGGGAACGGCGGGCCGCCTCGGTGCTCGATCTTGTCGCCGAGTTGCACCCCAGCCCGGCGGTGGCCGGGCTCCCCCGCGCCCCCGCCCTCGACTGGATCGCCGAGCGCGAGGGGTTGGCCCGGGGTTGGTACGCGGGGCCGGTGGGCTGGGTCGGCGCCAAAGGTGAGGGCGAGTTCTGGCTGGCCCTGCGCTCGGCCCTGGTTCGCAATGCCGCGCCCGGAGACGGGGGCGGGGAGTCCCAGGCCCGGCTTTTCGCGGGGGCGGGCTTGGTCGAAGGCTCTGTTCCCCAGGCGGAGTTGGTGGAGACCCGCCTCAAATTGCGGGCCCTACTGGCGCCCCTCACGGAGATCTAGATGGCCACGCATCCCCCCGATGACGGTTTCGAGGCGCGGCCCGACGAGGTTCGCGACTTTCTGGCAGCGTTCTTTGAGGAACTGGCGCTCAGCGGCGTGCGCGAAGTCTGCATTTCGCCGGGCTCGCGTTCGACCCCGCTGGTGGTGGCCGCCCAGGGTATTTCGGAACTTCGTTGCCGCCCGATTCTGGATGAGCGTTCGGCGGGATTTTTTGCCCTGGGGCTGGCGCGCCAGAGCGGCCGGCCGGTGGTCCTGATCTGCACGTCCGGGACGGCGGCGGCCAACTACTGGCCGGCGGTGGTGGAGGCGCACACCGCCCGGGTCCCCTTGCTCCTGCTCACCGCCGATCGGCCCCCGGAGTTGCGCGATTGGGGTGCGGGCCAGACCATCGATCAGTTGGGTCTCTACGGCAGCTATGTGCGTCGGTTCGTCGAGGTTCCCGTCCCCGTCGGCGGCGCCCGGGCCCGGGGGTACGCGCGCACTCTCGCCTGCCGGGCGGTGGCCGAAGCGCGTGGCCGGCCCGCCGGTCCGGTTCATCTCAATTGGCCCCTGCGCGAGCCCCTCGATGGGGGTGCCCAGCCCACGCCGGCGAGGGAGACCGAGGGCCGGCCTTTGCGCGGTCGCTCGCGCGGCGCCTGGACCACGGTTTCGCCGCCAAGCGGTGAGCCCTCCGCCGCCGAGCGCGCGGCTCTGCTCGAGATTGCCCGCCAGGGCGAGCGCGGACTCGTGATCTGCGGTCCCCTGCCGCCCGACGCCGAGACCAGCGCCGCCATCGCGGACTTGGCGCGGCTCCTGGGTTGGCCCCTTTGGGCGGATCCCCTGTCCCAGTTGCGTCGAGGCCCCCATGTGCCCACGGCCCCGGTGCTGGCCCACGGCGACCTGCTTTTGCGCGACGCCGAATTTGCCGAGGCGTGGGCCCCCGACGTGGTCCTGCGCATCGGAGATGCGCCCGTGAGCAAGGCCCTGCGCCTGGCCCTGGAGGCTCGGCCCCCCGAGCACTGGATCCTGGTCGATCCCGACCGGGTCTGGCACGACCCGAGCCACTTGGCCTCCCGGGTCGTGGTGGCCGACCCGGGCTGCCTTTGTCGCGCCCTGGCAGAGGACTGGCGCGAGGCGGGGCTGTCCGAGCGCCAGGGGGATTACCGGGCGGGCTGGCTCGCGGCCGACGCCCGGGCCGCCGACGCCCTCGAGAACGCCCTGGCCGGGGAAACCGAACTCTACGAGCCCGGGGCCGTGCGCGATGTGGTGCGGGCGCTTGCGCCCGACGCCACGCTCTACGTTTCCAACAGCATGCCGATTCGCGATCTCGACGCCTTCATGCCCCGGGGTGCTCGCCCGCTGCGGCTCCACGGCCATCGCGGTGCCAGCGGGATCGACGGTCTTGTCTCCGGGGCGGCCGGGGCCGCGGCCGCCGATTGCGGCCCGGTGCTTCTGCTGACCGGGGATCTTGCGCTGCTCCACGATGTGGGAGGGCTGCGCCTTGCCCAATCTCTACCCCAGGGCTTGACCATCGTGGTCCTGAACAACGATGGCGGCGGAATCTTTTCGTTCCTGCCCGTCGCCGAGCGCGGCGAAGCCGTGGGCTTCGAGACCTTCTTTCGTACCCCCCACGGCCTCGACCTCGCGCACCTTGGCCCGCTCCACGACGCGGAATTTACGCGAGTGCGCGACGCCGACGAATTACGGGAGCGCCTGGCGCGCCCGTGGACGGGGCCGGGCCTGCGTTTGATCGAGGTACCCGTGGATCGCGACGGGAACGTCAAGCATTTTCGCGAACTCGCCGCCCTGGCGGCCTCGGCGGGGGGGGCAGCCTAGGTGGAGCCCGCGACGCCGCGGAAAGCGGAGAGGGGTCGGGTCTCCGCCGGGGAACTCTCCCTGGGCGTGGTCAGTCGTGGCGCGCCGGCCTCGCCCCCGGTGGTCGTCCTGCACGGTTTTACGGGTTCGGCGGAAAGCATGGAGGGCGTTGCCCAGGCCCTGGCGTCGGATTGCCGGGTGCACGCCCTGGATTTGGTGGGGCATGGGGCCAGCGATGCGCCCGAAGACGTCGCGGCCTACACGATGGACCGCTGCGCCGATCAGGTGGTGGCCGCGATGGACGCGTTGGGGATTCGTCGGGGGCATTTCGTGGGGTACTCCATGGGCGCGCGAGTTGCCCTTTCCCTGGCCATCCGGGCTCCCCACCGGGTGGGCTCCCTCGCGCTGATTGGCGTGTCGCCGGGCTTCGTCGAGGAGTCGGAACGGACCGAGCGAATCGCCGCCGACCAGGCCCTCGCCGACCAGATCCTCAGCGGGGGCATCGAGGCCTTCGTCGACCGCTGGATGGCGCTTCCGCTTTTCGCGAGCCAGGCGCGTCTGGGCCCCCCGGCCCTCGCCAAGGCCAGGACCCAGCGCCTGGCCGCCAACCCGGTGGGCCTGGCCAACAGCCTTCGCGGGATGGGGAGCGGGGCGATGCCGCCCGTCTGGCCTGCGCTTCCCGAATTGGACGTGCCCGTTCTCCTGGTGGTCGGCCGGGAGGACGAGAAATTCTCGGCTCTTGCGAACCGGCTGCTCGCGTCTTTTCCCCAGGCCGAACTGCTCGAGATTGCCGAGGCGGGCCACGCCGCCCACCTCGAGCGTCCCCAGGCCTTCGAGGCTGGGTACCGACAATTCCTTGGCTCGGTGCTTCACGCTGGCGGCGAGGCGAAGCTTTGATTTGGAGCCAAGGGGATGGACCCCAGGCCCAGGTGCTTTGATCCAACTTTATTCCACCCCCAACGAGGCTCGGCCGACGCCGGGCGAGAAGAGGCTCCGATGAGTACTGTCGACTGGAAGACCATCCATGAATACGAGGACATCCGCTTTGAACAGAGCGGCGATGGCATCGCCCGAGTGATGATCTGTCGCCCGGAAAAGCGCAATGCATTCCGGCCCGAGACCACCGCTGAATTGATCGATGCCTTTGTCCGGGTTCGCGATATGCCCGACATCGGCGTGGTGCTCTTTACCGGCGAGGGCGACGAGGCCTTCTGCTCCGGAGGCGACCAGGGCGTGCGCGGTGACGCGGGCTATGTCGGAGGCGACGGCGTGCCGCGTCTCAACGTGCTCGACCTTCAGAAGCAGATTCGTTTTCTTCCCAAGCCGGTGATCGCCTTGGTGGCGGGCTACGCCATTGGCGGAGGGCACGTGCTGCATCTGGTCTGCGACCTGACCATCGCCGCAGAGAACGCGCGCTTCGGGCAGACCGGTCCCAAGGTGGGCAGCTTCGACGGCGGGATCGGGTCCTCGTATATGGCGCGCATCGTGGGTCAGAAGAAGGCCCGGGAGATCTGGTTTCTGTGCCGCCAATACGGGGCGCAGGAGGCCGAGGACATGGGCCTCGTCAACGCGGTGGTTCCGGTGGCCGAACTCGAGGAGGCCGGGGTGGCCTGGGCCCGAGAAATTCTCGAGCACAGCCCCCTGGCGATCCGGCTCATCAAGCGTGCGATGAATGCGGATTGCGACGGCCAGATCGGTCTGCAGGAGTTGGCCGGCGACGCCACGATGCTCTTCTACATGAACGAGGAGGCCCAGGAGGGTCGCGACGCCTTCAACGAAAAGCGCAAGCCGGATTTCTCGCGCTTCCCCTGGCGGCCATGAGCTCCGAAGCCGAACCCGCCGGCCCCAGCGCCCCCCGCCCGGAGGGTTGGCGGGTCTGGTGGATCGCCGCGCGCCCGCGCACCCTGCCCGTTGCGGTGGGCCCGGTGCTGGTCGGCACCGCGGTGGCGACGGGGCGGGGCGAGTCGTATTGGCCGGCCGCCCTGGCGGCCTTGATGGGGGCGTTGCTGCTGCAGATCGCCTCGAACCTGGCCAACGATCTCTTCGATTTTGAAAAGGGGGCCGACGGCGACGATCGCATCGGCCCCGCTCGGGCCGCCCAGTCGGGCTGGCTCACCGTCGCCCAATTGCGCGCGGGGGTGGCCGTGGTTCTGGCGGGGGCGATAGGCGTGGGTCTCTATTTGACCTGGCTCGCGGGTTGGCCGGTGGTGGTGGCGGGCGGGGTCTCGATGATTGCGGCCCTGGCCTACACCGGCGGACCCTGGCCCTTCGGCTACAAAGGCTGGGGGGATGCCGCGGTCTTTCTCTTTTTTGGCGTGGTCGCCGTGGTGGGGACGGATTACGTCCAGGCCCTGGACTTCTCCCGGGAGGCCTTCCTGGCGTGTTTGCCCGTGGGTGCCCTGGCCACCGCGATCCTGGTGGTCAACAACGTGCGCGATCTCGAGAGCGATCGGCGCGCGGGCAAGCTCACCCTGGCGGTGCGCCTCGGTCGCCGGGGGGGCGTCGCCGAATACGCGGGCCTGTTGGTCATGGCCTACGCGACCTTGCCTCTCTTCATGCTGGCCGCGGGCCGCTCGGCCTGGGTGCTGCTCCCGCTTCTGACCCTGCCCCGGGCGCTCTCGCTCTACCGAAGAGTGCGGGGGGAAGTTCTGGGGCCGCCCCTGAATGCGGCGCTGGCCGGCACCGCCCAGTTGGGTTTTCTTTTCAGCCTGCTTCTCGCGGCGGGCTGGCTGTTGTGAAGATCCGGCGCGTGCGCCTCTCCCCCTACCGGCTCCCCCTGGTCGCCCCCCTGGTGACGGCCCACGGTCGTCTGGATGCGCGCCGGGGCTGGCTGCTCGAACTCGAGAGCGAGTCGGGGGCGGTGGGCCGCGGCGACGCGTGTCCTTTTCCCGGGCTTCCCCTGCCCGGGGGCAAGGCGGGGGCGGGCGGCTTCGGGATGGAGAGTTGGGCCCGCTGCGGCGAGCGTCTTCGCGAGTGGCTTCCCCGCCTCGTGGGCGAGAGCGCTGCTTCGCGAAGCGCCGCGCTGGAGGCTTGGGACGCGTCGGTCCCGGATGCGCCCGGTGCACGCTTTGCCGTCGACTGCGCCCTGACCGAGTTGGTCGCGCTTTCAGCCGCGCGCTCCGTGGCCGAACTTCTCGCCGAAGAGCAGGGACGCCGGCCCCGGGCTCGGGTATCGGTGAGCGCCCTGGTGACGGCTTTCGAGACCGAAGCGATCCGCGACCAGGCTCGGTCGCTGCAAGCGGCGGGTTTCTCGACCTTCAAGCTCAAGCTGGGCGCGGCCCCGCTCGCCGAGGATCTCTTGCGGGTGCAGGCCCTGCGCGAGGCGCTCGGGCCGGCCCCGCAGATTCGTCTCGATGCCAACGGCGCCTGGAGCCGGGAACAAGCGCGCTCGGCGCTGGAGGCCTTGGGCCCCCTGGATATCGAACTCGTGGAGCAGCCCGTCGCTGCCGAAGACCTCTTCGGGCTTGGGGAATTGTGCGGGGTCGGCGGCGTACGGGTGGCTGCGGACGAAGCCCTGGCCGGGCCCGGGGGCGGAGCCCGGGTCATCGCCCGCCAGGCTGCGGATTGCCTGGTCCTCAAGCCCGCCGCCCTCGGCGGCCTGGGCTTAGCCCTGGCCCTGGCCGAGGACGCCGCCCGAGCGGGGATCGATTGTTTTGTGACGCATCTGATGGACTCGGCCTTCGGGGTTGCGGCGGCCGCGCAGTTGGCGGCGGCGCTGCCCGCTGCGGGCCCCGATCACGGCCTGGTGAACGCGGGCCTCTTCGGCTTCGACCTGGCGCCGCCGCCCCGCATCGAGGGGGGGCGTCTCGAGTTGACCGATGCTCCGGGTTGGGGACTGGAGCCGGGCGCCGAAGCCATGGCCCGGGCCTCCCTCGGTGACGCTACGGAGTTCGCGGCATGACGGCGCAGCCCGATGCCGCCGGTTGGCTCGCCGAGCGCGCCGCCCTGGATCCCGAACGGGTGGCCCTGGAGTTCGGGGATTCCCGGGTTCGTTACGGCGAACTGTACCGGGAGGCGTGCGTTCTGGCGGCGGATCTGGCGGGGCTCGGCGTGGGTTCCGGCGACGTGGTGGCCACCCTGGTGGACGATGGCGAGGCGTTTGCGCGGCTGCTCTGGGCCCTGCGCGAGATCGGCGCGGTGCTGCTCCCGGTGAACCTGCGGCTTCGCCCCGAGGAGGCCGCCTATATCGTCTTGGATGGGGGCGCGGGCCTGCTGGTGGACGCCGGGGGGACGGCGGGGCAGGGGGCCGCCGAGGTGGCCCGGCGGGCCGGGGCGCTTCCCCAGGCGCGCATGCGGGCGCTTCGGATCGAGTTGTTACCGGGCGCTGTTGAGTTTCAGCGGCCGTCGCCCCGGGAAGAAATGCGCGATGCCCTGGCCCTGATCTACACCTCGGGGACCACCGGGCGACCCAAGGGCGCGATCCTCACCTCGGCCGCTTTCCGAGCCAGCGCCCGGGCCTCGGCGGAACTGCTCGGTACCGGCCCGGACGATCGCTGGCTCGCCTGCATGCCGCTCTTCCACATCGGAGGGCTCTCGATCCTTCTACGCGCCTGCCTGGCGGGCTCGTCGGTAGTAGTCCAAGCGGGCTTCGAGGCCCGGGCGGTGGCGGCTGCACTCGAGAGCGGGGCGGTGACCGGGGTTTCCCTGGTCGCCACCATGTTGCGACGCTTGCTCGACGTGCGGGGCGAGCGCCCAGCGCCGCAAGGCCTGCGTTGGCTTCTGCTCGGAGGCGGACCCGCCCCCGCCGCGTTGCTCGAGCGCGCGCATGCCCTCGGCTATCCGCTGGCGCCCACCTACGGGCTGACCGAGGCGGCCTCCCAGGTCGCCACCCGGCTTCCCTCGGATACGGCGCCGCCGCTGGGCGAGCGCCTGCAGCCGCTTCCAGGAACGGAACTCAAGATCGCAGGCGCCGGCGGCGAGAGCCTGCCGGCGGGCCAGGCCGGAGAGATCTGGGTTCGGGGCGAGACCCTTATGCTCGGTTATCTCGGCCAGCCCGAGGCCACGGCCCGGGCGCTCGAGGGCGGCTGGCTCCATACCGGGGACATGGGGACGCTGGATGACGAGGGCGGATTGGCGGTTCTCGACCGGCGAGACGACCTGATTGTCTCCGGGGGCGAGAATATCTACCCCGCGGAAATCGAGGCGGTGCTGGCCGAGCACCCCGGCGTCCTCGAGGCCGCGGTGGTGGCCGAGCCCGACCCCGAGTACGGCGCGCGGCCGGTGGCGTGGTGGGTGGCCCGGGAACCCGGCGCCGAGATCGATGATCTCGCTGGGTATTGCCGGGCCCGGCTCGCGGGCTACAAGGTGCCCGGGCGTTTTGTGGCCACGGACGCGCTGCCGCGCAACGCGGCGGGGAAGGTGCTTCGCCGGGAACTGCGCGCCCGGGTTTCAGGGGAGAACGATGGTCAGCAGGCCCCGAGTGAGGAACCCTGAGTCAACAGGGCTCGAGTCAACAGGCTTCGAGTGAAGAGGGCTTGGCTTTAGGAGGCCTTGAGGTCGGCGACCACGTCGGCCCATTGGGCCGGGTCCGGGGCGCGATTGTGCGTGAGGCTCACGCCGTTCGCGATGCCCTCGAGCCGGGCCTTCAGCTTGCCGGCGATTTCCTTGCGCGGCCCCACCACGGCGATGGCCTCGAGAATTTCGTCGCTGATCAGCGCACTCATATCATCCCAGCGGCCGCGCTTGGACATCTGGTTGAGTTCCACGTGAACTTCCCCCCAGCCGTGGGCTTCAAGTGTGGGCAGGTACGCGGGCGTCGATCCGTAGAAGGCCAACTGCTTGCGAGCGGCGTCCTTGACCCTCTCGAACTCCTCTTCCTCGTCGGCCGTGACGACCAGGGTGGCGCAGATGATTTCGAAATCGTCGATCTTGCGCCCGCTCTTGTCGAGCCCTCTTTGCAGGGCGGGGAGGGTGTTGGTCAGCAGGGAGTGGCGGCTGTTGAAGGGGTGGGCGATGAAGCCGTCGGCGGCTTCGCCGGCGATCTCGGTCATCAGCGGGCCGAAACCACCGGTGAGAATCGGCGGGGGCCCGAAGGGATTCGGGCCGGGGTTGAAGGCGGGAATCATTAGGGTGTGGCGGTAGAATTCGCCGCGAAAATCGAGCTCGGCTTTGCCCTCCCAACAATCGAAGATCGCCTTGATGGCGAGGACGATTTCGCGCATGCGCGCGGCGGGCTTCGACCAGGGCATGCTGAAGCGGTGCATGATGTGGGGGCGGACCTGGGATCCGAGACCTAGGAAAAAACGGCCGCCGGTGATGGTCTGGGTGCCGTAGGCGAGGTTGGCGAGGTTCATGGGGTTGCGGGCGAACGCGATGGCGATGGCCGTCCCCAGGCGCAGGTTTTTCGTGTGTTCCGAAGCGACCGCCAGGGGCAAAAAGGGATCGTGCTTGGCCTCGAAGCTGAACGCGCCGTCGTAACCAATTTCCTCGAGATGCGGGTAGAGGGTGCGGGCGTCTCGGGGATCTTCGAGGGGGGCCGTGGTGTAGACCTGCATGGGCGTTCTCCGTGAGGGTGAATTGCGCGCGGCCTTGGCCAGCGGTTCCCGGAAGGGCGCTCAAGGGGGAAGGCGCGCATTCTAGCGGCTTCCCTCGGCCTTGCCTCTTTGCCGAACAGGTGTACGTCTTTGCCGATTTCCCTTCAGCGCGGGTGGGCGCAGAGTGTTCAGGGAGTGCGGCACGCGCCGACCCAAGCGGCGAGGAACGCGTCGCCGGCGGGTCCCGACATTTTTTCCGGGTGCCACTGGACGCCGATCTCGAGTGTCGGTCCGAGGCTCTCGATGGCTTCGATGACTCCATCCTCGGCCCGGGCGCAGGGGCGCATCCCCGGGCCGACCGCCGCGATGCACTGGTGGTGAAGGCTGTTGACGTCCGTCCGCCGGGTGCCGAGAAGCGAGGCTAGGCGCGAGTCGTCGTCGATCTCGATGGCGTGGCGGCCGAGGGGTTCGGGAAGTTGATGCTCGCGGGCGGCGGGCAGATCCAGGGGGATATGGTGGTGGAGACCGCCTCCCGCCTCGAGGGCCATGAGTTGGGCGCCGTAGCAGATGCCGAGAATGGGCAGCCCGCGCTGGCGCGCGGCGGCGAGCAGGGCGCGGTCGAAGGCCACCAGGTCGGGGGAGGCGAGTTCGAAGGGAATCTCGGCGGGGTAGGGGCTGTCGGGCTCAAAATCGTCCCCCCCCGGAAGCACCAGAGCGTCGATGGCGGCCACCGCGCGTTCGGGGCGGGCTCCCGGCGGCAGCAGCAGGGGGTCGGCCCCGGCGGCGGCGAGGGCATCGCCGTAACGGCGGTCGAGGTAGACGTAGTCCCTGCCCTCGCGCCAGCGGCCGCGGTGGTCGAGGCAGGTTGAGATTCCGACGGTGAAAGCCATGCCCCCAGTATAGGCGGGTGGCCCCGCGCCGCGGTTCTGGCATTCTCTTGCTTGCAATGGCCAGAGTACTCGTCGTGGGTTGTGGATATGTAGGGGGCGCGCTCGCCGAGCGCCTGGTGGGCGAGGGCGACGAGGTCTTCGGCCTGCGCCGAGATCCGTCGGCGCTGCCCGAGGGCGTCGTCAGGCTGGCGGGCGACGTGGCCGAGCCCGGGGGGCTGGGTGCTCTCCCCGATGGCCTCGACTCGGTGGTCTACGCCGTGGGCGCCAAGCAGCGCGACGAGGGCGCCTATCGTCGGGCGTACCTCGACGGTCTCGGGCATGTCATTCGTATCCTGAACGACGAGGGGCAGAATCCCTCGCGCTTCGTCTTTACCTCGAGCACCTCGGTCTACGGTCAGACTCGGGGCGAGTGGCTGGACGAATCCTCGCCCACCCATCCCCGGGGTTTCCCGGGTGAGATCATGCTCAGCGCCGAGCGGGTGCTCCACGGCAGCCGCTTCCCGAGCACGGTGCTGCGCCTCGGCGGAATTTATGGGCCCGGCCGCACGCGGCTCATCGAGCGAGTCCGCGCCGGTGAGGCGGTGACCCACAGCGAGCCCCCGGCGTTCACCAACCGCATTCACCGGGACGATGCCGCGGGAGCCATCGCCCATATCCTTGCGCTCGAGGACCCCCAGGAAACCTACCTGGGCGTGGACACGGAGCCGGCGGACTCAAGCGAGGTATTGGGCTGGGTCGCCGAGCAACTCGGGGTGGAGCGGGCGCCGGCTACCGAGGGCCCGCCGGAATCCGGCCGGCGCTGTAGCTCCCGGGCCCTCGTCGAGAGTGGCTATCGCTTCGTCTACCCGAGCTTCCGTGAGGGCTACGCTGGGCTCATGAAAACTCGGGCTGCGGGGGCCGCGTGACCCGGGCTGGGGGCGGCCCGAAGCCCGCTTCCCCGCCCCCCCCCGCTCCGCCGCGGTCCCGCCGCCTGGGCTACAGACTCGCCCTCGCCGGGGTCGCGCTTGTGGGGAGCCTGGTGGCCGCGGAGTTGACCCTCCAGGTGCTGGCCGCCGTGGCGGCCCGGACAGTGGATCGTGGCCAGGAGGCATGGATCGGTGAGGAGGGAATCACCGTCCTCAGCCTGGGCGATTCCCATACCTTCGGCCTGCCGCTCCCGGCCGAGGAGAGTTATCCCGCCCAACTCGAGGCGGCCCTGCGCCGGCATCACCCCGAGTTCGAATTCCAGGTCGTCAACTTGGGGATTCCCGGTGCGAACAGCAGCTTTGTGGCCAATCGATTGGAGCGCCAGATGTTCCAGTTGCGCCCCGACTTGGTGATCGTCTGGGTCGGCGTCAACAATATCTGGAACGTGGCGGAAACCCGGGCCTGGCAGCGGCCCGATCGTTGGTTGCCCCTGCGCCAGGCCCTGTTGAACGCGAAGCTCTTTCGCTTCGCTTCGATCCTCTGGTTCAGCGCGACCGGCCACCAATACGATCCCGCAGAGCGAGGCGGGTGGTTCGATGGCGAGCGGCGTCCGTCGGGTCACCTGGGCAAGGGCAAGCGACTGAAGGATCCGAGCGGAAGCTTGGCGCCGGATCTGCGCCGCATGGTCGAACTCGCTCGCAGTCTCGAGACGCCGATGATTTTCGTCACCTACCCGCTCGCGGGCGCCGAGGAGATCAATCGCACGATCCGGGTGACCGGGGGGCAACTCGGCGTGGCGGTCATCGATAGTTCGGCCTCTCTGGAACGAGCCTTTCGGGCGGGACACCTGCGGCCCGAGCTCATCGACGAGCGTTCGGGTCCCCATCCCTCGGCGCTCCTCTACCGTTATCTGGTGGAGGATATGTTGGCCGAGGTCGAGGCCGAGCTCGCGGCCTGGCACGGGATCGAATGGGCGGAGCCCCGGGTCTCTCCGGCTTCCCCTCGACCCGGGCCGTGAACTGGGCTTTCCTCGTCGGGCCCCTGCCCGACGTTCGTCACCGCGCTTTCGCCTTCGTCCCTTCCGTTGCTCCGCAAGAGGTTCGCCATGCCCCGACCGCCCGATTTCAATGCTTCCGTGCGCGCCATGCCGGGAGCCGTGTACTCCCCCTTCGCGGATCGCTTGCACGATCATCCCGGCCCGGTCTTCCCGTTGCACGTGGGCGACACCTGGCTCGAGCCGGGGGAGGGAATGCGGATGCAG
The DNA here is from genome assembly GCA_028823175.1 of Myxococcota bacterium. Lineage (GTDB taxonomy): Bacteria > Myxococcota_A > UBA9160 > UBA9160 > UBA4427 > JAZXM01. The sequence continues at coordinate 101,100 of JAPKBZ010000004.1, forward strand.
GACATCGCCTCGGCGGATCATCCGGGGCTTCACCAATACTGCGATACCCGGGGTCTGCCCAAACTCGTCGATGCCCTGGTGGAGCGGTCGCGCCGGGCGAGCGGCTTGGCCTGGGAACGCGAATCCGTGCTCGTGACCGCCGGCGCTACCGCGGGTCTGGCCTGCGCGGTGGGCGCCGTGGCTTCCCCGGGCGACGAGGTGCTGATTCTGGCCCCCTTCTGGCCCCTGATTCGGGGAATCGTTCAGGCCACGGGAGCCACCGCCATCGAGGTGCCCTTTTACGACCGCGTGGACTCGTTGGAAACGGCTCTGGAGGCGGTGAGAGCCCGGGCGAGCGAGCGCACCGTGGCCCTCTACGTCTCCACGCCCTCGAATCCCACGGGCCGGGTGCTGCCCGGGGCCTGGCTCGAGGCCCTGGCCGGGCTGGCCCGGGAGCGCGATTGGCGCATCCTGGCCGATGAGGTCTACGCGGATTTCGTCTACCACGGCGAGCACGTGCCCCTGGCGCCCTTCGCCCCGGAGCGGACCCTCTCGTCGCATTCGTTCTCCAAGGCCTTCGGCATGGCGGGCAATCGCGTGGGCTACCTGGTGGGCCCGGAGGCCTGGATCGACCAGGCGCAAAAGCTCGGTACCCACAGTTTTTATAATGCACCGGTGCCCAGCCAGGTCGTGGCGCTTCGGGCCCTGGAGGTCGGCGCGGATTGGCAGCGCGAGGCCCGGGCGCAATATCAATCCGTCGGCGCCGCGGCGGCCGATCTATTGGGCTTGAGCGCGCCCGAGGGTTCGACCTTTCTCTTCGTCGACGTCGCCGGCAAGCTCGATGAGCGCGGGCTCCCGGGCCTGCTTGAGGACTGCTTCGAAGAGGGCGTGCTGGTGGCCCCGGGTTCTTCGTCGGGAAGCGACTACGCGGATTGGATTCGCCTTTGTTATACGGCGATGCCTCCCGAGCCGACCCTCGAAGGCGTCGGGCGCCTGGCGCGTCTGCTCGCCGGGCGCTGAAAACCGCCGGGGCTGACTACCGCTGGGGCTGACTAACGCCGGGTTCAGTCCACGGGA
>JAPKBZ010000116.1 GCA_028823175.1 Myxococcota bacterium
AGAAGGTACCGGTATCGGTGCCACGAAGAACCCGCGTCGTCGAAATTGGGGTTCTCGCGTGCCTCAGCCTCGCTCGCGTGCCAGAGCTGCTTCGAGATCACTGCGCGTGATCGATCCGGAGTGCCGCGAGTCGATCGAGCCGTCCGGCCCGACGATGACCAGCAATGGGACGCCTCCAGCGTCCCCGTCGGCCACGTAGGCCTGTAAGAGATCCATGCTGCCCATCAACACCGGGTAACGAACGCCCTTTTCGTGGACCCAGTCGCCGACGACTTGCGCCCCCAGAGTGTCGATCGAGATCCCCAGGATTTTGACGTCGTCCGCCTCTTGGTGTGCATCGTAGACGGCATTGAGTTCGGCGACTTGGGCCTCGCAGGGTACACACCACGTGGCCCAGAAGTCGATCACGACGGTCTTGCCGCGCAGCGCAACAAGGTCAATCGCCCCCCCGTTGAGTCGCTCCAGCCGAAATCCGGGCGCCAACTCGAAGGGCCCGGCCGATTCTGCGCGTTCGGGGCGGATGCTGGCCGGGTCGAGGGGGCGCTCCTGGTCCAATGGCCCTGGGCAGCCGAGCCCCAAGAGCCCCAAGAGCCCCAAGAGCGCGAGGGTTTGCGGTTGTAGATAGAAGCTCTGGGATGGACCGGCCATCTCTCGAGGGTAGCTCTTCGTCGTGTCGGTGCTCGGGATTGGCCCGCAAAGAGTGTCGGGTCGATTCCTGGATGAGGTTCTGGCTCATCTAAACCCTGGACGCCGCCGATAAAGACTTGAGATGCTGTTGTCGTTATCGAAGGCGAGATCAGCCTAAGTCAACCGATCGAGCACGAGTCAATAAGAGCGAACAGACAGAGCAAGAACTAGGGCTTTACCATTAGTAAATTCTTCAGTCAAGTCATAATATTGAAATTTTATCGAATATTGACGGCCTAGTAGACATTAAGCCTTGAATGTTGCTAAACCACACCGTATCTTTATCCCTACGATTTTACTGGCGCCTCAATAAACCGGTTCGGAATGCCTCGCAATGCGAGTTGGATCCTAAACAACTATGACGAATATTGCCCACCAACTTTCCGAAATGTCTCCCAGAAACTTTGTGCGGCTACGCGCGAGGACGGTGCTTACCGCCGCACTCGCCTCCCTGCCCATGCTCTTGCCCCTAGCTGCCATGGCTAAAGACGACGACTCGATCGCGGCCCAGAATGCACTCATCGCTCTCGAAGGTCCCGTCCCCGGCATTATCGCGGAAGAGCTGCCGCTGGACCTCATCCCAAAGCACCCAGAGGAGTACGCCTTCGAGGGTGGCTACACCGGCACGAGCAGTGACGCTGGCGAGGACATCAACCTCTACAATCTGAGACTCGTCCCCGACGGGAGAGATATCCCAACAGGTGCAAAGCCGAGCCCGCTGTTCGGCGCCACCCCCTTCGATCAGCAGATGCTTCGATTCGAGGAGTTCGGCCCAGTCCCGCTCGGTGCAGAGACATCGGTCTTGCCCGGCCCGGACTTCCCGTCCCCGCCGGATCCGGAGAGCGGGCCGAGTTCAAGTGCCCTCGATAGTTTTCTGAATCAGTTCATCACGCCGAGCCTCGCCCTTCCCCATCCCTTCCCCACCCGGAAAGCCAACGACCCGGACAACGGCGGTAGCGATGAAAACCCCTGGAAGCCGCAGATCGAGTCCTTCCTAGGTCGACCCCTCGTGACTCCTCCTGCGGAGGGCCGCCCGCCCGGAGAGGACTGGGCCCATCAGCGATTCACTGAGTTCTTCCCGAAGGTCTACTTGAACACCCTCCAGGGCCTCGCCCGCCCCAACGGCGGCGCCCGAGACGCGCTCCAGTTCCACCAGTACAACGCTGGCGAGTGGGCACCCGGCGGGCTCTACCACAACACCGCCGGGGTTCCCGGAACTGCCGGGACGACAGCCGGCATCCAGGTGCAGTTCCACCGCAACTTCCCCGTCCAGGATCCACTCGCCCTCTGGACCTGGGATGGGACCTTCCCGCCGAAGCTACTGAACGTGCGATACGGCGAGCCCCTCCTCATGCGCCACTACAACGCGCTGCCCATCGACCCGGCTGCGAACTTTGGTTTTGGCCTCCACACCCTCAGCACCCACGAACACAACGGTCACAATCCGGCGGAAAGCGACGGCTTTACCCAGGCCTTCTTCTTTCCCGGACAGTTCTACGACTACCGCTGGCCGCTGGCTCTCGCCGGACATGACACGTTCCCGGCCGGAGACCCGAAGGCGGGCACGCCCACCGGCGACCCGCGAGCTGGTGCATCTCCCGACCTCGGCAATCGCATGATCCAGGGCGACTGGCGCGAGACGGCGAGCTCGCACTGGTTCCACGACCACATGCTCGATTTCACGGCGCCGAACGTCTACAAGGGCGGCGCGGCGGCAATGAACTATTACAGTTCCATCGATCGCGGTAACGAGGCTGTTGACGATGGGGTCAACCTCCGTCTTCCGAGTGGGACTGCCCTCAACTGGGGCAACCGCGACTACGACGTCAACCTCATGATCTCGGACAAGGCCTGGGACGAGGACGGCCAGCTCTTCTTCAACATTTTCAATCCCAACGGATTCATGGGCGACCAGATGCTCACGAACTATGGCTGGAAGCCCTACTTCGATGTCCGGGCGCGCCGCTACCGATTCCGGCTCCTGAACGGCTCCGTCTCCCGCTACTTCCGCATCGCCCTAGTGGAGATGGTGAGCGGCAGCGACGGCGAGCTATCTGGCCCACCGGGCTCGAACATCTCCTACAACCGCGTTCCGTTCCACATGGTTGCCAATGATGGCAACATCATGGAGCACGCAGTCGCGTTCGACGGTGCGTCGTCGGTAGCGGGCTTCGAGAACCGCAAGGGCATCCTTCCGAGCCAGGCGATCGGAGAGCGGTACGACATCGTGGTCGACTTCGCGCAATTCGCGCCGGGCACGAAGCTCTACATGGTCAACCTGCTCGAGCACAAAAACGGGAAGCGCCCAGAGGGGGAAATCCCGCTCGCACAGATCCTGAACGGCGACTATCACGAGCGCAGCTCGGAGCCCGCGGACCAACCGGTCCCCGACGACCAATCGTACGACTCGGATCCGGCCGTAACCCGCTTCCTGGAGTTCCGGGTGCATGCCTATTCTGGCACCGACCAGAGCATGGATCCGGCTAACTTCGTTGCCGGCCTGCAGACGATGATCCCGCTTCCGTCCTTCACCCAAGAGGAAGTCGACAACGCGATCCATCGCACCTACGAGTTCGGCCGCTCGAGCGGCACCGACGCGGATCCCTTTACGATCAAAACCAGCGGCGGCTCCGCCTTCAACGCGGATCCGCGGCGGGTCTCTGCGTCGTCAACGAAGTCTGGCGCCGAGATCTGGCATCTCAAGTCGTCGAGCGGAGGCTACGCCCATCCCATCCATGTTCACTTCGAGGAGGCGCAGATCCTGCGTCGTGGCGGAACAGCACCTCCCGAGTGGGAGAAGTGGGCACGCAAGGACATGTTCCGGCTCGGGCCGCTCAACGACTCGGGCAGCAGCGTCGACATCATCTTGCGCTTTCGTGAGTTCCTCGGCACCTTCTTGGAGCACTGCCACAACACCCAGCACGAAGACCACTCCATGCTAATGCGATGGGATATCGAGAACCCCGGCCAGGTGCGCGTCATGCCCACACCACTGCCAACCTGGGACGGCGTCGGTTACGTGCCTTCCTTCGCCCTGCCCACATTCCGCACCGGCGACCCGGATGGGGCCGACGGCTACGCGGGCGACCCCCTCAACGTCCCGGATTCATCGGGCCTCCTGATGCTCAGCAACGGCACACCCTTCCGGACCTTTCTCGCCACCCAGCACGAAGACCACGCCACGCTGCTCCGCTGGGATTTCGAAAACCCCGGCCCGGTGCGCTTGCCTACCCCGCCGCCAGCGACCGGGGACGACGCCGGATACGCGTCCTCCATCGGGGGCTCACCGGCTGCTCCGGAAGCGAGCGCCGTGGCTGTCAACGTCCCGGAACCCTCAACCCTTATGATGCTCAGTAGCGGCGCGGCCTTCCTGACCTTCCTGGCAGCCCGCCGGCGCCGGGATCGTGGATGAAAGCCCTGCCTTGGGTTGCGGCTGGCTGCCTCGCGCTCTTGCTGGCCGCCAGCTTCGCTGCACCGAGCGCAGCGGGTCGCCGCGGCGGCTCGCGCTGGGGCGCGGACTATTTCCCGAACGTCCCGCTCACCTCCCACGAAGGGAAGGAGTTGCGCTTCTTCGACGACGTCATCAAGGACAAGGTCGTCGCGCTGAACTTCATCTACACGAGCTGCCCCGATGTCTGCCCCCTCGAGACCGCTCGCATGGCCAACGTGCAGCAGATCCTCGGAGATCGCGTCGGCAAGGATGTCTTCCTTTACTCGATCAGCATCGACCCCGAGAACGACACCCTCGAGGTTCTCGCCGACTACGCGAAGCGCTACAAGGCGGGGCCCGGCTGGGTCTTCCTGCGTGGGACGGAGGACGACGTCACGCTGCTGCAGCAAAAGCTCGGCCTGATCTCCGAGGAACTCGAAGACCTGAGCGAGCACAACCTCAGCATGGTGATCGGGAACCAGAAAACCGGGCAGTGGATGAAGCGCTCGCCCTTCGAAAATGCCCACTTCCTGGCCGAGCAGATCGGCAGCTGGCTCCACAACTGGAGCAAGCCAAGCCTCGCCGCCAACAACTACGCGACGGCCCCGGAGCTGCGAAACCTGAGCGACGGCGAGACGCTCTTCCGCACGCGCTGCGCCGCCTGCCACACCATCGGCGGCGGCGACGTCGTGGGCACCGACCCGCTCAACTTCGGCCCGGACCTGCTCGGCGTGACCGAGACCCGGGACCTCCGCTGGCTGCAGCGCTGGATCTTAGAACCCGAGAAGGTGCTCGCCGAGGGAGATCCCATCGCGACGGAGCTCTTCGAGCGTTTCGGCGGCATCAGCATGCCGAATACCGGCCTCAGCGCGGAGCAAGTGAACTCCGTGATCGGGTTCCTCCGCGGTGAGCACCAGCGCCTCACCGAGCCGCGAACCGCCAAGGCCCCTGTGGAGCACAGCGCACACAGCTCAGAACACGGAGAGGGACACCCGCCCCATCATTGAGCTTCAGGCGTGGCCATCCCATGTCACGACAAGCCTTCATGCTTGACGGTCGCCTTTGTTCGATTCTTGTTGCGCTTGCAAGCGAGGCAACCAGATCAGCCAGCCAATTGCAGAAGTTCCCGCGAAGGTCTCGTACCCAAGGACACCCCATGTATATGCGGTGCCGCTGCCATCGACGACTAATCCATAGAAACGACTGAGTGCCATGCAGCTGCCCAGGAAGGCGAGACACCACAACGTTTTCTCGAAGTGTCGTCCGTCATAGAGGGCGGCTGCCGCCATCAACCCCACGGCGAACTGCACGCCGCCGTACATCACCCGAATGTCTGTGACACCTGTCGGGTGGATCCCCGTGACTCCAATGACATCCACAATATTGTTCGTATTGAAGATGCATTGCAGCCCCCACGGTAACCATACGAGCAACGTGAGAATGAGGTAAGGCTTCGAATATTTCACTGGCTTTTTCCTCGATCAAAGAGATGTCCACACGCATGCCTGCCTTTGCGCGTGGCCGTCCACCATTGACGGTTTCGTTCAGGGTCGCTTGAGTCTACCCAATGAAACTGAACAAGGTCTGCGCGAACACCACTCGGCTATGTCTCAGACTCGTTGCATTTTCGGTTCTCTGCATGTCAGGTTCCGGACATGCTGGATCAGGCGACGCCGTAGACGGACCTTTTCGATTCGCCGGACGAACTGAAATCGATACCGCATTCGAACACGTCACCAGCGGAAACAATATTTACAATCCCATCGTCGACTGGAAGTCGAACATGCCTGACGGCTTTCAGGGGATGCGCAGCTCGTCCTATCCATGGGCGACGACGACGTACGGCGACAGTGAACTCTGGATGGGGACGATCTCGTCGGGCTGGTGTGTATGGCCGTTTCAGAACCTCGAGCTGCCGTTTTACTTAACCACCTACGAAAGTCGTTTCACTGGTTGTTCCGTGCAGAATGTTCTGAGCACACCATCTCAGGTCTATATCTATAACTTCGAGACCGGAACTCAAGAGCTTGTCCACGAAGGCACGCTAACCAGTGGAGGAAAGGAGTACACAGCATCGGCGGAGCGTCACGAAGGCATGGCTCGCCTCTCCGTCATGGGCCTGCGCGCCGCCGGTACTTTTGGCGACTTGGTTTTCTTTGCGGGTCACCACAAGCATTCGAACAACGACGGCTGGCTGCGTATCTATGTATTCAATGCCAGGAAGCGCGCGTTTCTCGGGTTCCGCGACTTGCGCGGCGACACCACTCGCCGCTTCACAACGATCACGGATCCAAATGGCGAAGTCGCTTTCTACACAATCATCGGTGCGGAAACCGGCATGATGCAAAATGGTGAAGGCCCAACCGTGATGCTTCGATGGGTCGGCACTCAAGAAGAACCGTTCAAAGGCGGCAACTTTTTGCAGACCGGTGACGGGCAAGGGGCCGGCTGGGATGTGGTTTCCAGCCCAAGCCTCGACGGTCACTTCGGCATGATCGGCGACTTTCAGCAGTTTTCTCATCGCGATGGGACCGAGCGCTTGATTATGTCATCCGCGGCACACCCGCTCCTCTACGATCCTGACACCGGCAAGCGCAACCCTGCTTTACACGAGTCCGTCATGCTGCTGTCTGAGCCAGTTCCTGCTGGTGGATGGACGCGTGACAACCTCATGAACTTCAAAGTGGTCTTCGGCATGGATCGATACGATCCGGACGTCAAAGGTCGTTGGGGCGCCAAATGGGGAACGACCAACATTCACGAGGGTTACATCTATTTCGGCACCTACCATCAAGGAACCAACGCCGGCTATCTGCACTTCAAGAAGGCCGACCGAGCGCTATACGACCGGCTGACCGCAACAGACGACAAGCATCTAGAGTTCGCAGTTAATCAGTGGCGGGCGAGTTCCATTTTTCGCATGAGGTTGGAAGACCTGGACGCAATCGCGGCAGGCAAGAAGGAACCAGAGCTGCTCTATGGCTATACCCACTTTCGTGTTCCGAACGAAGCAGGCAATTGGGTCGACCTAAAGAACGGCCTTGGGATCAAGCCGCGATTCGGTGATGCCGGACTGGGCCATCCAGGCAACATCTATTCGTGGACTTCCGTGAGTAAAGATGGTCAACTCTTCTGGGGCTTTTTTGATGCTTTCTCGGGGACTCATGACCTGCTCTTCGAGGCGGACTCGAGTTGGTTTCTTCTCTATCCCGGTTTCTCGGTGCCGATCCCCTTCTCGGAGTACCTACGTGACACGAGCTTGACCCGAGGGCTTTATGACTGGGCCAAAAGCGAGATGTCCAAGAAGGGGCTTGCTGAAGACTTCGTGCCGGGTGGTGATCTAATTGTCTTCGAAGGCGACGCCGAGGCGCGCGTCTTGACGAAGAACGGATTCGGAAACCCATGTGCCAACGGTGTTCGAAACGCAGAAGTACTAAACGACAGAATCTTCTTCGCGACTTCGACCTGGTGCAATTTGTCCGACCGCGCTGGCCTCGAGTTCTACGAATACATCCCAGGGCTGGATCACCAGAGACTTCCCAAGCGGCACTCGCTTACGGCAGATTCAAACGAGTAAGCGTGCTGAACCAACCAAAGTGGGGTCCCCGGGAAAATTGATCGTGCCGCTCGTTTAACCGACATCGAACTCCCGGCGTCGGTAGATTGCCCTAGGCGAAATGGCCCATTTGCCAAAATTTCAAACGTATTCAGCATCAATTTTCTACTATGACGATACAATGGCATTTCAATCGAGCCAAAAGAATAACGGGCTTGTGCGGTCTGGCTTTCGAGTTTTTGTACGAGCTGCTCGAGGGCGCTAATAGCCGTGACTGTAGTTAGGAAGCTATGTTTATTAATCGATATTTGCGGTTCCTAACGCGTCCCCAACACGTCCTCCTAGGCGACCAAGGCCGTCTCTGTGCGGTGCTCGCCGCAGCGCTTCTTTGCGCGATGCCAGCGGCAGGCTCCGCACCAAGCGCAGACGCGGATACGCCCCAGTACCTGTCCCCCGAACGATCCGCTGGCGGGCTCGATTCGCTTCGGGGCACCTTCGATCGGGACGGTGCCTTGAGCTTACTTACGGACAACTTGAGATGGGCCGTCGATATCGCCGGTCGAATCAAGGCGCCTGATGATTCGGGGTTTACGAATCAGCAATTTTTTGGGATCGATTT
>JAPKBZ010000228.1 GCA_028823175.1 Myxococcota bacterium
TCCATTCTCTTCCAACAGCGCGGTCGTGGCGGTACTTGAACTGTGCAGTCCGGATTCGCCGAGCAGGGCCAGCCGGTCGGCCTCGATCCGGATGGCGCCCGCATGGCCCCGGCCTGCGGTGTCCACCGCGAAGCTTGCGCCATCGCGAAGGACCACGTCGCCCGCGCGGACGACGATGTCCCCGGCTCGCGCGCCCGCTTCGCCGAAGCCCGGGTTGCGCGACTGCACGGCGGAAGAGCTGGCCAGGCTTCCGTCGCTGGGAGTTTCGCCTCCCCGGCCCGAGAGTTCGAGGCGGTCGGATGCCCGCAGGGTGATGTCCGCTGAGGCCCGGCCGTAGGCGAAGGTGGTGACCTCGGCGCCGTCCTGGAGTTCGATCACGGGGGCTTCGAGAGTTATCGCCCCGGTGCTCCCGGCCGCATCCACCGCTGAGCCCACGGTGAGAATATCCGCCGAGCCCTGCTGGAGCCGCGCGGAGATCTCGCCGAGGTCGTTGAAGTCGTTCTGCAGGATCAGGGAGCCGATGGGCGTATTGGCCTCCGAACTTCCGTGGAGCCGAATGCCGTGGGCCGCGCTCAAATGAATGTTTCCGCCGCTTTCGACGCCCATCTGGTTCAGGTTGACGACGGCCGCGCCGTCGGTGAGCCGGATCCGGTCGGCGGCCATCGTGATGTTGCCCCCGGCCTGGGTATTGCGGTTGTTGATGCGGATGGCCGAGCCGAGTCCATCGTTGGGATCGGTTCCCGATAGTTCGATGCTGTCGGTCGCCACGAGGTCGAGATCCTGGTTCGTCGCGACGATGGCCGCGCCCTCCAGGAGATCGATGCCCCCGGCTTCGAGGCTGATGGAGCCCATGACCGCGCGGCGCCTGGACGCAGATCCGCCGCATCCGACGTCATTGCCCCCGCAGAGCACCGACCCGTTCAGGACGATGCGCTGGCTCGCGTTGCCGAGAAAGCCGAATGCTTCGGGGCGAGCGGTGGCGAGGGTGGGCACCTGGCCCCCCGCGAGGGCTTCAAAGGTCTGGGTCTCGTCGTCCGCATCGAAATTCAGCGAGTCGGCGGTGCTCACCGCGAGGGAGCCGCCCACGTCGAGTGTTGCGTCGTCTCCGAAGATCACGCCCTGGGGGCTGAGCCAGTAGAGGTTGGCCGTGTTGGTATTCGAACCGGTTTCCGTATCCAGCGATCCCTCGATGATCGTCACGCTGTCGGGCACCCGCACCACGATGTTCTCGGTGGGGTAATCGGCGTGAAAATTCGCGGTGTCGTCGCTGGCGAGTTTGAACACGTCGAAGCTGTGCAGGAGATTGATCCCGTCACCGGGCCGGCTTCCGTGGCTCTCACCGATGTCGAAGACCCCGCCCGTCCCAGGTATTTCCAACGGCACCTGTTCGCTCCCGAGGCTGCCGTCCCGGGTGAGGGTGCTGCCCGTGAGCAGGTTGTCGGCGGAGCCGGCCGTTGCCCCCCAAAGCGCAAGGGTCGCCCCCAACACGAGTCCGAACGAACGACCCCTGGGTTTGGTGTTTCGCCTCGCGGCCTCGGAAGGGTCTGGGCTGCTCATGGGTGTCTCCCGGTCTTTGAGGCGATCCTTCTGCCTGGACATCGCACGGATGGGGCTCCTGGGTCCAGGGTCTCAGCATAGGTCGCCGCGGCGAAAATTCTCTGTGAAGTGCTTCACAGTCCGCTTATG
>JAPKBZ010000117.1 GCA_028823175.1 Myxococcota bacterium
CTATGTCGACAGTAAATTCGCGTAAGCTCAGCCGTTTCCGCAAAGCCGGACTCGTATCATTAGCTGCGCTTCTGGCTCTTCTTTTCGCCGCGCCCATCGTCGCACCGAGCGCCTCCGCGGGGGTCATTCTTCCGGGTCAGTTCTTACTGCTGGACCATCCGGACGGGAATATTTCTCCGCCCCCGTATGGCCTGCGCTTGGATGACTTGGGACTGACGCTGAGCACCGAACTGAACGGCGCGAGTACCGTGTTGACTTGGAGCGGCGGCGCAACCGCAACGATCGCCGGCACCCTGTGGAACAACCAGGCCGCCGAGATGTGGACCGTCAATTACACGCTGACGGGCGTCGTGGCCGCGGGTGCCAACCTGGGCTTCACGGCTACGGGCGGCAATGGGAGCCTGACGGATCCAGCGCTGAATACGGTTACGCTCACGGGTAAGCAGGACCTTTCCGGATCGGCTTTCGACTTCTTGGCCAATGGCTACCGCCTGGGCGGCCATCCCGCCTACGGCGACGCGGACACCCCGGTGGGACAGGGTTGGGTAGACGGCGCGGGTACGAACGACTGGCTGGTGAGAGCCACGCCCATTCCCGAGCCCGGGACCGCGATCTTGCTCGGCGCCGGTTTGGCGCTGCTGTCGGGAACGTCAAGGCGGTTCCGCGCCTAGGCGAGTTTGCCCCGGACTTGTTTTCGCCGAGAGTCACCGAGGTAAACGGCTGCCCATCCGAACGCCGTGCTGTGGGTGTCCTCGCCCCGCTCCGCCCCCGCCACGGGATCCACTAGGGATTGAACATAACGCCCACACTCGGACCTTGTGCCAGAAGGCAGCTTATATGTCCTATACCCGGCACGCGGCGGGAGATCTTTTCCTGCAGACACCGGTTGGTCCCAATGCCCATCCCGCGTTGCCGGTCCGAACGAAACCCCCATCCTTTGTAAGCGAAATGATCGACGCCGCCGAACTGTACGGAGGCTGACCGGACTGTTGCCCACACGCCGCAGCGCAGGGACCGACAGGCTGACAATGGGCTCACCGTTCTTCGGTCACGGCCAGCAGATTCACGTGATCTGCGTGTGTTCCACGATCGACTTTCTCATGGACTCGCCCACCTTGTTCGCAGCGGTTTACGGAGATCAAGAAGAGTCCTCACTGATCTTTCGCTGCTGGACAAGCCGCTGAACTCTGGTCTGGGTCAACATGAAGTGCTGGAGCGTGCCAATCCCAGTTCAAGCGTTCGTGTTCATGCGCCCAGCAGGGTGCGGGCCCAGCGTCGGCCGAAAATTCTTCGTCCCACTAGGCAGAAGGCGATGGAGGCGCTGAGGCCAATCAGTGCCAGGCAGAGCACGCGAAGCGCTGGATGCCACAGAAGGGTGTAGGGAAGCGCAGCAAATTCGAAGAGTCGGTGAAAGAGGTAGATCGCCAGACTGGTATCGCTCAGGGTTCTGACGATGGGGTGAAGAGAGAGAGAGCGAGTCAGCAGGATGATGATGCAGACGACGCTGAGCGCATAGGCGATCCGGATTGCCTGAGGAGTGACCGGGAACGACCAGCCAGAGAGGCTACCGAAGTGCAGAGCGATGCTCGCTGCGAAGACCAGCCAGGCGGCGAGCCTGTAGCGTTGATAGATGCGCTCGAGTGCAGGGAGGTTCAAGGCGGCGAGCCAGCCCGCCAGGAAATAACCAAAGTAGAAGTTCAAGAAGGGATCGCGTATGAGCCAGAAGTGCCCGCTGTACACGCGAAGCCATGGAAGAGCCTTGAGCGAGAGTACATAGGCAAGAGCCAGCAGCAGCAGCGCCAGGAGCGTGCGTTGACTGACACGCGACAGGACCCAGGTGCTGAGGATGCAGAGCGTCAGTGCAAAGACGAAGTAGTAGATACCAAGCGCCGAGCCAAAGGCGAGCGCGTGAGCGAGACTCGCCACATCGTTGCCAAGCCAGTAAGGGCTCAGGAATACAATCGCAGATGCGATGAAATAGGGGATCAGGATACGGGTGAGGCGTCGCCAGACGTCGCTGACGGAATAGGGTTCTTCTCGGGAGTAGAGAAAACCCGCCACCAGGAGAAAGGCCGGCACGTGGAAGCCTACCCAGGCGTGCCGAAGCGCGAAGTCCCACGAGGAGTAGAGCGGGGACGCAGTCGCGACACCGGAGTGATTGAATACCACTGCGATGATCGCGGCGGCCTTGACATAGTCGATGGCTACCAGTCGTCTGTTGCTATCCAATCCGGGTCCATCTCCTGCGAGCTGCCTCCCGTCACGGGATCCCCTAGGGCTTTAACATAACGCCCCGTCACGGGATCCCCTAGCGATTTAACATAACGCCCATACCCGGACGTTGTGCCAGAAGACAGCTTGTATGTCCTACCCCCCTCTCCTACTCAGGAAAGCCCCATGGCACTTTCTACTCGGCCAATCGGATGGCACTTGGTGGGAAGCCGTGCACTCACAAAATGACCCTCTTTCGGAGATCCAGGATAGATGGCACCACGTAGCCGGAGTCTTCGACGGTGGTAAAGCGCGACTCTTTCTGAATGGCTCACAAAGCGAAAGGTGTGATACGCTCGTGACCTTCGGGGAGGAAGACTATGCAATTACGAATCAAGCTTCGCTCGGTCGCAGTTTTTCTGGTGTTGGCCGCGCTCACTCTCTCTTTGGGGTTCTTGGGCGCCTGTTCGACCGCCGTGCCTCCAATGATTACGCAACACCCCGTTGCGCCCATCGTCAAGAGTGAAGGCATGTATCTGATTGCTTCTCGGCATCGCGACACTATCAAGGAGTCCATGACTCGTGCGGGGCTGAAGCCTGTCGATAGCCCTACAGGTAGTTACTCGCTTGAGGTGAACGTGGGTAAAGGTCGCGGAAGCGGTGACTGCGGGACCGTGAGCAACGTGAATTACATTCTCACCTCCGCCGGTGGACGCGTGATGGTCATCAAGGGTCGTGGGCCCACAGGCTCATGCGATGACAATATTTTTGCGGCCATGAGTCAGAAGTTGGCGAGCGTCACCACCGAGTAAGCTTCGCCCGCTCTAGGTGGGTTGCGCACGATCGAGAGAAGGCGAGAAGTGGCGAGCCGCGACGGGGATCCTCTAGAGATTTAACACGGCGCCCATACCCGGACGTTGTGCCAGAAGACAGCTTGTGTGTCCTATTCCCTTGTATGTCCTATCCCCGACGAGATCGATCGGATCGACAACCGGATCCTGGACCTCCTCGGTCAACGCAAGGACATCGTGAGCAAGGTTTCCGATGTGAAACGCCGGCACCAATTGAAGGTTCTCGACCGTACACGCGAAGCCTCACTGCTTGAAGATCGGAGGCTCCGCTGCGAGAACCTGGGCTTGCGCAAGGAAGTCATCGAAAGCCTCTACCGAGTTGTCCTGACCGCAAGCCGAGACCACCAGGCCGCTTCGCCGACGGACTCCAGCCCGCTCTCGAGAGCCCCTGCGCCCCCTCTTCAACCTGTACCAAACGTGGTCCAGAGTGTAGAATGGACCCTTGAAATTCCTATCCGCTTGAAATGGTTTTCGACATCAAAGCAGCCCCCGGAACGCGATCGCCTTGCCGTTTAAAGGAAAGTCCAGACATTCGCGGAGTGTGAGAGGTCCCTACTCCTTCGTCCCAGTCACACCGGAGATCCGATTGAGCAGAGTAGCCAACTCAACGAGAGCCTGGAATGCGCTGATCGCTCTGCTGTCTCTCTCGCTACTGGTATCTTGCGTTGCCACGCCGCGAAAACTCACCGTGACCGAACGCCTCCCCAGCACAAAGATCGACCAGCGGGGATGGAACGAGCTGCTAGGGAAGAACGTTCAAGAAGGATTCGTCAATTATCAAGGCTTCTGCGGATCGGAGGCTTTCAGGAGCTATCTCGAGCAGCTTGGCGAAGCGGATCTGGCGGGGGCCACACGAGATGAAATCCTGAGTTTCTACACAAATGCCTACAATGCGTCGGCCATTGAGTCCATCCTTGCCGGAAATCGACCCTCGTCTTTGCTTGGGCGTTACCACTTTTTTCTGCGGAACAGACATGCCGTGGCGGGGGAGAACATCACACTCTGGGATCTGGAGCATGAGCGACTGCAGCCGCTGGACGAGAGTCGTATTCACTTTGCAATCATCTGCGCATCACGTTCCTGCCCTGCTCTGCAATCCCAGCCCTTCCGGGCGGAAACGCTTGATGCGCAACTGGATGCAGCCGCCCGAGAATTCATCAACGACTCAGAGCGCAATCGCTTTTATCCGGCTGAGCGAGTAGCGCTGATCTCGGCCATATTCGACTGGCACAAGGAGGACTTTACGTCGGAAACGGTCAGTCTTTCCGACTACCTGGCTCTCTATGTGGATGACCCCGATGTGGCCGACATACTGAGAAAGGGAGACTTCGAACTTCGCTTCCTCCCCTATGACTGGAACTTAAATGGAATGCCACCTAGCTCAAAGGGCGGCTGTTTGGATCAAGAGCGGGAGTGAACTCCTTCAGAGGAGCGCCATCTTTGGAGCGATCCAAGATCGAAATCACACATGGAGTTGTGAGATCAAGCTTCCGCAGCCTCTAGGCAGGCCCAGTTTTCCTCCGCCGAGGGACCCCAGTTCGCTCTCAAGAGCCCCTGTGCCCCCTCTTTAACCTCTACCGGACATGGCCAAGGGTGTGCACACCAGGGGACTTTGAAATCCCTATCCGCAAACAGGAGATTCTCCTGAAGCACTGCGAGGCTGTTGGTCGAGACCCCTCGGAGATTTCGCGTTCGGTCCAGATCGCCTCATCTGCGGATCAGGATCCGTCCGAAGCGGCCGAACAAGCCGCAGGCCTGTTTGAAGCGGGGGTCGATCAGGTGATCTTTACTCTGCGCACTTCCCTATCGGGCGGAAAAAGTGTCGTCTCTCGCAAAGGGGCTCAAGGCGCCTTTCTAGTGGGCCATGAATTCGGACAAAAAGAGAGTGGCAAAGACGGCTCCTCCGGTGAGGTGAGAGACGGTGTGCAGAATGTCCTCACGATGTAGCGCTCGGCGCCGGTGATAGATCAACTCATCGCACCATCCAAGCCCAAAGAAACCGATTGTTGCAATGAGAACTCCAATCCTGTCGAGAGCTGTAAAATGGAAGCTCATGGAGAGGGCTACCACGAGACACCCGACTATTCCGAAGTGAAGAGCGCTCTCGCCCAGCGGGACTACCTTCCAACCCAGCCATCGGCCGGTCACAAATTTTTCGAGCCGAACGTGTTCGTTGAAGTCCAGGGCGACGACAAAAATATACGCAGCGGTGGATGCGCAGAAGCAAGCGAAGGGCCAGCTCGAACGATTGAAGCTCTCTGCGTAGAGGTGGCCAAAAGCAAATCCTGCTAAGGACATTGCCCCGAGCGAAATCCACAAGGAAGGCGGTACTCTTAGCTCAGGTGCCAATGTGAGAATGGCATCGAAGGGTTGAGCATGGCGTTGACAGGTGGTCCACGCCTCGTAGCGCTTTGTGATCGAGCTAGGGGAAGGCATGACTGAAAGGTATCGATTTGATTCGGATATGGAAAGATTGAGTGAGGGTTCGGCTTCGCGCTTCCGCTCCGACGGCTTCACCGGTCTTTTCTCCTCGCAGCCACTGCTCGCCCTAGCCTCACCGCGAAGTAACTGAGTCGCGCTGCTCTACTTCCCGACTCAGTAGCTCCACTACGGAATCCGTATGGGACTGCCATCCGTAGCGTGCCATTCTGTTCGGGAGAGGCATCCCGGGATCCCCTTCCCATACATACCTTATGACACTGCGCCCCTTGCTCTTGCTCAGTGTCCGGGTTGTACGTATTTGCTCTATGCGAACCATTCCGCTTCCAGGCTCCGGCAGGGCATTCGACTGGGCCTGGGCCTCTAGAGAAAACACGTTATCCGTCTGATCCAACCAAGAATAGAGAACTCCGTAATCACGATCGCGCAAGGGCCAAGGGAAATCTTGACTGCCGTGGATGAGTACACTTGAATGGTCTGCTTTGAGAACCCGCTATATCCCGATAGAGGGGAGCCACTTTCCGAAGCCCGCGATGTCCAGAAAAACCCGTTACGGGATCCTCTAGAGATTTAACACGGCGCCCATACTCGGACGCCCTGCCCGAGCCCCGCCCTAATGGCCTATCCTCCACCGACTACTCAATCACCCCTCGAGCGGAGATGACCCCATGATCGATGAATCACGCCTCCCCCTCCACCCTGCCGTGGGCATGACCGGCCGCGTTCTATTTACGCTGATCTTTTTCCTTTCCGGGGTCACCCATTTCACAGACATCGACGGATATACGTCTCTCATGCACGAATCCATTCCCTTTCGGACGTTTTGGGTCTTGATCTCCGGCGTGGTCGAACTCGCGGGTGCCACAATGATTCTATTCAACCGCGGCGCACGACTCGGAGGCTGGCTTATCGCCCTCTTCCTCATCCCCGTCACCTTCACAGTTCATGGTTTCGAAATGGTGACCACCGAAAGCGCAGAGATGCAGGCGATCCAGATGTCGTTCTTCTTGAAGGGGCTGGCGATGACCGGGGCCGCACTCTTGATCAGTCAATTAGGGGTGCAGCAAGGCCGCAAGTAGGAAGACATCGAACGGGCTACCGCCGATCCCGCCACGGGGATCCGATATATCATTGGATTGCAAATCCGGTTATCGCTAGTACTTGCGCAGATTAAGGGTTTCAGCGGTATCTGCGCGAACTCGCGCGGATAGGGCAGCATCTGTTTTTAAATCCTGGCCATAGGAGGGGATCATTTCTTTAAGCTTGGGCGCCCAATGTCCGACGAGTTGTTCGTGAAAGCAGTTTTCGAGCATGTGGA
This sequence comes from Myxococcota bacterium, assembly GCA_028823175.1. Taxonomy (GTDB): domain Bacteria; phylum Myxococcota_A; class UBA9160; order UBA9160; family UBA4427; genus JAZXM01. The sequence goes on from JAPKBZ010000117.1 coordinate 6,820, forward strand.
CCATGATCGAGACCGCGGTCGAAGCTCCTGGCGAGGCACCTAATACTGCAACGATTGAAGAATCAGCTGAATGCACGATTTCTGTGCCAAACTCGAGTTTTCCAGTATGTGCCTGATCCTTCCGAATGATCTGCACACGCTGCCCTGCTACAACAACTTCCCAGTCCGCAACATTGGTCTGAGGATAGAATTCACGCAGAGAGTTGTAGCGGTGAGAGGCGCTTTGCAAGACCTGTCCGACCAGATACTCCTCGAGCGGAAAATTATCGCGCGCTACCGCGAGAAGGGGCAGGATATTATTCCACCTCACCGACTTTGGCAGATCGAAAAGCGAGCCATTTTTGAGGAATCGGGTTGAGAATCCAGCGTAGGGTCCAAATAGCAGCCAGCGCTTGTCGTCTATGATTCGGGTATCGAGATGGGGCACCGACATCGGAGGCGATCCCGCGGCAGCCAGGCCATAGACCTTCGCGCTGTGCCTATCAGCCACCTCCGGGTTACCGCAGCGCAGCCAAAGTCCGCTTACCGGAAAGCCGGCATAACCTTTCGATTCGGGGATGCCAGATTTCTGCAGCAGTGGGAGTGCGCCTCCACCGGCGCCAAGAAACACGTATTTCGCGTTCACGATCCGTCGTGAGCCAGTTATCTCGTCCTTGACAAAAAGTCGCCACCCCCCGCCTGCTCGACGCTCTAGGTCGACCACTGACTGAGAGAAGCAAACAGAAAAATCCTCCTGATCTTTGAGATGGGTCAACAGGCTGGAAGTGAGCGCGCCATAGTTAACGTCGGCTCCGGTTATGGTGCGGGTTGCCGCCACCCGCTGGCTTGGATCACGCCCCTCCATAACAAGTGGCGTCCACTCGGCGATCTTAGTGTGATCCTCTGTGTATTCCTGGCCGCGATAGCAATGATGACTGCTCATTGCTGCGTGCCTCTTTTTGAGAAATGTCTGGTTATCTTCACCAATAACAAAACTCATATGAGGCACGGGGTGGATGAATTCACTGGGTGATGAAATTGCCCCCTTCTTGACCAGATATGACCAGAACTGCAGTGACATATCGAACTCGACGTTAACCTCTAGTGCCCTCGATATGTCGATGCTGCCATCAGGGCTCATCGGTGTGTAGTTCAACTCGCAGTTAGCGGCGTGACCGGTCCCTGCATTATTCCACGCTCCGGAACTCTCTTGCGCTTCCCCGGGCAATCGTTCAAGAATCTCGAGCTTTAGGTGGGGCTGTAACTCTTTTAGAAACACGCCAAGCGTCGCACTCATAATGCCTGCGCCCACTAATGCCACATCAAGTTCTTCTTCAGCCATTGCCTTCTTCATTGAAACTTTCCTTATGGTGTCATGCCGTGCTGGTTCAATAGCACTTAGATAGTCAATGCAGGGGTTTGAAAGGTACAGATGCATCTGGCGCCAACACAACATAAACACGGCGCCAG
>JAPKBZ010000229.1 GCA_028823175.1 Myxococcota bacterium
TGGAAAGCGTGTGTAGGGAAACCTACCGTGGGTTCGAATCCCACTCTCTCCGCCAGGCCCGCTTTCTTCGCCCCCTCCGTCAGGCCCCAGCCACCCTCTCAGCCGCCCTTTTTTTTCGCTAGAGTGAGCCGCCCTCGAAGAGGGCTAGCCTCTCCATAGAGATTTCAACACCACAGCGCGCCCGTAGCTCAGCTGGATAGAGCATCGGCTTGCGGAGCCGAGGGTCGCAGGTTCGAATCCTGCCGGGCGCGCCACGTGGTCCAACCGCCAAGTGGAGGAAGCATGCCGGCTCGGCGGAGTCTTTATCGCACCCTCTTTCGCCAGGTGCTGCCTGCCCTGGCCGTGCTCGCTATGGCGATCCTCGCCTTTCGCAGCGGCGTCAATGTCAGCGATCGCGGCGACATCCCCGACGATGCGTTCTTTGTCCAGCTCTATTACGCCATCGGGCTCTTTGCGCTGGGGGGCATGGATCTCGGCATGCCCACCGGCGGCTCGCGCTTCTGGCAGAATGCCCTGCTTGCCGCGTATTTCCTGGCGCCCGGCCTCGCCGCCGCCGCGGTGATCGAGGGGCTCTGGCGTGCGATCTGGGGTCGCCTGGTCGACCACTGGCCCTGGCGCGATCATATCGTCATCGCCGGGGGTGGGCGGATTGCCCGGGCCATGGTGACCGAGTGCCAAAAACATTTTCCGAGCACCCGCATTGTGGTGATCGAGAAGAACATCACCGACGCCCAAGAAAATCATTTCGGCCCCCTGCCCCGGGTGCATCTGCTCCCCGGCGACATGACCGAGTCGAGCACCATCGAGCGGCTTCGCCTGGGCAAGGCGCGCAGCCTGCTGCTGCTGACGAACGACGAACTCGCCAACGTCGAGTTGGCCGTGCAATCCCGGGAAACCCTGCCGGCGCGCAACGGCCTGCCCCTGCTGGTTCGGGTGGCGGATCTCGACCTGATGGAGCGCGCCAACCGCATGCTGTCACGGGAGGGCTGGGCGCCCTGCGTGAACATTCACAAGTCGGTGGCCGAGAAGATCTGCCGTGAGAGCATCGACTACATGAAGGGCCACGTGGGCCAGGAGGCCCTGGTCTTCTCGGGCTTTGGTCCCTTTTGCCAGACCTACCTGCGCGAGTTCATCGAGGTGCGGGGCACCGACCATATCGCCTCCATCGCGGTGATCGACAAGGACGCCGAGTTTGCCTGGCAGCGTTTTTTTGACGCCCTGCCCGAGGTCCAGAAGGAGCAGATCGCGGGCATCCGGCTGCGGCTGCGCAGCGGGTTGCAGGAAGACCCGAGGGTTTGGGAGTCGATCCTTTTCGAGGCCTCGCGCGAGGGGCCGCCCGGCAACCTGGTGATCCTGCTGGGCACCAACAGCTACCACTCGAATCTCAAGGTCGCCATGCGGGTGCGCGAGCGCAGCCCCGACGCCTACGTGATGGTGCGGACCTTCGAGGCCTCGACCTTTGCCGAGGAAGTGGGCAGGGACATGGACCTGAAGATCGTCGACATCGCCGAAGAGTTGGGGGCCCAGCTCGAGGGCTGGGTGACCGAGCTCGAGCGCCGCCGCACGGCCTGAGCCTCGGGCGCCGTGGGGGCCCGGGTGGTAGGCTGGGCTTTTGCCGCCGCCCGCGCGAAGGGCCGGGGCGCGGCGCTGCGATAAGCCAGGTAATAAGCCAGGTAA
>JAPKBZ010000118.1 GCA_028823175.1 Myxococcota bacterium
TTTGGGGGGGCGCCTTCACAGTCCGCGCGCTCACGCCGCGCCCCCGGACCTCGCACTCGGGCTCGGGCTCGGCGCGGGTGGGGTCAGGCGTTGCGTTGGCGGAGCCAGACGAGGCCGCCGATGAGGACGAGGAGTTCGGGGATTAGCAGGCCGGCGCCGTAGAGGGATTGCAGCGAGCGCTCCAGGGGCACGGGGAATTGGTTGAGGCTGCGGCCGCCGCTCTTGGGGTGAAGGGCAATAGCGGGCTCGCGTTCCAGCGCCCAGTGGATGGTATTGAGCACGAGGTCGAGGTTGTAGAGCGCGCGCAGGTCGCGGTTGCTCGCGATGTCGGCGTCGCCGAAGGCGGCGATCCGGGCGCGGCCGGCGCCGCGCTCGATTTCGGCGGTGGCGACGAGGACGTGGTAGTCGAGGCGGGCGTCGGCAGGAGGTGCGGGCAGGGCGCCCGGGGTGAGACCCAGTACGGCGGGGTCCGTCCAGGCGTCGCCGCTGGTGAAGACCACGCCGCGCAGGCGATCGTCGGGCTCGGCCTTGCGAAGCTCGAAGGCCCGGGCCCGGCGGAAGAAGGTCATGCGGTTGTCCCCGAGGCCGTGGGTGGACGGGTGCTGGGCATAGTTGGACGCCACCGGGGAGAGGCCGGGCGTCTCGCCCTCGAGGGCCAGGGAGGCGGGATCGACCACCCAGCGATCGGGTGAGGCCAGGCCGAAGCCCGCGAGCACGCCCTCGAGGCCGCTATTTGTGCCGGGCTCGAGGAAGGCGATCAGGGCGCCGCCGCCGTCGACGAACCGCTCGATGGCCGAGAGTGCCGCGTCGGGAAGTGGGCGCTGGGGCGCGATGACCAGCAGGCCGGAGGCGTCGCCGGGCACGGCGTCGGCCACGGCCAGGGGCAGGCGGCGCAGGGTGTAGCCCTCGGCTTCGAGGGCGGCGCCCAGGCCCGAGTAGCCCTCGCTGCCCGTGCGCTGGAGATCGCCCTCGCCCGCGCCCACCGCGGCGTAGAGGATGCGCTCGGGGCGATGGCCCAAGCTCACGATGGCTTCGTAGAGGCTGCCTTCCCGGGGCCGGTCCACCAGCGCCCAGCGCGCACCGACGCGCGCGACCACCGAATTCGATGAACCGATGCCGTAGAAATCCTCGTCGTCGGGGTAGGCGTCGAGGGCACGAGTTTCGATCTCGACCGGGCCCCGGCCCGGCCGGCGGCCAGCGGCGGCGAAGGCGTCGAGGAGCCGGCGGGTGTGGCGAATGCGTGGGTCGCCGGCATCGGTGTAGAGAGTCAGGACCAGGGGTTCGGGCAGGTCGCTGAGGGCCGCGAGGCTGGCTTCGGACAGGGTGAAGCGCCCCTCGAAGGTCCAGTCGATGGGACGCTCGACCTGGGCCGCACCCGCATAGAGGAGGCCGGCAGCGACGAGGGCGGCCGCGGCCCGGATGATGACGCCCACCATGGGGCCGCGCAGTGCGGGCTGGGCCCGGCGACCGGTTCGCACCAGGGCCGAGAGGCCCGCGGCGGCCAGGGCGGCGAGGCCGACTAGGACCTGAGCCGAGGCAAAGGGGGTGACTTCGCCCAGGGCCTCCTGACTGGCCCAGCCGAACGCGGTGAGGATGAGCCCGATGAGGGTGAGGGGGCCGGTCATCCGCTGAGCCTCCGCCACTCGAGGGCCGAGCGCACGAGGCCGGCGGCGGCCACCGCGAGGGCGGCGAAATAGGCGAAGTCCGCCAGCGAAACCACGCCTTCGGCAAAGCGCGCGAAATGATCGTGCAGGGCCAGGGCGTCGAAGAGCCCGGCGGCTTCCGGGCCGAGGAAGGTGTGGGCCCACCCAAAATCGTAGAAAAGGTAGGCGAGGCCGACGGTGGTGGCGGCGGCCAGGATCTGGCTCTGGGTGAGCGCCGAGCAGACCAGGCCGATGGAGGCGATCCCCATGCCCAGCAGGCTGAGCCCGATGAAGACCGAGAGCAGGTGGCTGAGGCCGAGCCCGCCCTGGGCGATGGCCCCGGCCGGGTAGACGAAGCTCACCGCCATCATCAAGAGGACGAACCCGTAGGTGACGGCGAATTTGGCGGCCACCACCGTGGCCGGGGAGACGCCGCTGGTGAGCAGGAGTTCGTCGGTGCCATGCGCGCGCTCTCGCGCGAAGACCCGCATGGTCAGCAGGGGGATCGGCAGCAGCAGAGTGAGCCCGAGCTGCTCCATCACGGGGTAGAAGACCGTGTCGCGCAGGTTGATGTAATCGGGGATGGTGTCGGAATCAAAGCCCCCCATGTTGCTGCTCGCATAGAGGAAGAGCTGCTGGTTATAGAGGCGCAGATGCTCGAAGAAAAGAATCGAGGTGAGCACGGTCACGGTAGTGAGCACCGCGTAGGCGATGGGCGAGGCGAAGAGCACCGCGCATTCCTTGCGAACCAGAGCTCGAAATGCCGTCATGGGCTGGCCACCTCTTCGACTTCGCCCCCGTGAAAGAGCGCCAGGGGGTTGGCGCCCCCGAGCAGGGCCGCGGTTTCGCCCAGGGCGACCAGCGCGCCCCGGCGCAGAACGGCGCTGCGGGAGGTGAGGCGCCGGGCCTCGTCGAGGTCGTGGGTGCAGAGCAGCAGGGTGCAGCGGCCCGCGAGCCCGGCGAGCACTTCGCGGATCTCTTCGCGCTGAAGGGGGTCGAGGCCGCTGGTCGGTTCGTCGACGATCAGCAGGCCGGGGCCGTGCATAAAGGCCTGGGCCAGGGAGACCCGTTGGCGGTAGCCCTTGGAGAGGTGGCCGATGAGCCGACCTTCGACAGATTCGAGGCGAAAGCGGGTCAGGGCCTCGCTGACCGCCTGTCGCCGGGAGCCCCCGGACAGCCCGCGCAGCCCCGCCGCGAAGCCCAGGAAGGCGCGCACCCGGAGCTCGGGGTAGAGGCGCGGGGTCTCGGGCACGTAGCCGATGCGTGCCTGAACCTGGCGCGCCCGGTCGCTGGGGGAGAGGCCGTCGACCCGGACCCACCCGCTGCTCGGCAGTAGAAAGCCCGTGAGCAGCCGAATGAAAGTCGTCTTGCCCGCGCCGTTGGCGCCGAGCAGCCCAAAACTCTCGCCGGGTTCGACGCTTAGGCTGAGACTTTCCAGGGCCACGTGGGGTCCGAAGCGTCGGCCGAGCCCCTGGGTCTCGATGCGCACGCCCGGGCTGCCCGATTTGGGCGGACCGGCCAAGGAGGGATCGCGGGGCGGGGGTTCGGCTTGGGCCATGGGGGAGGGCCGGCTCCTAGAGTGCCTGGAAGACGTCGAAGTACCGGGGCCAGGTCTTGCTCACGCAGCCCGGGTCGCGGATCACCACCCCGGGTACGCGTAGGCCGACCAGGGAGAAAGCCATGGCGATGCGATGGTCGCCGTAGGTGTCGATCTCGGCGCCGCGGAGCGGGCCGGGCTGGATGTAGAGGGAATCGCGATCGGCGTCGGCTCGGGCGCCGAGCTTGCGCAGCTCGGTTTCCAGGGCGGCTAGGCGATCGGTCTCCTTGATACGAAGGTTCCAGACATTTTTGATGCGGGTGGGTCCGTCGGCGAAGAGAGCGACCACGGCGTAGGCGAGCACCGCGTCGGGAAAGGCGTTCATATCCACTTCGCCGAGGCTTCGTAGGGGGCCGTCGGGGCCGCGGACCTCGACTCGGTCGGCGTGGCGAACCACTTCGCAGCCCATCTGCTTGAGCAGACCCAGGAGCTGAAAATCGGCCTGGAGCGAATTGGGCGGAATGCCGTCGACGCTCACCGAGCCCCCGGCGATGGCGGCGGCGCAGAAAGGGTAGGCGGCCGACGAGGCGTCGGGTTCGATGGCGTAGGGGCGGGCCCGGTAGGGAATGCCCGCGCGCACCCGGATCTGGTCGCCGAGTTTGGGGTCGCCGTCCTCGACCCAGCCCACGTCGGCCCCAAAATCACGCATGATCTCGAGGGTGCTGTCGACGTAAGGGCGCGAGACGAGTTCGCCCTCGATGAAGGAGAGCTCTACGTCCTTTGCGGCATAGGGAGCGGAGAGCAACACCGCCGAGGTGAATTGGCTCGACTGGCGGCCGTCGATGAGGCCCGGCCCTCCGGGCAGGCCGCCGCCCTCGATGCGCACGGGGGGGCAGCCGTTTTGGCCCTGAATGGCGAGCCCGGCGCCGAGGCTCGTCAGGGCTTCGACGAGTTGGCCGATGGGCCGCTCGCGCATGCGGGTGTCGCCGTCGATCACCACCGGCCCCGGGGCCAGGCAGGCCGCCGCGGTGAGGAAGCGCGCCGTTGTTCCCGAGTTCCGGACATAGAGGGGGCCGTCCGGGGCCTTCAGTTGGCCGCTGGTGCCCGAGACTGCCCAGGGATCGCCCCGGGTGTCGAGCCCCGCGCCCAGGGCGGTTAGGGCATCGCGCATTACCTCGGTGTCATCGCTAGCCAGAGGGCCGGCCAGGGTGGACTCACCGCTGGCCAGGGCCGCGATGAGGAGGGCGCGGTTGGTCAGGCTCTTGGAGCCAGGCACCCGCACCCGGGCATCGAGGGCGCCCCGGGGCTGGATCTGGAGGGATTCGAGCGGGCTGGCCAAGGGCTGGAGACCTTTCGAGACGCGAGCTGAAGCGGCGGTTGGGCCGGCGCGAGGGCCGAAGCAGGCGGCTTGAGAAGAGGGGCTTGAGAGGGGCTTGAGAAGAAGCGTTTGAGAAGAGGGGCTTGGAAGAGGGGCTTGAGAGAAGCGCTTGAGAGAAGAGGGCTTGAGAAGAGGGGCTGGTCAGGCGGGCCAGGCGGCGGCGGGCCGCCGGGGCTGGGGTCTTACAGGGGCAGGCTAGCTTGATCAGCCGGGCGGATCAGCCGCCGGCGGGATAATTCGTCGAATTTGCCCGGGGGCCTGGCCAGGCCGAGCAGGGGCTCACCGTTGACACCCTCCCGGGGCTTCGGCAACATGGCTCCGCTGCAGGTTTTCCTTGTAAACGCGAGGCCTTAGCTCCGGGCCGGCCGATCGGCCGAATTCGGGGACCTCGGTGCCATGCCCACCGAAGGGCACGCGTTGAGCGGGCGACATCGTCGTCCCCGGGGAGAGTCGCCCCAAATTGGGGCCGCACGCACGGCGCCCGAAAAAACGCTCAGACCTGGATTCGGCCGCCACTCGAAATATAGAAGAAGCACGAAGGGCCGTAGGGCCCGAGGAGAAACGAGTTGACCAAGGTCCTCGTATCGGATTCGCTCGCGCCCCAGGGTGTCGAGGTACTCAACCAGGCCAGCGGTCTCGAGGTGATCGAGCGCCCGGGGGCGAGCCCCGACGAGTTGCTCGAACTCATCGGCGACGTCGAGGGCTTGGTGATTCGCAGCGGAACCAAGGTGACCGCCGACGTGATCGCCCGTGCGGACAAGCTCAAGGTGATCGGCCGGGCGGGGATCGGAGTCGACAACGTCGATGTGTCCGCGGCCACGGCCCGGGGCATCGTGGTGGTCAACACGCCCGAGGGCAATAATATCACCACCGCCGAGCACGCCCTAGCGCTGATGATTTCCCTGGCCCGGCATATTCCCCAGGCCACCGCCTCGCTCAAGGCGGGCAAGTGGGAGAAGAAGAAATTCCAGGGCATGGAGATTTTTAACCGTACCCTGGGCGTGATCGGCGCGGGAAATATCGGCCGCATCGTGGTGAGCCGGGCCCGGGGCCTGGGCATGCGGGTGATCGTGGCCGATCCCTTCCTGACCCCGGAAGCCGCCGCGCGCATGGACGTCGAGCAGGTAGAGATGGACGAATTGCTCTCCAGAGCCGATGTCATCACGGTGCACGTGCCCAAGACCAAGGACACCACCGGGATTCTGAACGCCGCGGCCTTCGCCAAGTGCAAGCCCGGCGTGTTGGTGATCAACGCGGCCCGAGGCGGCATCGTCGATGAAGCCGATCTCTACGCGGCGCTGGATTCGGGGCAGGTTGGCGGTGCGGGCCTAGACGTGTTCGTAGAGGAGCCGCCGCCGGCGGATCATCCCCTGCTGGGCCATCCCCGGGTGATCTGCACGCCGCATCTCGGTGCTTCTACCGAGCAGGCGCAGGTCAATGTCTCGGTAGCCGTGGCCGAGCAGGTGCGGGATTTCTTGCTCGACGGCGTGGTGCGCAACTCCATCAATGTCCCCTCGATTTCGCCGGAGATGATGGCCGAGGTTGGCCCCTACTTGGAACTCGGCGAGAAGCTCGGCCGCTTCCAGGGGCAGTTGGTCGATAGCGCCATCGAGCAGGTCGAAGTGGAGTACGCGGGCGATATCGCCGAGATCAACGTGGCGCCCATCACCATCGCGGTGCTGCGAGGCTTGCTCGAGCGCAGCCAGGCCAACGTCAACATGGTGAACGCCCCGGGCATCGCCCAGGAGATGGGCATCAAGCTGATCGAGAGCAAGGTGCGCAAGCCGGTGGATTTCGCGAGCTCCATCAGTGTGCGCACAAGGGGCGCCGAAGTGCGTCTGATCGAGGGCGCAATTTTTCACGGCAACCAGCCGCGAATCGTGCGCGTCGACGATTTTATGCTCGAGGCGATTCCCGAGGGCCCGACCCTGCTGCTCCACAATCACGACCAGGCGGGCGTGGTGGGGACGGTCGGTTCGATCCTCGGCGAGGCGGGTATCAATATCTCGCGCATGCAGCTCGGTTTGGTGGCCGAGCGCGAAGAGGCCGCCATGCTGGTGAACGTCGACTCCATTCCCCCTGAATCGGTGATGGAACAGCTGCAGAACGTTCCCCACATGATTACAGCCAAATTGTTGGAGCTCTAAAATGACTACAGTAGTTGGCGTAGGCGCCCAATGGGGCGACGAAGGCAAGGGCAAGATCATCGACTGGCTAGCGCCGCGCGCGGATCTGATCGCACGTTTTCAGGGCGGCAATAATGCAGGCCACACCCTGGTGGTCGATGGCGAGACGACGGTGCTCCACGTGGTGCCCTCGGGCATCCTCCACGAGGGCAGCGTCAACCTGATCGGTCCCGGTGTGGTGGTGGACCCGGCAGCTCTGCTCGGTGAGATCGATGCTTTGATCGCCCGAGGCGTACTGCGCGATCCCTCGCGCCTACGCGTATCCGGCCGTGCCCACGTGATCCTGCCCTGGCACCAGGCCCTGGACAAGGCCCGGGAAGCGGCGGCGGGAAAAGCGAGTATCGGCACCACGGGCCGGGGCATCGGCCCGGCCTACGAGGACAAAGTGGCGCGCCGAGGCGTGCGGGTGGCCGACCTGTTGACCCCGGAGAGCCTGCGCGAAAAACTCGAGAAGGCGGCGGACAGTCGCAATTTCGAACTCGCCCAATACCACGGCGGCGAGCCCATCGACGTGGACGCGCTGTTCATCAAGGTGACCGAATGGGGCAAGCGCCTCGAGCCCTACGTGGATCACACGGGCCGGATCCTCGATCGCGGCCTACGCGCGGGCAAGAGCGTGCTCTTTGAGGGCGCCCAGGGAACCTTCCTGGACATCGACCACGGCACCTATCCCTTCGTAACCTCTTCGAATTGCGTGGCCGGCGCGGTGTGCACGGGATCCGGCGTGGGCCCGACCCGCATCGACAAGGTGATCGGGATCACCAAGGCTTACACGACCCGGGTCGGCGCTGGGCCCTTTCCCACCGAGGACGAGGGCGAGCGCGGGGAAAACTTGCGCCAGGCGGGCGCCGAGGTCGGCGCCACCACCGGGCGGCCGCGCCGCTGCGGTTGGTTCGACGCCGTGCTCCTGCGCGAGGCGGTAACGGTCAACGGCCTGACCGACCTGGCGCTCAACAAGCTCGACGTGCTGAGCGGCCTGGGCGACCTGCCCGTGGCCACGGGCTACAAGATCGACGGCAAGGTGACCGAGGATTTCCCCATGACCCTCGAGGAAGTCGTGCGGGCCGAGCCCGTCTACGAAACCCTGGCGGGCTGGGAAGAGGATATCCGTGGCGTTCGCCGCATGGAGGACCTCCCGGACAACGCCCGGCGCTACGTCGACCGCATCGAGGCGTTGGTGGATGTGCCCGCCGCGTTCGTTTCTGTGGGCCCCGGCCGGGACGAGATCATCAAGGTCAGCGACCCGTTTACGAGCTAGCCGCGGACGGCATCCCAGCGCACCGGCGTCGGGGTCGCGCACCCCGCCGAAAAGGGCCCGCGCTTCGAGGGATCGACGCGCAAGGAACTCGCGGCAATCGGCGGCCCCGCCCAGGCTACTGCGGCCTGAACTGCGGGTAGAACAGCGCCCCGAACTGTGGCCTGAACTGTGG